>DASWGI010000342.1:0-20294 GCA_036393835.1 Myxococcales bacterium | reverse complement strand
TTGGTCGTGCGGAGGTTGGCAGCTCGGGTCGCGGTGTCGACCAGCGCGCTCTTGATCATCGCCGGCGTCCAGTCCGGATGCAGCTGCCGCAACAGCGCGGACGAGCCGGCCACGTGCGGCGTCGCCATGCTCGTGCCCTGGAACATCGCAAAGCCGTTGCCCGGGACGGACGAGAAGACGTTCACGCCCGGGGCGCAGACGTCGGGCTTGATATCGAGCAGGTTGGCCGGACCGCGGCTGGAGAAGCCGGCGAGGAAGTTCTGGTTGTTCGTCAGAACCTCGACCACCGTCGCGCCGTTCACCGTCGCGTTCTGCCCCGCGTCCGCGCGAATCGCGGTGCGGTCGGCGAGGCCGACCATCACGCCCGAGATCGTGGGCTGGTTCGGCGTGCCGTCCTTCCCCATCGCGGTCGGGTCGCCCGCCACGTTGTTCACCACCACCACGCCCGCCGCCCCGGCGTTTTGCGCGTTCCGGATCTTCGTCGAGAATGTGCAGGTGCCGCGGTCGATCACGACGATGCTGCCGGCGAAGGGCGTGCCCGTCACGGCGGTGCAGGCCTTGGTGGCGCCGGAGGAATCGGTCCAGTTCGCCAGCGGCGCGGTGACGGCCGGGTTGAAGCTGCCGAAGTCGCCGACGGCAGCGCCGAAAGTCGTCGAAGCGACCGTGAGCAAGATCCCGAAGAAGTGATTGTTCGTCGAGGCGCAGGCCGTGATCGCGTCAGCGGCCTGGCCGGGGCTCTCGACCGTGTTCACCCCGGGCCCGGAGTTGCCGGCCGCGATGGCAACCACCATGCCCGCCTTGGCGGCGCGGTTGCTGGCAACGGTGAGCTGGTCCTTGAAGCCGTTGATGCCGCCGCCGAGGCTCATGTTGATCACGTCCATGCCGTCCTTGACGGCGTCCTCGATTGCCTGCGCGATGTCGTGCGACGTCGCGTTCCCCGTCTGCCCAGGGAACACATTGTAGTTGCCGAGGAACGCCTTGGGGGCGACGCCGGTGAGGCCGCTCACCGCGGGAGTGGTGGCGGTTGCCGGCGCAGTCGTGCCGTTCACGCCCGCAATCGTCCCCGAAACGTGCGTTCCGTGATCCTGCAGCGCCTGCGCCGTGAAGGAGCCCGGCTTCCCAGTGAAGTAGACGCGCGCGACGATCACCTTCCTGCTGGTGAACTGCTGGTTGCCTGGATCGAACTTGGGAAACCCCGCCGGCGGCGTGAGCGAGTTGTCGGTCAGGAACGGGTGGGTCTGGTCGATGCCGGTGTCGAGCACGCCGATCTTGATGCCCGCGCCTGCGTTCGCGACTCCTCCGACCGCCGTCCAGGCGGCCGAGGCGTTGATCACGCCGACCGAGCGATTCATGGTGGGCGCGTAGGTCAGGCTCGGCTCGACGGAGGTAACGCCGGGGCCGGCGCGCAGAGAATCGAAGCTTGCGCCGTTCAACTGGACTCCGAAGCCGTTCAGGACCGTGTCGTACTCGCGCAGCACCTGGGCGGGCGAGTTGGTCGCCTTCAGCCACTGCTTGAAGTCGTTCCGCGCCTGCGCGAGCGCCGCCTGGTAGCGGCCGTTCGCGCCGTTGTTGAAGTCGATCTTGCCGTTCTTCGCGCGAGCGGCGCCGGGCCAGTCGGCCAGAGGCGGATCCGAGAGGGTCACGATCGCGTAGCCGTCCGCGATTCCAGTGGCGGGTGGACGCCCGTCGGCGTTGTTCACGACGGCGTGCGCAGCCATCGCGGCGGCGAACAAGACAGCGAGGAATGCGTTCAGAGAACGCTGGCGCATTTGAGAGCCCCCTTGCAGTGTGGGAGCGGCTTTGTCCGACAAAGGCCGGGGTCTCGTCAAGTCGCACCACAGCGGCCCACGGGCACCCCTCCGCTGCCGCGAAAGCGCCGCCGCCCTCGAGGAGCGGAAGCGCCGAAGCTCCGCTGCGATTTCGCGTACTTGCGGCGGCCGCCCCCTGCCCGGCTACAGCCCGCGCAGCGCAGCGCGCGCGCGCCCAAGCGCGAGGCCGAACCGCCCGTCCGGAGACTCGAACCAGCGCTCCGGCGAGAAGCCGGATTCGTCCAGCAGCCGCAGCACCTGGTCACGCGTGAACCGGCGAGAGATCTCGGTGCGGATCCCTTCGCTCCGCGCGAGCTTCAGCCGGCCGCCGATCCGGCCCAGGTCGACGTCGAGCGCATCGCGCGCCACGAGCCACATCTCGATCCGCTGCCGCTCGACCACGTACGGCGCGTAATGCTCGAACGCCGCCGGATCGAATCCGCTCCGGGCCACCGCGTTCACGTTGCGCAGGATGTTGCGGTTGAACTCCGCAGTCACGCCCGCCGAGTCGTTGTACGCGGCGTGGATGACGGCGGGCTCGGCTACGAGATTTGCCCCGAGAAGGAGCAGGTCTCCCGGGGCGAGGTGGCTGCGCACGCGGACCAAGAGGCCGATCGCGTCGGGGTCCTCGTCGTTGCCGATCGTGCCGCCGAGGAAGAGCGCCAGCCGCGGACCGCCGCCGGCAGCGGGCGGCAGCCGCAGCTCCTGCGTGTAGTCGGCGAGGACCTCGTCGACGGGGATCTCCGGGCGCGCCTGGGCGAGCAGCTCGCGCGTGCGCGCCAGCGCGTGCGCGGAGATGTCCACGGCGACGTAGCGCGGGCTGCCGCCCAGCCGCAGCGCCGCGTCGAGGAGCGCCACCGTCTTCGAGGCGGCCCCGCTGCCCAGCTCCACCATCTCCGACAGCCGCGCGCCGCCGGCAGCCTCGACGATCGGGCCGGCCTGCTCCAGCAGCAAGGCGCGCTCGGTCCGGGTCGGGTAGTACTCCGGGAGGCGGGTGATCTGCTCGAACAGCGCCGAGCCCCGGTCGTCGTACAGGTACTTGCAGGGGACCTCGCGCGGGGTCCGCTGGAGCGCCTCGCGGAGCTCGTCGAGCGCGGCAGCCTCCGCATCGGTGCTCACCAGGGTCGCCGTCCGGGCCGGCCGGCCTCCGCCGCCCTGCGCCTGCTCGAATCGCCGCATCTACAGCCCTCCCGCGCAGCGCACGCCGGCGGGGATCTCCCGGAACCCCGGTTCGTACCAGTTGCGGAAGCTTGGACGCTTGAGGCGCGGATGCGTTGCCCAGCTGCCGCCGCGAACCACCTTGTGGGTGCCGAACCAGGGCGTGGAATAGGCCTCGTACGGATAGGCCCGGAATCCGTCGTACGGCTCGAACCAGCTCGAGGTCCACTCCCAGACCTGGCCGCATCCGGGCAGGCCGGCGCGGCGCGCGGCCTCCCACTCGGCCTCGGTCGGCAGCCGCGCCCCGCGCCAGCGCGCGTACGCGTCCGCCTCGAACCAGGAGATGCAGCTCACCGGGTGATGGAGCGGGGCGTCGGGCCATCCCAGCGGCTTTTCGACCGCGTTCGCGGCGCGCCAGCGCCAGCCCTCCGGAGTCCAGAAGCGCTCCTCGCCATAGCCGCCCGCCTCGACGAAGTCGCCGAACTCGCGCACCGTGACCGGGACAGCGTCGATCCAGAACGGCTCCAGCCGGACCCGATGCGCCGGGCGCTCGTTGTCGTACGCTTCCGGGGCATCGTCGCTGCCGATGGACGCCGACGCGCCGCCGGGGAACTGGAGACGCGCGGGCTCGCGCACCTCGGCCAGCAGGGCTCCGCGCTGCAGGCGGCCGTGGAACAGCGCCGCGATGACCTGCACGTGCTCCGCGTGCTGCAGCTCGTGCTGGGCGAGGTGGCGGACGAGGAAGTCCGCCGGCAGGCCATCGATCACCGGCGCCGACTGCGTGCGCAGCCGCTCCCGGACCCTCTCCAGGACCTCCGCGAGCCAGGCCCGCAGCTCTTCCGGCGCCGGAAGCTCCACGCGAGCGGTCTTCGTCGTTTGCGTCGGATCGAAGAATCCCCCGAACCGCTCGCCCGCCCGTTCGCCCGGCAGCAGCCATCGCGCTTGCATCGCCGCGACGTGGCCCAGGTGCCAACCCACCGGGCTGTAGGCGGGCGACGGGCGCTCGGCCCACCGCTCGGCCGGCAGGCGGGCCATCGCCTTGAGCAGGAACGCGCGCGCCTCCACGAGCTGGGCGGCCGGCCCCTCTCCTCTCGCACCCTGCGGAATGGTCACGACAAGGCCTCCACTCGCGGTTCGCTCCCCCTCCGCGCCACCGCGAGGTGGCCCGCCGGGACCTCCCGGAAGCGTGCGATGCCCTGCGCGTCTGGCCAGAGAGGTTCCGACGCCATGCACCAACCTAGCTCGCGACCGCCGGACGGACCACCCGCGGAATACAGACTCGCGGGCGCCAGGCCGATCGCATGCCGTGCCCCGACCAGCACCTCGCCGTCGCTGGCCAGGAGCGTCGCCACGGCCGTGGAGCTCGTTTGCGAACAGATGCGCTGCAAGCGCTGCAGCGCGGACCGCACGGCGTCCGGCAGCGAGGCCGCGCCCCGATCGAGCGCGTCGAGCACCAGCGCGAACAGCCCCTCCGAGTCGCTGCCGCCCTGCACCGCTTGGTACGCCGCGTCTCCGAGCCCCTCGCGAAGCAGGCGCGCGGGCCCGCTCTGCCAGCCCGTGACGAACCCGTTGTGGAGGAAGGCGACGCGTCCCCGCGCGAACGGCTGCACGCAGCCCAGCTCGTAAGGGATCCCCGGCGTCGCGCTGCGCACCGCCGCGAGCGCGGCCGTGGCGTGCAGCCGGTCGCATACCAGCGGTAGATTCGGATCCGCCCAGATGGGCTGCGGGCTCCTGTACAGCGCCGGCTCGGGACGGCCGTCGCCGAGCCAGAGCGCCGCGCCCCAGCCGTCGGCGTTCACCGTGCCGCTCGTCATCTCGCGCGGCCGGTAGCTCTGCGCGTAGAGCGAGTGCGGCGGCTTTTGCACGAGCTCCGCCGGGGTCAGCGGCGGCCCGATGTATCCCACCATTCGGCACATGCCAGGCAAGGCTGCCCCGAGGAGCGGGCGGGCGCAAGTCACTCGGGCGGAGCCGGCCGGAGCCAGGAGACCGCGATCGCCACCGCCAGGATGCCCCCGATGATCGCCAGGGACGTGCCGGTGGGCAGGTGCACCCACCGGTAGAACAGCATTTTCAGCCCTACGAACAAGAGGATGGCGGCCAGCCCGGGCTTGAGGTACCGCACCCGCGCCAGGGCGCCGCGCACCACGAAGTAGAGCGCCCGGAGCCCGAGGAGCGCGCAGACGTTGCTGGAGAAGACCAGGAAGGAGTCGTCGGTCACCGCGAACACGGCCGGGATCGAGTCCAGCGCGAAGACGAGGTCCGCGGTCTCCGCGGCGACCAGCGCGAGGAGCAGCGGAGTCGCGTACAGCCGCCCCTCCTTGCGGACGAGGAATTGGGGTCCTTCGATGGCGTCGATCATCGGCATGTGCTTGCGCACGAACCGGACCACCGGGTTGTCCGCCGGGGAGCGCTCCTCCTCGTCGCGGTGGAGCGCGATCTTGGCCGCCGTGTAGACGAGGATGGCGCCGAAGATCGCGATGACCCAGCGGAAGCGGTGGACCAGCGCCACCCCGGCGAGGATCAGCCCGCCCCGCAGGATCAGGGCCCCCAGCACCCCCCAGAACAGCACCCGGTGCTGGTACTCCGGCGGGATGGCGAAGCTCTGGAAGAGCAGCACGAACACGAAGAGGTTGTCGACCGAGAGGGACTTCTCCAGCAGGTAGCCGGCGAAGAACTCCAGGCCCGCCTCGTCGCCGTACCGCAACCAGAGCCAGGCGCCGAACGCCAGCGAGAGCACGATCCAGAAGACGCTCCAGCCGATCGCCTCGCGGAAGCGCTCCCCGTGGCCGCGCCGCGAGGAGAGGTAGAGATCCAGGCCGAGCAGCACCAGCACGCCGGCGAGGAAGCCCACCCACAGCTCGGGCGAGTCGATGTTCACCGCTCCGGCGTCGGCGTGCTGTGGATTCACGCGCGCTCACCCCGACCGCGAGGAGTGGAGCGGCTCTTCTGGCGGAGGACGAGGCGCACCGGGACGTGGAGCTGGAAACGTTCGCGGAACCGGTTCACCAGGAACCTCCGGTAGGCCTCGTCCACGGCTTGAGGCCGGTTGCACTGGATGGCGATGCTGATCGGCCGGACTCCGACCTGCACCGCGTAGGAGAAGCGCACCGGGTATCCGCGCCAGAGTGGAGCGGGATGCTCGTCCTGCGTGCGCTGCACCCAGTCGTTCAGCTCGGGCGTCTTGAGGCGCGTCGCCGCCTGGTCGTGCAGCTCGGCGGCGAGGTCGAGGATGCGCTGCACGCGCGTCCCTTCCAGCGCGCTGACGAACACGAGCGGGGCGTAGCCGACGTGCTGCAAGTGCCGGGCGGCTTCCTCGCGCAGCCGCTTCGCCTCGCCTTCCTTGTCGCGCACCAGGTCCCACTTGTTCACCGCCAGGATCACCGCGCGGCCGCGCTCCTCCGCCTGCGCCGCGATCCGCGCGTCCTGCTCGACGCCGAGCTGCGTGGCGTCCGTGAGCACCACCACCACGTCGGCGCGCTCCACCGCGCGGAGCGCGCGCTGGGCGCTGAACACCTCCACTTTGTCGGTCACCTGCCGCTTCTTGCGCAGACCCGCGGTGTCCACCAGGACGAAGGTGCGCCCTCCGTGACGGGTCGACTCCTCCACGGCATCGCGGGTGGTGCCGGGCATGGCGGCAGCGACGAAGCGCTCCTCCCCGAGCAGCCGGTTGAGCAGCGTGGACTTGCCCACGTTGGGACGTCCGACGACTGCCAGGCGCACGGGCCCGCCGGGACGCGCCTCGGGCCCTTCCTCCGGCTGCGCGTCTTCCTCCTCCGAGCGCGGCGGCAGCTCCTCGACCGCGGCGTCGAGCAGCTCCGACACGCCGCGGCCGTGCTCGGCGCTCAAGGGGAAGACGTCGAAGCCGAGCGAGTGCAGCTCGCCCAGGTCCAGGGCCTCGGCGCGGCGGGTGGAATCGACCTTGTTGGCGGCGAGCAGCACGGGCTTGCCGCCCTTGCGGAGCAGCGCCGCCAGCTCCCGGTCGGCGCCGGCGAGCCCCTGCTCCGCGTCGACCACCAGCACGAGCACGTCGGCCTCGCGGATCGCGGCGTCGGCCTGCTCGCGGACGGCGCGCACGAGCTGCTCCTCGGCCTTGGGCGTGAACCCGCCCGTGTCCACCACCCGGAAGCGGCGGCCGGCGTGATCGGCCTCGGCGTACTGCCGGTCGCGCGTCACTCCCGGCGTGTCCTCCACGATGGCGAGCCGCCGGCCCACGATGCGGTTGAAGAGCCTCGATTTGCCCACGTTGGGCCGTCCCACCAAGGCCACGAGCGGGAGCATCCGCTTACGCGCTCACCACCGCGAGCCGCGTGCGCGGAGCGGGCGGCGCCGGGTGAGGGGTGGCGTCGATCACCGCGACCTGGGCTCCGACCAGCGCGACGAGCCCGGCCCGCTCGACGCGGACGCGGACCAGGTCGCCCACCGCCGAGGCCCCGGCGAAATGGACGGTCCAGTTCTCCCGGGATCGGCCGAAACGCTCCCCGTGGACCCCCGGCTGCGTGCGGGCGCTCTCCACCAGCACCTCCACCTCGCCGCCCGTGCGCGACCGGTGGCGCGCCAGCGTGCGCGCCTGCTGGAGCCGGTGCACCTCCTCGAGGCGGCGGGTGGCGACCGGGCGCGGGACCTCCAGCCACTCCGGGCTGCGCTGCGCCGCCGCGCGCTCCCGGGAAAGCCGCAGCGCAGCCGCGGTGTGCGGGCGCTCGCTGAACACGAAGCTGAAGAGGTTGTCGTAGGGGACGCGGCGCAAGAGCGCGAGCGTCCGCCCGTGCTCTTCCTCCGTCTCGCCAGGGAAGCCGCAGATGATGTCGCTCGTCAGCGCGACCTGTGGGCAGGCGGCGAGCAGGCCCGCCACGCGGTCCTCGTACTCGGCGACCGTGTAGCGCCGCCGCATGCGCTCGAGCACCGTATCCGCGCCGTGCTGCACCGGCAGGTGGAAGTGAGGCATGAGCTTCTCCACCTCGCGGAAGCAGCCGACCAGCTCCGGCGAGAGGTCCATCGGATGGCTGGTGGTGAAGCGGATGCGCCGCAGGTCCGGCACCGCGGCGACGCGGCGGATGAGCTGCGCGAAGCTGCACCCGCCCGAGTAGGAATTCACGTTCTGCCCGATCAGGGTGACCTCGCGGACGCCCACCGCGGCCAGCGCCGCGACCTCGCGCAAGATGTCGCCGTAGGGCCGGGACACCTCGCGCCCGCGCGTGTGCGGCACCACGCAGAAGCTGCAGACGTTGTCGCAGCCCTTCGTGGCGGTGACGAACGCGGTGGCCTTGCCTCGCGCGCCCTCCGGGTCGGCCTGCGGAAACACGTACTCCTCGGACGGGACCCAGCCGGTCTCGACCCCTCCCTGCTCCGCCAGCTCGGCGATGCGCGCGATCTGGTCCGGGCCGAGCACGAAGTCGACGTACGGAGCCCGCTCGAGGAGCCCCTCCTTCTCTTGCTGCGCCACGCAGCCGGCCACCCCGATGCGCGCGCCCCGCTGGGCCTTCACCATCCGGTAGCGGCCCAACGCGGAGTAGAGCTTGTCCTCGGCCTTCTCGCGGATGGCGCAGGTGTTGAGGAGCACCAGGTCCGCGCTCTCGGCGGCCTCCGCCGGGAGCCAGCCGGCCCGGAGGAGGGACTCGCCCATGCGGGCGGAGTCGTGCTCGTTCATCTGGCAGCCGAAGGTGTGGATGAAGTAGCGCTTCTTCACGGCCGGAGGGGATATGTCAGAGGCACTTTGACCCGTCAATGCAATCAGGCAGCGGTTGACGCGGCGCCCGTTCCTGGGCCACGCTCCGCCCCCGCTCGGGAGCAGCGCCCGTCCGCCCGGAGGAGCCAAATGCGTTTTCTTCTCGCCGCCACGGCCTGCATCGCACTCGCTGCCCGCGCCGAAGGCATCGACCGCGACAGCCTGCTCAGCGAGGCGCCCGCCGTCCCGGCCAAGGGGACGGTGCGGGTCAGCGGCATCACCACCGGCACCAGCGACGAGATGGGCGTGAACGGCACCAAGGGGCAGGCCAACATCTCCGGGACCATCCAGTGGGCTCCGGTGGAGAACCTGGCCGGCGACGTCGGGATGTACTGGCAGGTCGGCGCGAACGGGCCGTCGGCGCGGGTGCGGTACCAGATCCTCTCGCAGTCGCGCGCAGGGCTGGACCTGTCGGCCGGCGCCCGCTTCAAGACGGTGGGCTTCCATCCGGACCAGGGCGAGGTCGAGTTCCTGCTGCTCGCCGGGCGCCGGTTCGGGAACGTGGAGCTGGTGCTCAACGCGGTGTTCGGCGTCGAGACCGGCGGCGAGAACGGCAAGGACGTCGAGGGCAAGGCATTCGCGGGCTACCGATTCAGCGAGGACCTGCGCGCCGGCCTCGACGGCCGCCTGCAAGCCAAGGTCGAGGACGAGGGCGCCACCCCCGTCGGCGCTCCCCCGAAGACCGGCCGCGACTACGACCTGACCGCGGGGCCGGCGGTGTCGTGGATCGTGGCCCGCAACCTGGGCACCCTCCTGCACAACTTCCAGGTACAGGGCCTGGTCGGGGTCGCACAGCCGAAGCGCACCGACACGACCTCCGCGGTCGGCATCGTGTCGGCCAGCATCGACTTCTAGCGCACGAGTTTCGCCGCGGCGCGCTCAACGATGCGGCGGCGCTCGTCGTCGATCCCGCGCCGCGCCGCCGAGACGGATTGGACCAGCTCGGGATCGGCGCTGCGCGGCGAGCCGGCTTGAAACGGCGGCGCCGGGTCGTACTCCATCCCGAGCTGGATGGCCTGCGCCACCTTCTCTCCGCGCAGCTCGGCGGCCAGGCGCAGGCCGAAGTCGATCCCGGCGGTCACGCCGCCGCCGGTCGCGCGGTTGCGGTCGATGACCACGCGCTCCTGGACCGGCGTGGCGCCGAACGCCGCCAGCAGATCGAGGCTGAGCCAGTGCGTGGTCGCGCGGTACCCGCGCAGGAGCCCGGCCGCGCCCAGTACCAGCGCCCCGGTACACACGGACGTGACCCAGGCCGCGCGCTCCGCCTGCGCCCGCAAGAACCGGAGCAGCGCCTCGTCTTCCATCGCGGCGTTCACGCCGGGGCCTCCGGGCACGCAGAGGACGTCGAGCTGGGGCGCATCGGAAGGCCCCACGTCGGGAGTCAGCCGCAGCCCGGTGTCGCTGCGCGCCTCGCCGCGGCCGACGAGCAGCACCTGCGCGTCGGGGAGCCGCGCGAACACCTCGTACGGCCCGGTCAGGTCGAGCTGGGTGAGGCGGGGAAAGAGCAAGAAGCCGATGCGCGTCGTCATCGCTCCTCCCCATAGCCGGCGCGGCGCAGGCCGCGCGAGGTCTGGGTCCAGTCCTTCTCCACCTTGACGTGCAATTGCAAGAACACCTTGCAGCCGAGGAGCTTCTCGATCTGCTGGCGCGCCTTGGTGCCGATCTCCTTGAGGCGCGCGCCGCCGCGACCGATCAGGATCGCCTTCTGGCTGTCGCGCTCGACCAGCACCGTCGCCGAGATGCGGGTGAGCCCGCGCGGCCCGACGGCGCGCTCGGACTCGTCGAACTCCTCGACCACCACCGCCGCGCTGTAGGGGACCTCCTGCTCGGTCTGGTGCAGGATCTGCTCGCGGACGAGCTCGGCGGACAGGTCACGCTCGGGCACGTCGGTCCACTGGTCCTCGGGGAACAGCGGCGGCCCTTCGGGCAGATGGCGCGCCACCGCGTCGAGCAGCCCCTCCACGTTCTCGCCCGTGAGCGCCGAGAGCGGGTACACCTCGGTCCAGTCGTGCTCGCGCCGCCAGCGGTCGATGAGCGGCAAGAGCTGCGCCCGCGGCAGCGCGTCGATCTTGTTGATCACCAGCAGCGTGGGCTTCCTCGCCGCCTTCACCTGCTCGAGGGCCTTGCGCATGGCCGCGTCGATGCCCGGGCTCCCCGCCTCGATGAGGAACAGCGCCGCGTCCGCCTCGTCCAGCGTCTGCAACGCCTGTTGCACCATCCGCGCGTTCAGGCCTCCGCGCGCGGCGTGGAGGCCGGGGGTGTCGAGCAGGGCCACCTGGGCCCCGGGCAGCGTGACCACGCCCAGGATGCGCGAGCGCGTGGTCTGCGGCTTGGGCGAGACGATGGCCAGCTTCTGCCCGAGCAATCGGTTGAGCAGCGTGCTCTTGCCGACGTTCGGGCGGCCGACGATGGCCGCGAAGCCCGCTCGGTGCGGTCCCGGCGGCGCGGCCTGCGGCAACTCAGGGCGCCTTCTCGCTGCGCACGATCTCCACGTGCTGCAGCGCCACTTGCGCGTTCCCGGCGCGGGCGATCTTGGGCACCAGCTCGAACCCCTTCACCACCTCGCCGAAGATGGTGTGGCGGTTGTTGAGGTGCGGCGTCGGCACCTCGGTGATGAAGAACTGCGAGCCGTTGGTGTTCGGTCCCGCATTCGCCATCGCCAGCAGGCCCGGCTTGTCGAAGTGGCGCCCGCTCTGGAACTCGTCCTTGAAGCGGTAGCCGGGATCCCCGGTGCCGGTGCCCAGCGGATCCCCGCCCTGGATCATGAAGTTGGGGATGACGCGGTGGAAGACCGTCCCGTCGTACAGCTTCGCGTGGGTCTTGGCGCGCGTGCGCGGGTCGGTCCACTCCTTGGCGCCGGTCGCGAGGCCGACGAAGTTGGCGACGGTCTCCGGGGCGTCCTTCTCCAGGAGCCGGACGGTGATGTTGCCCTGGCTGGTCTGGAAGATGGCGTAGAGGTCGCCCTTCCCCTGCGGCATACCGCTGCTCGGATTGGCCATGGTGGTGTCCTGTGCTTTCCCTTCGGGTTGACCCACCGGCTTCACCGCCGCGGCGGTGGGCTGCTTCGGTTTCGGGGCGTTCGTCTCGGCTCTCGCGCCGTCCTTGCAACCTGCGAGGGCGAGGATGGCGAGCAGGGGCAGGAAGGTTCGCATGCGCGTGTCGACTCCTGGCAAGGGCGCGGAGACTAAAACACCGGCAGGCCCGCGTCGAGCGCCGCCTTCGCGGCGGCCTGCTCGGCTTCCTTCTTGGTCCGCCCCGAGCCGCGGCCGAGGGTCGAGCCCTGGAACTGCACCTCGACCTCGAAGGTGCGCGCGTGCTGCGGACCGGGGGCGTCGAGCACCTGGTACACCGGCCCGGCGCGGTGCGCGCCTTGCAGCCTCTCCTGCAGCTCGGTCTTGTAATCGCGTCCGAGCAGGCCCGAGGTGGCCGCGTCGAACAGCGGAGCGAGCAGGCGGTCCAGCACCTCGAGCGCGCTCTGCAGGCCGCGCGACAGGTACACGGCAGCCACCACCGCCTCCAGCGCGTCGGCGAGCAGGCTCTGCTTCTCGCGTCCGCCGGTGCGCTCCTCCCCGCGGCCCAGGAGCAGGAGCTCCCCCAGGCCCAGCTCGCGCGCCACCTGCGCCAGCGACTCGGCCTTGACGATGCTCGCGCGCAGCCGGGTCAGGTCGCCCTCCGCCGCGAGCGGGTGCCGCTCGAAGCACCGCATGGAGACCGCCAGCCCGAGGACCGCGTCGCCGAGGAACTCGAGACGCTCGTTCGATTCCATCACCTCGCCGGCGAGGCGGCGCTCGTGCACGAAGCTGCCGTGCCGCAACGCCTCGAGGGCCACCTCCTGCCGCAGGGCGCCCTCGGGCAGGCCGAGCCGGGAGGTGAGCAGCGCCACTCGCTCGGGATCGGTCAGCTCGGCCATCCGGGGCGAGCCTATCCTCGCGCCGCCTCGTCCGCCACGCTGTACGGGTCCAGGTCGCGCCGCGCGATGCGCAGCGCCAGCTCGTCGATGTGCGCTCCCTGCGCGGAGAGCCGCTCCACCGCGGCGCGCAGCATGCGGTCGCGCAGGATCTCGATCAGCTCGTAGCGCGCCCGCTGGGTCTCGCGCTGCAGCAGGCCCGGGCCGGCCTTGAGCAGGTGGTAGTGCGCCTCGATGCCGTCCCACAGCGCGCCGATGCCTTCTCCCTGCGAGGCGACGCACTTCACGATCGCGACCTCGCGGTCCTTCGCCGCCAACTCCATCATCTGGCGCAGGTCGCGGACGGTGCGGTCGGCGCCCTCGCGGTCGGCCTTGTTCACGCAGAAGAGGTCCGCCACCTCCAGGATGCCGGCCTTGATCGCCTGGATGTCGTCGCCCAGCCCCGGCACCACCACCACCACCGTGGTGTGCGCCAGCCGGCAGATCTCCACCTCGTCCTGGCCGACGCCGACGGTCTCGACGATCACCACGTCCTTCCCCATCGCGTCGAGCACGCGCACGCAGTCGCCGGTGGCGCGCGACAGGCCGCCGAGCTGCCCCCGGGTGGCCAGCGAGCGGATGAACACGCCCGGGTCGAGCGCGTGGTCTTGCATGCGGATGCGGTCGCCGAGGATCGCGCCGCCGGTGAAGGGGCTGGTCGGATCCACGGCGATCACGCCAACGGTCTTCCCCAGCCGGCGGAGGTGCGCGATCAGCCGGTCCACCAGCGTGCTCTTGCCCGCGCCCGGGTTACCGGTGATGCCGATGAGCTGCGCCCGCCCGGTCGAGGGGAACAGGGCGCGCAGCTCCGCCTCCGCGGCGGGCTGCGCGTCGTCGATCAGGCGCATGAGACGGGCGGCCGCCCGCACGTCGCCCTGCAGGACGCGGTCGGCGAGGGCGCCCATCAGGCCTTCAAGAGGTCCCGCGCGATCACGAGCCGCTGCACCTCGCTCGTGCCCTCGCCGATGGTGCACAGCTTCACGTCGCGGTAGATGCGCTCCACCAGGAACTCCCGGGTGAAGCCGTACCCGCCGTGGATCTGCACGCCGTGGGCGGCGGCGCGGCAGGCGGCCTCGCTGGCGAAGAGCTTGCCCATCGAAGCCTCGGTCGTGTAGGGCCTCCCCGCGTCGCAGAGCGCCGCCGCGCGGTGCACGAGGAGGCGCGCGGCGTCCAGCTCGGTGGCCATGTCGGCCATCATCCAGCGCAGGGCCTGGAAGTCCGCGATCGGCTTGCCGAAGGCCTTGCGCTCCTTCGAATACGCGATGGATTCCTCCAGCGCACCGCGCCCGAGCCCGACGCTGAGCGCCCCGATGGTGATCCTGCCCTTGTCGAGGATCTGGAGCGTGTCGACGAACCCGTGGTCCACCTGGCCCACGCGGCTCTCGTCGGGGACGAACACGTCCTCGAGGATCAGCTCGGCGGTGTCGCTGGACCGCATGCCCAGCTTCCCGTGCAGCGGGCGCTGCGAGAAACCCTTCATCCCGCGGTCGAGGGCGAAAGCGGTGATGCCCTTCTGCCGCTTCCCGGGGCTGGTGAGGGCGAGCACCACGAAGACGTCGCCCACCGAGCCCTGGGTGATGAACATCTTCGCGCCGTTCAGCACCCAGCCCGCCCCCTTGCGGACGGCGGTGGTGCGCAGCCCCGCCGCGTCCGACCCGCTGCCGGGCTCGGTGAGGCCCCAGGCGGCGAGCTTCTTCCCGGAGGCGATGTCGGGGATGTAGCGCCGGCGCAGCTCGTCGGACCCGAACCGCAGGATGTGCGACGTGCCGAGCCCGTTGTGCGACGCGACGGTCAGCGCGAGCGACCCGTCCCAGCGGGCGATCTCTTCCACCACCAAGGCGATGCTGACCGTGTCGAGCTGGGAGCCGCCCAGCTCTTCGGGCACCGCCATCCCCAGGAGGCCCAGCTCGCCGAGCTGATCGACCACTTCGCGCGGGAACCGCTCGTCGCGGTCCCATTCCGCCGCGTGCGGCTTCACCTCGCGCACGCAGAAGTCCCGCACCATTCCGACCAGCTTGCGCTGGCTCTCCGTCGGCTCGAAATCCATCATCTCTCCTGAATTCTCCGTACCGCCTGTCGCCCCGCAAATCCACCCCAATCCATCTGCCCTCCACCCGACACCCTGTTGGCCGGGATGCGTCTACAAGCCGAACGCGGAGACGCGGAGGCGCGGAGAAATCGTTGTCGCCTCGGGATCGGTGCACGGGTGCCCGAGCGCCAGATCCAGAAAACCTCCGCGCCTCCGCGTTCGTCTCTTAGGCTAGACCGGGGTGATGGGGCGGCGTTTTGGGGGGCGGGGGCGGGAGCGGTGGGAGGCGGCGGCGAAGCGGGCCATGATCTCGGAGCGGAGGCGGTCCCCCGGCACCACCGCTTCCAGAACCTGCTCCGAGGCGAGCTTCAGGATGTCGATGTCCGCCTTGTACTCGTCGCGGAGCTTCTGCACGTAGGCCGCGCGCTCGGACTCGGGCTTCTCCTGGATCTTGTTGTAGTAGACGGCGTTCACGGCCGCCTCCGGGCCCATCACGGCGATCATCGCCTGCGGCAGGGCGATGGTGGCGTCCGGCTCGAACCCCGGCCCGCAGAAGGCGTAGAGCCCGGCTCCGTACGCCTTGCGGACCACCACGCACAGCTTGGGCACGGTCGCCTCGCTCACCGCCATGATCATCTTCGCCCCGGCGCGGATGATGCCCTCGCGCTCCACCTTGGTGCCGATCATGAAGCCCGGCACGTCGGCGAGGTACAGGAGCGGCACGCCGAACGCGTCGCACAGCCAGATGAAGCGGGCCGCCTTGTCCGCGCTGTCGACGAAGAGCACGCCCCCCTTGTGCTTCGGCTGGCTGGCCACGATGCCTACCGGCTTGCCGTCGATGCGGGCGAAGCAGGTGATCACCTCCGGCGCGAACAGCTTCTTGATCTCGAAGACGCTGTCCGCGTCCACCAGCTCGCGGATGAGCGCGAACATGTCGAAGAACTTGTTCTGGTCGGGCGGGATCAGCTCCTCGATGCGCTTGCCCGACGAGGCAGGCGGAACCGGCTTGGCCACCGGCAGCGGCGACTCGAAGTTCTCCGGAAGATAGGAGAGGTAGCGCTTGCCGGCCTCGATCGCCTCCTCTTCCGTCTTCACCAGCACGTCGCCGCAGCCCGAGACGGTGCAGTGCATGCGCGCGCCGCCCAGCTCCTCCAGCGTGACCTTCTCGCCGATCACCATCTCGGCCATGCGCGGCGAGCCCAGGTACATGGAAGCGTTCCCCTCGACCATCACCACGACGTCGCAGAAGGCGGGGATGTACGCGCCTCCCGCGGCGCTCGGTCCGAACAGCAGGCAGACCTGCGGCACCAGGCCGCTCAGCTGGCACTGCAGGTGGAAGATGCGCCCCGCCCCGCGCCGGCCCGGGAACATCTCCAGCTGGTCGGTGATCCGCGCGCCGGCGGAGTCGACCAGGTAGACCATCGGGCAGCGCAGCTTCAGCGCCTGCTCCTGGATGCGGACGATCTTCTCCACCGTGCGGCGGCCCCAGGAGCCGGCCTTCACCGTCGAGTCGTTGGCCATCAGCGCGACCAGCCGGCCGCCGATCTTCCCCAGGCCGGTGATCACGCCGTCGGCGGGCAACTCCGGGTCGGTGGCGTTCGCCAGCGATCCGTCCTCGACGAAGCTGCCCTCGTCGAGGAGCAGGCGCACGCGCTCGCGGGCGAAGAGCTTCCCTTGCTCGGCGTTCTTCTGGTGGTACTTGGGCGCCCCACCCTTCTCGATGCGCTGGAGCTCCGCCTTGATCTTCGCGTCCGAGGACATGGCGCGCGCCTTGTAGCAGAGCGCGCCGCCCCGCGCTAACCGCGGTCGGGGGTGTCGCGGGCGGGATCGAACAGCGGGACCTGCACAACATCGCCGCGGTAGCGGATCTCGCGCAGCTCGACGATGCGGAAGCGCTCCACCGGGCGCTGCATGCCGGCCTGCACGTCGTATTCGATCCAGCGGGTGCCGATCTCGTCGTCGGTCCGGTACCACAGGTAGAGAGCGTCGGGAGTCACCTCGACGGCCGAGGCCCAGTCGTACGGCGACTCGCGCTCGAAGGCGGACTCGGGACGGTCCGGATTGAACCAGGGCGCCTGGTAGAGCCACGCCACGTTTCCATCGTGGTACCGGATGGCCAGCGCTCTGCAGCTCCCCTCCGCCCGCCCGTGGCATTCGATGGCGGCCATGTGCGACCCGTCGCAGAGGATCTCCCTGCCCTGCACCACCGGTTTGCAGGCCCCGAACCGGTGCACCCGCCCGGGCCGGGAGGAGGCGCAGCTCGTGAGCAGCGCGAACGCCCCCAGGATGGCGATCCCGTTGGCACGCATGCGCGGACCATAGCACGGCGGCCTGGCGGCGGAACGTCCGCCCGCTCGCGGCGCGCCGCGCCGCAACCTTGAGAACACCGGGCGCTGCGGTACGATCGGGCGGCATGCCCAAGAGGAAGCCGCGCGAGGGCGGCGACACTGCCGTCGCGACGGAGAAGAAGACGCGCACGGCCCGGCCGCGCCTGTGGCGCGTCCTCCTCCACAACGACGATTTCACCACCATGGAGTTCGTGGTGAAGGTCCTCACCGAAGTGTTCAACAAGACGCCGGCCGAGGCCACCGACCTGATGCTGCAGGTGCATCATCGTGGCGCGTGCGTGGCAGGCGTGTACACTCACGAAGTGGCGGAGACCAAGGTGGCGGCGGTGGAGCAACTGGCACGGCAGGCAGAATTTCCGTTCCTCTGTACGATGGAGCGGGAGGACTAGCCGCCCCCGATGGGGCGGCGCTACGCTGATAGGCGTCGTGGAAGCGGGACGAAGAGAATGGCGCTGAGCATCACCAAGGAGCTGGAGTCGACGTTGGGCTTGGCCTTCGCGGAGGCCAAGGCGCGGCGCCACGAGCACGTCACCCTGGAGCACCTGCTCTACGCGCTGCTGCGCGACCCGGTCGCGGCCCGCATCCTGCGCGCCTGCGGAGCCAGGCTGCCGGAGCTGCGGCGCGAGCTGGAGCAGCACCTCGACGAGTCCCAGCCGTCGCTGCCGCGCGGCGCCGACCGCGAGCCCGAGCACACCCAGGCTTTCAAGCGGGTACTGGAGCGTGCCGCCCTGCAGGTCCAGTCGAGCGGCAAGGAGCAGATCGACGGCGGCAACGTGCTGGTCGCCTTCTACCGCGAGCGCGATTCGCACGCCGTCTACCTGCTGGAGCGCCAGGGGATCACCCGCCTGGACCTGCTCCGCTACATCTCCCACGGCGCGCTCAAGGTCCGCGACCCCTCGGCGATGCGGCAGTACGAGGAGGGCGAGCCGGGGAGCGATCGCGAGCAGCACGCGCACGACGACGAGGACGAGGAAGCGCCCGCCGACGATCCATTGGGCGCCTACTGCGTCGATCTGGTCGCCCGCGCCGCGGCCGGCAAGATCGACCCGCTGGTGGGCCGCGTCGCCGAGCTGGAGCGGACCATCCAGATCCTCTGCCGGCGCCGCAAGAACAACCCCATCTTCGTGGGCGAATCGGGGGTGGGAAAGACCGCCATCGCCGAGGGCCTCGCCCTGCGGCTGGCGGAGAACGGCGTCCCGGCCGTGCTCAAGGGCGCTCCCCTCTACGCGCTCGACCTGGGCGCGCTGCTCGCCGGCACCAAGTTTCGCGGCCAGTTCGAGGAGCGCCTCAAGGGCGTGGTGAAGGCGCTCGCGCAGAGGCCCGGCGCCATCCTCTTCATCGACGAGATCCACATGCTGGTCGGCGCCGGCGCGACCAGCGGCGGCTCGATGGACGCCTCGAACCTGCTCAAGCCCGCGCTGGCGGATGGGTCCTTGCGCTGCATCGGCTCCACCACCTTCCACGAGTTCAAGGCCAGCTTCGACCGCGACAAGGCGCTCGCCCGCCGCTTCCAGAAGATCGAGATCCTCGAGCCCTCGCACGACGAGTCGGTGCAGATCCTCCAGGGCCTCAAGTCCCGGTACGAGGAGCACCACGGGGTGAAGTTCAGCGAGGAGGCGCTGAAGGCGGCGGTGGAGCTGTCCGCCAAGCACCTCGTCGACCGCCACCTGCCGGACAAGGCGATCGACGTGCTCGACGAGGCCGGCTCGCTGCAGCGCATGCAGCCGCAGGACAAGCGGGTGGCGGTGATCGGTGTGCCCGAGATCGAGCAGGTGGTGGCCAAGATCGCGCGCATCCCGCCCCGCAGCGTGTCGGCGGACGACAAGATCGCGCTGAAGAGCCTCGCGCCCGAGCTGAAGAAGGTCGTCTACGGCCAGGACGCGGCGATCGAGGCGCTGTCTTCGGCCATCCTCCTCTCGCGCAGCGGCCTGGGCAGCCCGACCAAGCCCATCGGCAGCTTCCTCTTCAGCGGGCCCACCGGGGTGGGCAAGACCGAGCTGGCCCGGCAGCTCGCCCGGACCCTGGGCGTGCCGCTGATCCGCTTCGACATGTCGGAGTACATGGAGAAGCACACGGTCAGCCGGCTGATCGGCGCGCCTCCCGGCTACGTCGGGTTCGACCAGGGCGGGCTGCTCACCGACGCGATCCGCAAGTCGCCGCACGCGGTGCTGCTGCTCGACGAGATCGAGAAGGCGCACCACGACCTGTTCGACCTGCTCCTCCAGGTCATGGACCACGCCACGCTCACCGACAACAATGGCCGGGCCGCCGACTTCCGCCACGTGGTGCTGATCTTCACCACCAACGCCGGCGCGCGGGAGATGAGCTCCGCCCGGATGGGCTTCGGCGCGGGCGGGCGGCCCGACCTGGTGGTCGGCACCGGCGCGGGCGACTCGCAGGTCAGCGTGGACGGCGGGCGCGGAACGGGCGGCGCCAAGGCGGCGATCGAGCGGACCTTCAGCCCCGAGTTCCGCAACCGGCTGGACGGCTGGATCGCGTTCAGCGGCCTGCCGCGCGACGTGATCCTCCGGGTGGTCGACAAGCAGGCCGAGGAGCTGCGCGCGCAGCTCCGGGAGAAGAACGTCGAGCTGCAGCTCTCCGAGCCGGCGCGGAACTGGCTGGCCGACCACGGGTTCTCGCCCCAGTTCGGCGCCCGCCCGATGGCGCGGCTGCTGCAGCAGGTAGTCAAGAAGCCGCTCGCGGAGCGCATCCTCTTCGGCGACCTGCAAAGCGGCGGAACGGTGGTGGCCGACGTGCAGGACGACCGCATCGAGCTGCGGCTGCTGGGCGCTCAGGCCTAGCGCCCTTTCCAGCGGGGCGGGCGCTTCTCGGCGAAGGCGGCCAGCCCTTCCAGGCGGTCCTCGCTGCGCAGCGCCTTGTCGTAGTGCGCGCGCTCCCGCTCCAGGGCGGCGTCCAGCGCCAGGTCCCAGGCGTCCTCCAGCGAGGCCTTCGCAGCCGCGACGGCGACGGGTGCATTGGCGGCGATCTCGTTCCCGACGGCCACGGCGGCGGAGACCGAGTCGCCCGCGGCGCTGATGCGGTTCGCGAGTCCGATCTGCAGCGCCTCCTCGGCGTCCACCCGGCGCGCGGTCAGCACCAGGTCGCGCGCCCGCCCCAGCCCGATGAGCCGGGCGAGCCGCACCGTGCCGCCCCCGCCCGGGATGATCCCGATGCGCACCTCGGTGAGCCCCATCTGCGCGGCGGGATCGAGCACGCGCAGGTCGCAGGCCAGGGCCAGCTCGCAGCCGCCGCCCAGCGCCAGCCCGTTCACCGCGGCGATCCA
>DASWGI010000341.1:0-8627 GCA_036393835.1 Myxococcales bacterium | reverse complement strand
CGCTCGGAGAGCCCCGCCAGAACCTGGCCAAGCTGATGGTCGGCTCGGAAGGGACACTCGGCTTCTTCACCCGCATCAAGCTGAAGCTGCACCGCATCCCGAAGCATCGAGTGGGCGCGATCTGCCACTTCGATCGCTTCCGTGACTCGATGGACTTGACGCGCTTCATCGTCGAGCTGGGGCCGTCGGCGGTCGAGCTGGTGGACCGCACCATGATGGACCTGGCGCGCCAGCTGCCGGTCTTCCGCGCGACGCTCGAGCGGCACGTCAAGGGATCGCCTTCGGCGCTGCTCCTGGTCGAGTTCGCCGGGGACGAGCAGGCGCCGCTGGTCGAATCGCTCGGCCGTCTCGAGGAGATGCTGGCCGACCACGGCCATCCGGGCTCGGTGGTGCGGACGATGGACGCGAAGTCGCAGGCGGACATGACCGCGGTCCGCAAGGCCGGGCTCAACATCATGATGTCGATGAAGGGCGACGGGAAGCCGGTCTCCTTCATCGAGGACTGCGCCGTGCCGCTCGACGACCTGGCGGAGTTCACCGACCGGCTGACCGGGGTCTTCCGCAAGCACGGCACCGAAGGCACCTGGTACGCGCACGCCTCCGTCGGCTGCCTGCACGTCCGGCCCATCCTCAACATGAAGGACGAGTCCGGCGCCAAGAAGATGCGCGCCATCGCCGAGGAAGCGTTCTCGATCGTCAAGGAATACAAGGGATCCCATTCCGGCGAGCACGGCGACGGGATCAGCCGCTCCGAGTTCCACGAGATGATGTTCGGCGAGCGGCTGGTACGCGCGTTCGCGGCGGTGAAGGACGCCTTCGACCCGGGCGGGCTGCTCAACCCGGGAAAGATCGTGCGCGCGCCGAAGATGGATGACCGCGCGCTGTTCCGCTACAAGCCGGGATACGCGGCGCTCCCGGTCCGGACGGCGCTCGACTGGTCCGACGCGGGCGGCTTTTTGGCCGCCACGGAGATGTGCAACAACAACGGGAACTGCCGCAAGTTCGAGGCGGTGATGTGCCCGAGCTACCAGGCGACGGGGGACGAGAAGGACGTGACCCGCGGCCGCGCCAACAGCCTGCGGCTCGCCCTGAGCGGGCAGCTCGGACCGGACGCCCTGGTCTCCGACGAGATGAAGGAGACCATGGACCTGTGCGTGGGCTGCAAGGCCTGCCGCCGCGAGTGTCCCACCGGCGTGGACATGGCGCGCATGAAGATCGAGTTCCTCCACCACTGGAACGCGCGGCATGGCGTCCCCAGGGCGGAGAAGCTCACCGCCTATCTTCCTCGCTATGCAGCCGTCGCGAGCCGGCTGGCTCCCCTGATCAACCTGCGCAACAAGGTGCGCGCGCTCGCCGTCCTCGGCGAGAAGCTCACGGGCATGAGCGCGAAGCGCAAGCTGCCCGCCTGGCGCAGCGACTTCTACCGGCCCGCGCCCGTGAAGAAGGCCGGGAAGGAAGTCTTCCTCTTCGTCGATTGCTTCTCGCGGTACTTCGAGCCGGAGAACGCCCGCGCGGCGCGGGCCGTGCTCGAGGCGGGCGGGTACACCGTCCTCGAGGACACCTCGTCCCGCCCGCTCTGCTGCGGGCGCACCTTCCTCAGCGCCGGCCTGGTGGACCAGGCGCGGCAGGAGATGTCGCGCGTCCTCGACGCCCTGGCCGGCGGAGACGCGCCCATCGTCGGGATCGAGCCTTCCTGCCTGCTGACGCTCCGCGATGAGCTCGGCGTGGTGGTGAAGGGCCCTCGGGCGAAGTCGGTGGCGGAGCGATCGCTCCTGTTCGAGGAATTCCTCGCGGGCGAGGCGCGCCGGGGCGAGCTGCGGCTGCCGTTCCGCAAGGACGGAAAGCAGCAGGCCTATCTCCACGGGCACTGCCACCAGAAGGCGATGGGGACCATGCCGGACGTGGTCGCGGCGCTGCAGCTCTTGCCCGGCCTCTCGGTCCAGGTGATCGAGTCGAGCTGCTGCGGCATGGCAGGCGCATTCGGTTACGAGAAGGACCATTACGACGTCTCGATGCGCATGGCCGAGCGCAGCCTGCTGCCCGCCGTGCGCGGCGCTCCGGCTGACGCGTTGATCGTCGCCGACGGGACCAGCTGCCGGCACCAGATCGAAGACGGCGCCGGGCGGCGCGCGGTGCACGTGGCTCGCGTGCTGGAATCATCGCTGCAGAGGGCCTGAAGAGCGACGTTCGCCTTGACGCCCTCGCGGCCGGCGGCGCAGGGTGGAGACCGGGTGAGCGCGCTCCCTGCCAGCCGGGAATGGACGCCGCTGCCGTTCGAGCAGTGGCAGGACACCCTCGCCACGCTGCACAGGTGGACGCAGATGGTGGGGAAGACGCGCCTCGCGCTGGCGCCGATGACGAACCACTGGTGGCAGGTGACCCTCTACCTGACCGCGCGGGGCCTGACGACCTCGCCGATGGCGCGCGGCGAGCGGACCCTCGAGATCGAGTTCGACTTCGTGGGCCACGTGCTCGCGGTGCGCACCGGCGACGGCGCGCACCGGACGATGCCGCTCGCCCCGAGGTCGGTGGCGGACTTCCATCGCGAGTACCGGTCCCTGCTGAGGTCCCTGGATCTGGATGTGAGGATCTGGCCCGTCCCCGTGGAGATGCCCGACGCGGTGCCGTTCGCCAAGGACGTGGCGCACGCGTCTTACGATGCGGACGCCGCGCACCGCTGCTTCCGCGCCCTGGCCCAGGCGGATCGCGTGCTGAAGGAGTTCCGCGGCCGCTTCCTCGGCAAGTGCAGCCCCGTGCATTTCTGGTGGGGAGGGTTCGACCTGTCGTGCACCCGGTTCTCCGGGCGCCGCGCGCCGCCGCATCCCGGCGGGGTGCCGAACCTCGCCGACCGCGTGACGCGGGAGGCGTACTCGCACGAGTGCATCAGCGCGGGCTGGTGGCCGGGAGGCGGCGTCCTGCGCGAGCCTGCCTTCTACGCCTACGCGTACGCGGAGCCCGCCGGCCTGCCCGACGCCGCGATCCGTCCGCGCGAGGCGTACTACCACCGCGAGCTGCGCGAGTTCATCCTGCCCTACGAGGCGGTGCGCACGGCCGCGCGTCCGGACGAGGAGCTCCTCGCTTTCTTCCAGAGCACGTACGACGCGGCGGCGGACCTCCTGGGCTGGGATCGGGCGGCGCTCGAGAGGGTTCCTGCAAGCTCGAGGTGAGCCGGCGATCTCCGGCTGTTGTGTCTCCGCCCGGCCAGCTGAAGCGGCGATCAGGGACCCATCATCAAGATGGTCCAGGGTGGGCTGGACTGATCCTGGTGCTTCAGCGTGAACGAGCCGGTCGTCGCGCCCGAGATCGATCCGGCCATCGAGTCGCCCGCGATCGAGCCGTCGAACACGCCCTCTCCGGGTAGCTCGAAGTGCACGTTGGTGGCGCTCACCTGGACGCGCTCCAGCGGCACCGACCCGTCGCCGAGGCTGAAGCGGCCGCTCCACGCGCGGGCCTCCTCCGACAGCTCGACGACGATGGGCGCGCGCAGCCCGTTGCGCAGCAGCAGGCCGTTCCACCGTCCCGCGGTGGCTGCCTCGGCCGGCGCCCGCGGACTCATGCCGGCGCAGCCGGCCAGCATCGCCATCGATCCGATCACCAGTGCGGTCTTCATTGCACGCTCCTCGGGCGCGCCGGGCGCCTTCGCTCCTCCAGACCGGGTGGAGCGAACGGGCATTCCTGCGGGAATACCGGGTCGGTGGACGAGGTCTGCGAGCCCTGCGACAGCGGGAGGCGCCCGCACTCAGGCCGGCGCGGCAACTCGAGCCGGGGTGGTCCCGCGGCCCAGCACGTCCGCGGTGATCTCGTACGAGCGAAGCCGAGCGGGGTGGTCGTAGATCTGCGAAGCGACGATCAGCTCGTCCGCGTGCGTCCGTGCCACGAAGTCCTTCAGCCAGCGCTGCACCGTCGAGGGCGAGCCTACCGCGGAGCAGGTGAGCACCTGGTCCAGCATCTCGCGCTCGGCGGCGCTCCACCGGAGCCCGGGCGCCGGCGGCGGCAGGCGGCCCGGGCGGCCGCTGCGCAGGTTCACGAACGCCTGCTCGAGCGAAGTCGCAAGGAGCGCGGCTTCACGGTCGGTGTCGGCCGCGATCACGTTCGCGCCCACCATCACGTAAGGACGCGCGAGCTGCGGCGAAGGCCGGAACACGGCCCGGTACACCTCGATCGCCTGCATGAGCTGCGCGGGCGCGAAGTGGGAAGCGAAGGCGTACGGAAGCCCCAGCGCGGCCGCCAGGCGGGCGCCGTAGAGGCTGGACCCGAGGATCCAGATCGGCACGCTGAGACCGGCGCCGGGCACGGCGAGGATCGGCTGGCCGGGCTCCGCGGGGCGGAAGTAGTCCATCAGCTCGAGCACGTCCTGCGGGAACGCATCGACGTCCACGTCGAGGTTGCGCCGCAGCGCCATCGAGGTCCGCGGGTCGGTGCCCGGAGCGCGGCCGACGCCGAGATCGATGCGGCCCGGAAAGAGGGACTCGAGCGTGCCGAACTGCTCGGCGATGACCAGCGGGGCGTGGTTCGGCAGCATGATGCCGCCGGCGCCGACGCGGATGGTGGAGGTGCCCGCCGCCACCTGCCCGATCACCACGGCCGTCGCGGCGCTGGCCACCCCCGGCATCCCGTGGTGCTCAGCGAGCCAGTAGCGGCGGTATCCCCAACGCTCCGCGTGGCGGGCGAGGTCGAGCGTGCAGCGAAGGGCCGAGCCGGCGTCTCCACCTTCGACGATCGGGGCGAGGTCCAAGACGGAATGAACAACCATGATCCGGTTCGATGCCCGGCGGATCCCCCTGGGTGCGCGCGTCTGCCGCATTTGCCCCCGACCGGGCCGCCACTTATCGTCCGGAGCTCGACTCGGGGGTAAGCAGGTGCCGTCTCCTTTCCTGATCGCGCTCGCGCTCGTCGCCGCGCCGGCGCCGGGAACGCGCGCCGACGACCCCGGCGAGGACCAGTTCGCGCTCACCATCAGCGGCGGCGTGAGCCTAGGCTCGTACGAGGCGGGGCTGAACTGGGCGGTGGTGCGGTTCCTGCGCCTGCGCGAGCGCGAATTCAACGATCCCCGCGCGCTCCTGCCCTCGCGCCGCCCGAACCTGGTCGCGGTCACTGGCGCCTCGGCCGGGAGCATGAACGCGCTCCTGGCCGCCGTGCTCTGGTGCGAGGCGGACGACTCGACTCGCAACGCCTCGGTCGACTCCAACCTGCTCCGGGATGCCTGGCTGGGCGTCTCGCTGGATGCGCTCCTCCCCGACAATCCCGCCGCGTACACGCCGGACGATGGCGTCCTCGCCAGCGCCGCGCTCGGGCCCTTGATCGCCGACGTGCGCAGGGAGGTGTTCAACCCAGGTACGCTCCGCCTCCGGCCCGGCTGTACGCTTCCGATCGGGATCACGCTGACGCGGGCGCGTCCGGAACAGCGCGAGGCCGCGGGCCTGCGCGCCAGCTCCCAGCGAGCGGTACTGCCGATGCTGCTCGAGGTGGACGGGGCAGGGCGCGTCCGCATGCGCCGCCAGCACCTGCCCGACCGCGATGCCACCGAGAGCGTTCTCGCGCTCGCCGAGGTGCCGGACCCTGTGGGGCCGTACCTCGATCCGGAGAGCGTGATGCAGGCGCTGCTCGCCTCCTCCGCGTTTCCCCTCGCCTTCGGCCCGCGGACGCTCTGCGAGTGCGCTCCGTCCTGCGACGACGACGAGGTGGCCGCTTCCGCGACCTGCCCTGGACCCGACCCCGCCCATCCCAGCGGCGGCAGGAGCTGCGCGGCCCAGTCGATGCTCCAGGCAGGGACCGAGCTGCGGGTGTGCCGCCGCCGCTTCGTCGACGGCGGCGTGTTCGACAACGCCCCCGTCGGTCTCGCCATCGAGCAGGCGGAGGCATCCAGACGGGCGCGCCTCTTCCACCCCGTCGTCTACGTGTTCATCGATCCGGACGTGCGCCGGCTGCGGCCGCCGGATCCGCCGGAACCTGCGGGCGGAACCGGGCAGGGCGCCACCGGCGTGCTGCGGCTGACCGGCGATCTGGTCGCCACCGCCCGCAACCGGGAGCTGTCGCGCACCGTCGAGGCCAGGCACTGGAACCGCACCAGCCGCAATCTCTTGACGCAGATGGCTCTCGCTCTCACCGACTACGGCGCGCTGCTTTCACAGCTCACCAGCCTCGATGCGCCCGCGGCGGAGATGCCCGCGCCGGCCGCGTTCTCGGGATCGGTCGCCGAGCGGATCCGGCTGGGGCGCGTGCTGCAGAGCTGCCTCTTGCGCATCGCCACCGCCGGCCCAACGCCGCAGGCGCTCGCCACGCACCAGGTGTGCGCCGGGGCGGTCCGCGGCTTGCCGGGCGCCGATCCGCTGCAGGACGACGCGCCGGCGCGCGCGGTGGTGGACAGGCGCCTGTCCCCGCCCGAGCTGGCTGCGCTGGTGCACCAGGTGGTCCTCCTGTCGGCCAGCGACAACGCGATCCGGCGTTCCAGGGAGATGATCCTGGAGAACCGGCAGGAGCCTCCGGAAGCGCGCGCCCGCCTGGCCGTGTTGCTCGCGCAGCGGGTCCAGATCGTCAGCGCCGTCCTGGGCTACGTGGCCGACGAGTTCCCCGGCTTGGTGAGCGGGTCCGTTCCCGACGACGTCCTCCAGCAGCTCCGCGTCGACATGCTGGACATCTCGCAGCGTGGATCCGCGCTCGTGTCGAGCGCGAACCGCGTGACCAACGCGCTGGTGGAGCACACGCTCGCCGCGATCGCGGGCGGTCGGGCCGAGGGAGCGCAGGAAGCGTCCGCCGCGCTCGCCGAGCTTCGCCGCCGCGCCGACAACGAGCTCTTTCCCGCCGACGTCCTCGTCCCCGTCCTCACGCGGCTCAGGTCGCCGCGGCCCGCGCGGCCCGATCTGGATGTCCTCTCGGTCCACCTCGAGCGCCTGATCCAGCTGCGGCCCCGGCTGCAGGCGCTCGCGTTGCGCACCACGGCCGTGCAGCAGGAGTGGCACGACGTCACGCCCGCATCCGGCGAGCGGGGCCTGTTCATGAGCAGCCGTTTCAGCCCGATCGCCGGCAGCCAGTTCTTCAACTTCGCCGGCTTCCTCGACCGACCGCTGCGGGAGCTCGATTACGGCGCCGGGGTCTACGACGGCGTGCACGAGCTGGCGGCGGCCGTCTGCAGCGACCTCGATCCCTACCAGACGCGGCTTCCGACGCCGCCCCGCAGCGCCGACGGCAGCGGGAAGATCGATCCGCATGCCGAGACGACGCAGCGCTGCATCGGGGCCATCCTGGGAAGCGGCGGGCGGGAGCTGGGCATCCTCGAGTCGCCCACCATCGGCGCGGTCTTTCGCGCGCTGGCGCGGGCCGAGCTGGCTGCCTCGCTGGGCAGCAGCGCCCGCGCCGCCCGGTTGGAGCGTTCGGCCGAGTGGAGCTGGCTCGGACCTCCCCAGGCGGCGCGCCCCGGCGATCCGGTGACCATCGCCCTCTCGGTCCTCTTCGCCCACAAGCAGCCCTGCACCGAGCTGGACCTGGAGCCGCTCTGCGCCGCGGAGCTGAGCTTCGACGAGTTCCTCGGTGGGCTCGCCGCGGCCGGATACCCGCCCGGCAGCCCGGCGATGCGGCTCGCGCTCTCGGACCCGCAGCGGTGGGTGACCAGCACGCTGCGGAAGGGGCTCGATCGCACGCTCGCCATCGAGCTGGACCCCTCGCGGCGCGCAGACATGGCGCAGAAGGAGCAGGTGCTGTTCGCGCTCGGGGCCGGAGAGTTCTGGGCGCGCGGCGGCGAGAGCAGGACGTCCAGCGTGCGGTTCGTCGTCGATCCCTCGACGGTGCCGGACCGGCCCCTCGTCCAAGGGAACTGGCTGCCGATCGTCGCTGCGCACGCCGTCCCCTACCGGCTCGCGCTCGACGTCGCCCGCGGGGGTGTCGCCCTGTCCTGGCTCGAGCCCATGCTGCGCATGGGGTCCCGGTTCTCGCTGCTGAGCACCGTGCAGCCCATTGACGCGGAGCTGTCCGCGAGCCGCGTCTCGAGCACGTTCGGCCTCCGGCCCACCGTGCACCTCGGCGGCCTCAGCGTGGGGCTCGGGCCGCGCGCCGCCGTGCACTGGAGCGGCCCGGACCGCGTGGACCTCGGGGCGGAAGGATCGGTCCTCGTCCTGCAGGACCGCCTGGGGCTCTCCCTCGGCGTCCGCGAGCTGTCCCTCTCGCGAGGGACCGCGGGCGCCGTGTTCGTGGCGCTCACCATCGCCGATCTGAACGGCGCCATGTACTGGCTGACGCCGTGGGCGGCGAAATGAGGAATCCGCGGCTGCGTACCTCGAAAGCCATGGCCCGGCGGCGGCTTTCGTGGCAGTCTTCGACCACGCCATTTGGCAATGGTTTGCAGGGAATCGGAAACGATTCTGCGCGGCTGGCATCGCACTCGCGCACGACATCGACCCGTAACGGGGGGGCCGCATGGATGAGGATCTCGGAGTGGTTGATCACGACGGGGCACGCCCGGAGGCTTCCCTGGAGATCGCGACACGTTCGCGTCACGTTCCCCGCTCGTCCAACCGGCGCCGCATCTGGATCGTGGCCGTCGCCGCCCTGGTCGGGGTGGTTCTGATCCTGGTGGGCATCAAGGCGGCGCAGATCCGCTCGATGATCAACGCCGGCAAGTCGTTCGCCCCCCC
>DASWGI010000340.1:0-29233 GCA_036393835.1 Myxococcales bacterium | reverse complement strand
GCCATGACCGCCAACGTGCTCGTCGATGGCGAGAACGTGCTGTGCCTGACGGGGCGCAGCGGCGCGCGCATGCCGGACACGCTCATCCGGCTGCAGATCGGGCGCGGGTTCGAGGAGAAGGCGGCCATCGACACCATCGGGCTGGGGGCCGAGTTCAACCCCCAGGTGGTGGAGGCGCTGGTCTCGCTGGCGATGGCCATCGGCCACGAGGGGTTCGAGGGGCACCCCATCGGGACCATCTTCGTGCTGGGGGACTCGACGGTGGTGATGGAGCAGAGCAAGCAGCTCACCATCAACCCGTTCCAGGGGATCTCCGAGGCGGAGCGCAACGTGCTCGACCCGAACATCCGCGAGGCGCTGAAGAACTTCGCGGTGCTGGACGGCGCGTTCGTGATCCGCGAAGACGGCGTGGTGCTCGCCGCGGGCCGGTACCTGCAGGTCGGCTCGGCGTCGGATCGCAAGGGCGTCGAGCT
The DNA here is from genome assembly GCA_036393835.1 of Myxococcales bacterium. Taxonomy (GTDB): domain Bacteria; phylum Myxococcota; class Myxococcia; order Myxococcales; family 40CM-4-68-19; genus VBKO01. Next base: position 28,760 of record DASWGI010000340.1, on the reverse strand, counting down.
GCCCCTGGGGCTGGGCGCCCGCCACGCCGCAGCTGCGGCGATCACCGTCGAGACGCGAGCCATCTCCGTCAGCGTCTCCCAGTCCTCCGGCACCGTCCGCGTCTTCAAGGACGGCGACCCCGTCCTCGAGCTCCAACAAGTCACCCGCCGCAGCTGATCGTGAGCAAAAAGACGAACGCGGAGGCGCGGAGACGCGGAGGATGTTGTTTCTCTGAAACCCAGAAGCTCCGCGCCTCCGCGCCTCCGCGTTCATCCTGTAGCCCTGTACTTCGGCCGGTCGTGCTAGAGCGGGGGAATGGCGAGGGCGGACAGGTTCCTGAAAGCGTGTCGCGGGGAGCCGGTCGATGCCACGCCGGTGTGGTTCATGCGGCAGGCGGGGAGGTATCTGCCGGAGTACAGGGCGGTGCGGGCGAAGGTGCCGTTCCTGACCCTGTGCAAGACGCCGGAGCTGGCGGCGGAGGTGACGCTGCAGCCGGTGGACATCCTCGGGGTGGACGCCGCCATCCTCTTCAGCGACATCCTGGTGGTGCCCGAGGCGATGGGCATGCACCTCGTGCTCGACGACGGCGGCCCGCAGTTCCCCGAGCCGCTGCGGGCGCCGGCCGATGCGCGCCGGCTGCACGTTCCCGACCCGGAGCGGGAGCTGCGCTACGTGTTGGATGCGGTCCGGCTCGCCCGCAAGCAGCTCGCCGGAAAGGTGCCGCTGATCGGCTTCGGCGGAGCGCCCTGGACGCTCGCCGCCTACATGATCGAGGGCCACACTTCGCGCAGCTTCGAGCGGGCCAAGGCCGCGCTCCTCGGCGACGAGGCCTTCGCGCACGAGCTGCTCTCGCGCATCTCGGAGGCGCTCGCGCTCTACCTGCAGGCCCAGCTCGACGCCGGCGCCGACGCCGTGCAGATCTTCGACTCCTGGGCGGGAGCGCTGGCCCCCGCCGACTACGCCCGCCTGGGCGCGCCGTACATCGCGCGCGTGGTGCAGGGGCTGCGGCGCGAGAGGAAGCAGCCCGTCATCGTCTTCGGGGTGGAGACGGGCGAGCTGCTCGGCCAGCTCGCCGCGACCGGCGCGGACGTGGTGGGCGTGGACTGGCGCGTCCCGCTCGACGAGGCGCGCGAGAGGGTGGGGCCCGCGCCGGCGCTGCAGGGGAACCTCGACCCGGCCTCGCTCTTCCTGCCCGCTCCCGCCCTGGAGAAGCGGGTGCTGCGCGTGCTTGAGGAGGGTCGCCGCGCGGGCGCGGGCCACGTCTTCAACCTCGGGCACGGGATCCTGCCCTCGACGCCGGTGGAGAACGCCAAGCTGGCCGTCGAGCTGGTGCACCGCGGCCTGGACGCCCGCTGAGCGAACGGGCGCGCGCCGTGCCGCACGGCCGTCCTGCCGCACTTACGCGGTCCCCTACCAGCGCGCAGCTTTGAGGCGACCACGACGGTCCAAAGGAGATGCACCCATGACGTTCCAAGCCACGCTGCTCGGCGCTACGCTCGCGCTGGTTCCCGCATTCGCGCGCGCCGACGACGCCAAGAAGAGCGACACCCAGCAGGCGCCGGGCCAGATGGACCACGGGTCCATGAAGCTCACCGACGACAAGGTCCTGCGCAAGCTGCACCACGTGAACCTGGAGGAAGTGAAGGCGGGCCAGCTGGCGCAGCAGAAGAGCGCGTCCAAGGACGTGAAGGACTACGGCGCGATGCTCGTGCGCGATCACCAGAAGGCCGACCAGGAGGTGAAGGCGGTGGCCAGCAAGCTGACCATCGACCTGGACGCGATGAAGATGGACGCCGATCGTCAGATGAAGACGGACGCCGACCACCAGGCGAGGCGCGAGGCGAAGGAGCACAAGATGGACGAGCTCCAGAAGCTGACCGGCCGCGACTTCGACCGTGCCTTCCTGCAGATGATGGTCAACGGCCACCGCCAGGTGATCGAGATGGTGAAAAGCGCCCGCAACGACGTGAGGCCCGAGGTGAAGGACCTGCTCGACAAGTTGCTGCCCGTCCTGCAGCGCCACGAGGACATGGCGAACGACATCCTCAACAAGATGGGCAACACGGCCAGCACGAAGTAAGCGGCATGCACGTGAGCGCGCGGCGGGCTAGAACGGGGGCGTGATCCCGCTCCGTCCGCCCGCCGCCGCGCCCCGCACCGGCGTCCTGCTGCTCAACCTGGGCGGCCCCGACTCGCTGGATGCGGTCGAGCCGTTCCTGGTGAACCTGTTCAGCGATCCGTTCCTCATCCGCCTGCCCCTGCGCGGATGGCTGCGGCGCAAGTTCGCGCAGTGGGTGGCGCGCAAGCGCGCCCCGCACGTCCGGCAGCTGTATTCCGAGATCGGCGGGCGCAGCCCGATCGAGCCGATCACCCGCCAACAGGGCGAGAGGCTCCAGGCCGAGCTGGGCGCCGGGTATCGCTGCTACGTCGCCTTCGGCGCCTGGACTCCCTACATCCGCGAGGCGGTGGAGCGCGCGCAGGCGGACGGCTGCTCGAGGCTCGTCGGCGTGTCGCTCTTCCCGCAGTGGTGCAGCGCCACCACGGCCTCGGTGCTGCACGACCTGCGCGCGGAGGCCGCGAGGCGCGGGCTGCCGCTGGTCGAGGTGGACCGCTACCCGGAGGACCCGACGTACCTGGACGCGCTGGCGAGCACCGTCCAGGAGGGGCTGCGGCGCTTCGATCCCGGCGAGCGCGCGCAAGTGCACGTCCTGTTCAGCGCCCATGGCGTGCCGGTCAGCATCATCAAGAAGGGCGACCCGTACGAGCGCGAAGTCCGCGCCACCGTGCAGGGCGTGCTGGCCCGGCTCCCGCCCGGGCAGCCCTGGTCCCTGTCCTGGCAGAGCAAGGTCGGACCGGTGAAGTGGCTCGAGCCCGCGACCGCGGAGCACCTGCCAGCGCTGGCGGCCCGCGGGGTCTCGCGGGTGCTGGTGGTGCCCGTCGCGTTCGTCTCGGACCACATCGAGACGCTGCACGAGCAGCGGATCCTGCTGCGCGGCATCGCCGAGCGCGCGGGGATCGCGCGATACGAGGTGGCGAACGCGCTGAACGACTCCCCCGTGTACGCGCGCGCGCTGGCCGGGCTGGTGCGCGCCGCCGAGGCGAGGGCCGGCTGATGGCGCACGCCGTGGTCGTCGTGGGCGCCGGAGCCGCCGGGATGGGGGCCGCGCTGGCGCTGCGGGAGCGGGGCATGGAGCCCCTCCTGCTCGAGGCGGAGGACCGGGCGGGCGGCAAGCTGGGCACCGAATCGCAGCGGGGGTTCCTGCTGGAGCGCGCCGCGCTCGGGCTCCTGGATCGCACCGGCGAGCTGGCCGAGCTGTGCGGGAAGCTCGGCATCGCGCCCCACCCCGCCACCCCCGCGGCCTCGCTGCGCTTCGTGGAGCGGAGCGGGACCGTCCATGCCCTGCCGCTCGGCCCGGGCGAGGCGCTGAGGACGCGGCTGCTCAGCGCCCGCGAGAAGCTTGGCCTGCTGGGCGAGCCGTTCCGGGGGCCTGCGCCGGAAGGCTGCACGGTCGCCGAGTTCTTCGCCCACCGGCTGGGACCGGGCGGCAGGTTCGTGGGCGACGCGATCCAGACGGGCATCCACGCGGGCGACCCCGATCGGCTGGAGCTGCGCACCGCCTTTCCCACCCTGGCCGCGCTGGCGGACGCGGGCCGGGGGAGCCTCGTCCGCGGCGCTTTGGCGGGGCGGAAGAGCATGAAGAAGAAGCCCCGCGCCCGGTTGGCGTCGTTCCGCGGCGGCATGCAGGAGCTGGTGGACGCCCTTTCGCGCAGGACCGTGCCCCAGCTGCGCGCCCGCCTGCGCGCGGTCCGGCGCGCCGGGGCGGGGTACCGGCTCCAGGTGGAGGCCGGCGGGGCGGCGGCGGAGATCGACGCCGAACGGGTGGTCCTCGCGGTACCGGCGCCTCGAGCGGCCGAGGCGCTCGACCCGCTCGATGGCGCGCTGTCGGCCCGCCTCCGCGAGCTGAACGCCGCTCCGATCACGCTCGTGCACCTCGCCGTGCAGCCGCAGGACGTGGCGCCGCTCCACCAGGGGTTCGGCCTGCTGCGGCCCGGCAGGCCGGTGCTGGGCGCCCTGTTCCCGGCCGCGCTGTGGCCCGAGCGGGCGCCCGGCGGCCAGGTCCTCCTCTCGGCGCTGGTCGGCGGCGCCCGGCATCCGAAGACGGGCTCCCTCCCGGACCAGGAGCTGGTGCGGCTGGTGCGCGACGAGCTGCGCCTCCCCAGGCAGCCGGAGCTGCTGCGGGTCGTCCGCTGGACGGACGCGATCCCGCAGTACGAGCCGGGCCACGGCGCCCGCGTGGCCGAGATCGAGCGCCTCGCCGCCGCGCACCCTGGCCTTCTGCTGACCGGCGCCTGGTACCGCGGCATCGGGGTCCTGGACTGCCTGCGGGATGGCCACAAGATCGCAGAACAACTGATGAAATAGCTCGCGAACCGGCCGCTGCCCGCCGCGAGCCTTGGCTTCATGCTAGGACAGCGGTCCCGGCCATGGACCACCCCGCGCCCCCACCGGCGCCCAGCAGTCCCCCTCCGCAGCCCGAGCCCGAGCCGCCGCTGCCGCCGACGCGGTGGCAGCGGTTCAAGCGGGCCCTGCTGGGCGGGCCAAAGGACATCCAGGATCCGCAACTCTTCCAGCACATCTCGCTGGCTGCCTTCCTCGCCTGGGTCGGCTTGGGCGCGGACGGGCTGTCCTCGTCGTCCTACGGCCCCGAGGAAGCCTTCAAGGCGCTCGGGGAGCACCAGTACCTCGCCGTGTTCCTGGCGGCCCTGACCGCGCTGACCGTCCTCATCATCGCCGCCTCGTACAGCAAGATCATCGAGCATTTCCCGTTCGGCGGCGGCGGGTACGTGGTCGCCACCAAGCTCCTGGGGCCGCGCTGGGGCGTGGTCAGCGGATCGGCGCTGCTCATCGACTATGTGCTGACCATCACCACCTCGATCGCGTCGGGCGGCGACGCGATCTTTTCCAGCCTCCCCGACAGCCTCCACTCGCTCAAACTGCCCACCGAGGTCGCGGTCATCGCGGCGCTCACGGTACTGAACCTGCGGGGCGTCAAGGAGTCGGTGACCACGCTGGTACCGATCTTCCTCGCTTTCGTCGCGACGCACATCGTCATCATCGGCGGGAGCGTCTTCTTCCACCTGGGCCGGGCCCACGAGGTGGTGGAGCACGTACGCGCCGGCCTCTCGCACGACCTTTCCACGATGGGCACGTTCGCCGTGCTGGTGCTGTTCATGCGCGCGTACTCGCTGGGCGCGGGCACGTACACCGGGATCGAGGCCGTCTCCAACGGGCTGCAGATCATGCGCGAGCCGCGGGTGGCGACCGCCAAGCGCACGATGCTGTACATGGCCGTCTCGCTCGCCGTGACCGCGGCCGGGATCATCCTGGGCTACTTGCTGATCGACGTCTCCCCGGTGCAGGGGCGGACCATGAACGCCGTGCTGGCCACGAAGCTGGCGGGTTCCTGGCACGTGGACGGGCTGGAGATCGGCAAGTGGTTCGTGGTCATCACGCTGCTCTCCGAGGCCCTGCTGCTGTTCGTCGCGGCGCAGACCGGGTTCATCGACGGCCCGCGCGTGATGGCCAACATGGCGCACGACTCGTGGCTGCCGCACCGCTTCAGCGCGCTCAGCGATCGCTTGACCATGCAGAACGGCGTGCTGCTGATGGGCGTCACCTCGCTGGCGATGCTCATCTACACCCACGGCTCGGTCTCCGCCCTGGTGGTGATGTACGCCATCAACGTCTTCGTGACCTTCTCCCTCAGCCAGGCCGGGATGGTGCGCTACTGGCTGATGGCGGACACGCGCCGCAAGCACCCCGACTGGGCCAGCCACATCTGGATCCACGCCGTCGCCCTGCTCATGTGCGTCATCATCCTGGTGGTGAACGTCCTCGAGAAGTTCGGCGAGGGCGCGTGGCTCACCGTGGTGGTGACCGGGGCCCTGATCGCGATCTGCCTGATCATCAAGCGCCACTATCGGGGCGTCTTCGCGCGGCTCAAGCGGCTGGACACCATCCTCGAGGCGCTTCCCACCAGCGGGCCCCTCAAGGAGCTGCACATCGAGAAGCGCAAGCCCACCGCGGTGCTCCTGGTGGCGAGCTTCTCCGGGCTCGGCATCCATTCGCTGCTCACGGTGGTGAAGCTGTTCCCGCGCTACTTCCACAACGTGGTGTTCATGTCGGTCGCGGTCGTCGACTCGGCCACCTTCCAAGGGGTCGAGGAGGTGGACCGCGTGCGCGAGGAGACGGAGACCGCCCTGCAGAAGTACGTCGACCTGGCGCGCCGGATGGGCATCCCGGCGGACTACCGGATGAGCGTCGGCACCGAGGCGGTGGCGGAGTGCGAGCGGCTCGCCACCGACGTGGCGCGCGAGTACGAGCGCAGCATCTTCTTCGCCGGCAAGCTGATCTTCGAGCGCGAGCGCTGGTGGGACCGCTTCCTGCACAACGAGACCGCGTACGTGATCCAGCGGCGGCTGCAGTTCGCCGGGCTGGCCATGGTCATCCTGCCGGTCCGCGTGCTCGAGTAGCCGCCGCCGTATTCGGCGGCGCCATGCTTTTCATGGCGCGGACGTCACGGCATGCGCTCCGGCGCCTCGGCCGGTTGACCGAGGCGAAAGCGCGCCGGGCGCGGTAGGGTCGCGGGATGCGCTTTCCGCGCGCGGTGGCCCCGCTGCTCGCCTGCGCCGCCGCGCTCGGCGCCGCGCGGTGCATGCCGGGCCCGGAAGCGGCCCGCTGCGAGACGCCCCCCGGCGACGTGGTGGACCCGTGCGCGGGACCAGCGCCCGGCGATGGCGCTCTGCCCGGCACGCCCGATCCCGGCGAGGTCCCGGCGGGGAGCGTGGGCGAAGGCGGCGGCGCGGTGGACCGGCTGTGGTTCGCGACCACGGGAGACACGCGCCCCGGCTTCTGCGATCGGACGGAGGACTACCCCTCGGCGGCGATCGGGCAGATCGCCCGCGCGATGAAGGAGCTCCGGGTGCAACTCGCGCTCGACCTGGGCGATCACATGTACGTCTGCAACCAGTCGTTCGCGGAGGCGCAGGCGCAGATGCGCCTGTACATGGGCGCGGTGGCGCGGGGGCCTCCCACCTGGTGGATGACGATGGGGAACCACGAGTGCGGCAACGACGCGCCGCCCTACTCGTGCTTCGCCGGGCGCGGCGACGCGAACTTCACCGCGTACATGGCCGCGCTGCGGCGGCCCCTGCCGTACTATTTCACCGACGTGCAGACCTCGCTCGGCAAGGCGCGCTTCGTGGTGATCGCCGACGACTCGTGGGACGCCGCGCAGGCGGACTGGCTGGAGAGCACGCTCGCCGCGGCGGACGCGAGCGCCAGGTACACCATCGTGGCCCGCCACCATCCCGTGACCGGCCCTCGGACGGGCAATGCGCGGATCGTGCAGACCATCGCCCGGCACAAGTACTCGCTGATCCTCACCGCCCACTCGCACCTGTACGCGCACGATCCGGCGGCGTTCGGCGGCCGGAGCGCGATCCTCGGGCTGGGAGGCGCTCCCGCGACCACGCCGCCCGGGTTCGGGACGGTGCTGCAGAACCGCGACGGCTCGCTGACCTTCGTGAGGCGTGACGCCAACGGCAACCCCATCGACGTGCCCTGGACGGTCGCGGCTCAGTGAGCCTCTGAGGCGCCGGCAGGCAGCGTGAGCAGCGACTCCTGCCCCTCGCGCCAGAGGAAAGCTTCGCCCCCACGGCCACCGCGTTGTGCGGCGACAGACGCAGCTCGGCCAGGGCATGCTTCAAGCCGGTGCCCTTGTTGACGCCGGAGGGGAGCACCATCACCGCGCCCTTGTTGAAGATGACCTGCAGCTCGAGCCCCTGCCGCTTGATCTCCTCCAGCACCGCCGTCTCGTGCGGCACGCGGGTGGCGACGATCACGCGCCCGGTGGTGAGGGGCACGCCCGCCCGTCGCAATGCCGCCGCGAAGCGTTCCGGCGGCGGCTCGGCCAGGGGGCGCTCCTGCTTCCGGTCGGGCAGATAGAGGAGCGCGCCGTTCTCCGCCACCACCGCGTGGAAGAGATCGACACGGGGGAAGACCTGCAGGAGGTCTTTGAGGTCGCGGCCGGTGACCAGGAGCAGCTTGCGCCCGCTCGTCCGCAGCCGCTCCAGCGCCTTCTCGGTTCCGGGCAGCACGCGGCCGTGGTCGGCCAGCGTCTCGTCGTAATCGGTGGCAAGGGCGGCGAATCGCATGGCGTTCAGGGTAAGCCCGGTCGAGGCTGGCGGCTTGCCGCTACCGCGCCGTGTGAAGGCGAAAGCGCACTGGACCACCGGTGACTTCCGCGAGGAGATCGGACTTCTGCTGCGCCGACCAGACTTCCAGCTCCGACCCTTCCTCGGCCCAGACGTCGATGCGCAGCCCGCCGCGGCGGCCCCGGGCGGCCTCCACGCGGCGGACGTGCCGCCGGTGGCCGCGGTCCAGGCCGTCGGCCACCCGCAGGATGGCCGCGAGCCGGCGCACCACGGCGCGTTCCTCGGGAGTGAGCACCTGGAAGATCTCGTGGCGGTCCTTGGGCACCGAGCGACGGTGGTATCGCGCCACGGTGGCGATCAGCTCGCGCTCCCGGTCGGTGAAGCCCGGCAGGTCGGCGTGGTACAGCAGGTAGTAGCCGTGCTTGTGGTGGCGGTTGTACGACACGAACGAGCCCACGTCGTGCAGCATGGCCGCCGCGTGCAGGAGGGCGCGCTCCTCGGCGCCCAGGCGGTGCAGGTTGCGGGTCTGATCGAAGAGCGACAGGCTGAGCTGCGCGACCTGCTCGGCGTGCGGCTCGCGGTACCCGCAGCGGCGGCCGAAGGCGCGCAGCCCTTCGAGCACCACGTGCTCGCCGTGCAGTCCGCTCGGGGGCGGGCGCACCTCGCGCCGGACCAGATCGGCCATCAGCCCGTCGCGCAGGCCCCGCGCGGTGACCTCCATTTCCTCCACGCGCAGCCTGCGCATCACTCCTTCGAGGATGGCCGCGCCCGCGTACAGGACGTCGATGCGCGACTCGTCCACGCCCAGCTTCCGCCGCTGCTTCGCGGTCGTGTCGCGCAGGTGCTCGAGCACGTCTTCCACCTGGGCCCGGGTCACCGGACCGCTTCCTCCCGGCGCGCCGGAGAGCCTGCGCGCCAGGTCGGCCACCGCGCCGGTGGTCCCGGCCGCGCCGATCAACCTGCGGTGGCGGCCGATCAGGAGCGGGTCGATCTCGCCGAGCGCGTCCTGGATGGCCTCCTCCAGCAGGCGCGCCTCGCGCCGGGTCACGGGATCGTTCTTGACGAAGAACTCGGTCAGGCGCACCGAGCCAAGCTGCAGGCTCGCGGCGCTCTCCGGCTCCTCTCCCCTCGCCGAGATCACCTCGGTCGAGCCGCCGCCGATGTCCAGCAGCAGCGCCCGCTCCGAAGGCGGCGCGCCCTGCAGGACGCCGAGGCAGACCAGGCGCGCTTCCTCGGCGCCGGAGATGACTTCCACCGACAGGCCCGAGGCGGCGCGGACCCCCCGCAAGAGCTGCGCGCGGTTGGACGCCTCGCGCACGGCGCTGGTCGCGACGGCGCGGATGCGCTGCGCCCCGGCGCGCTGGGCGAGCTTCGCGAACCGCTGCAGCGCCGTGGCGCACGCGGCGATGGAGTCCGACGACAACCGCCCGGTGCGGAACACCTGCGCTCCGAGCCGGACCGGGGCGCGGTCCTCCGCCCGGACGGTGAAGGAGCCGTCCCGGGCCGCGTCGGCGATCTGCAGCCGCACCGCGTTCGACCCGAGGTCCACCACCGCCAGCGGGGTGGTCCGCGCGCGCCGTCTCATCCCGCCATGCGGAAATCGACGATCGACGGCACGTCGGGCCGCACCTCGACGGGCCTGCCGGAGTGATCGGTGTCCAGGTGCACCACGCGCGCCTCGGGGAAGGCGCGCTTGTAGGCGTTCACGTGCTTGGGCTCGTTGTCGAACGCGCAGGCGAGGCCGGACAGCTCGAGCAGGCGCGCGTGGCAGATCTCCTTCCAGCGATCGTCGTCGTCGTCCGGGCGAGGCTTGAGCCACAGCTGCACGCGCGAGCCGTCGGGGAGCGGAAACCCTGCCCGGCGGAAGCTCTCCAGCGTGCCCGCCTCCATCCCGGCGTGCCGGCCGGTGACGTAGAGCACCTCGCCGCCCGCCCCGAGCACGCGCCGCAGGTACTCGGCGGCGCCCGCGATCGGCTCGTCGTGCTTGCAATACTCGCTGGTGAAGAAGCGCTCCAGCCAGAACCGGCGGAGGTCGCCGTGGAGCCGTTCCGCTTCCTCGCGGGAAAGGCCGCACATCCGCATCGTGTCCCGCAGGTCCCACGAGACGATCGCCTGCGGCGTGCATTCCGCGAGCTGCGCGATGCCGCGCTCGCGCCCGAACTCGCGCACGATGCGCGCCTGGCGCGGCTTGTTGGAGAGCGTGGTGGAATCGAGGTCGAACGCCGCCTCTGGCCGCTCGGGCCGGATCGCGTCCAGGGCCGCCCGCAGGATGCGCGTCTGGTCGGCGGGGACCGCGCGCGCGCCGAACGGGACGTCGATCTTCACCAAGCCTCGATACCAGAGCACCCTGATGTGGGCAAAGCCGTTCCACGGGCGCGGAAACCTGTTGCCCATCTGACGCGACAACGGCGGAGAAACCGCCAGCCGGACAGTTGGCCCGCCCCTCGCAATCGAGCGGGGCCCCGTGAGGGGCAGGGAGACGGGCGATGGGCGGCTCTTTGCGGATCCTGGCGGTGGCGGTGTGCGCGGCGGCGGTCGCCTGCGCGCGCGGTAGCGATCACCCGACGCCTCCGCCGGTGACGGACGGCGGCGGGGACGTCGGCACGGACGGCGGAACGGCGGACGCCGGGAACGACGGCGGTAACGACGGGGGCACGACGGATGGCGGCACGGATGGCGGCACTGACGGCGGCGCTGTCGACGGCGGCCCGACGTTCGGCGGCCCGGGACCGTGGCCCCTGCAGAACGTCACCTACGGCCAGGCCGACGGACTGCTCGCGGGCGACCTCGGCGACGGCGTGATCGGCTTCAGCACGGACGAGACCCAGAACCAGTGGGTTGCGACGCGCGGCGCCCTGTACCTGATGCGCCCCGGGGAGAAGACCTTCCGCCGGTACGACGCGAAGGACGGGCTGCACCTGCAGTCGAACCCGGTGCGCTACTGCGACGACAGCTTCATGGGTGGCGACCGTTCCTGCCCCATCTACGGCGCCGCCTCGGATCCGGGGATCAGCGAGATCACCGGAGGCGGGCCGAACGAGGTGTTCGTCGGCTACTTCAGCGAGCACGACTGGAACGATCCGGAGGACGGGACCTGGGGCGACAAGTTCCGTCACATGGGGAAGGTGGACTGGGTCCGCCTCAAGCCGGACGGCACGATCGACGTGGTCCGCTTCGACATGGTGAGCGGGAACACGCCCAACTTCTGGCACGACCGGACCGTCTACCGGCTCGTCTACGACCACTTCATCCACAAGCACGAGCTGTACGTTGGGACCGAGCACGGCATCGACAAGATCTCGCCCGACAAGTGGCGCCCGCCGGACCCGCACTGGCCGTACCTCGGCTACCTGTACTGGATGAGCGACCACCTCCACCCGCGCGTCTGCCTGCACGAGTGGTGCACCGACAACGAGAACCTCGACACTCAGATGATGGGCGAGTGGAAGGGCCTCGCCATCGCGCCGGACGGCGATCTGTGGGTCGGTGGCAAGTGGAGCGCCGGGAAGATCATCTACACACCTCGCGCCGCGGAGCTGAAACCTGACGGCACGCCGAATCCCGAAGGCAAGACGGGATGGTTCCAGCGTACCGGAGAGCAGGCGTACAGCTTCCACTTCGGCGACCGCTGGTGCGGGAGCGCCGGCATGGTGAAGAAGTGGAACGGCTCCGCATGGGAGATGAGCTCGTGTGAGCCGAATAGGGGGAACCCGCCGGTGTTCATGCCGCCGATGGAAGGCGACGAGGTGAGCATCAACGCAGTCACGGTGACGCCGGATGGGAAGTCCTGGTGGTCGAGCCCGCGCTACGGAATCGCCTCCTTCGACGGCAAGAGCTTCACCTACTACTCGGTTTCGCAGACGGGTGCCTCCGGGACCATCGCGGACATGGTCGCGCTCCTGGACGGCCGGCTGGCGATCGGGACGCAGGGCGGCGGAGTCACGCTGTGGAACCCCGCCACCGGCGCGAGCGCGTCGTTGCGCGCGGGCAAGGGGCTCGCCGACAATGCGGTGAACCGGATGGAGCTGGACAAGATGGTGGACCCGCCCGTGCTCCACGTCTCGACGGCCACGGGAGCGAGCGCCATCCGGGTGTTTCCGTGAGGTACGCCGCAGTGCTGCTGGCGGTCGCGGCGGCCTGCGAGGGGGGCGGCAAGGGCGAGGTCTTCGTCGGGCACTACGGCCGGTCAGCCGGCGCCGGCGACTGGACGGACCCGGACCGGCACTCGGGCAAGCTCGATCGCGTGCGCCTGAAGCCGGATGGCTCGGTGCAGGTCGACCGGATGGACCTGGTCTCCAGCGTGAGCGCGCAGTTCTGGGAGAACCGGAGGGTAGACCGGCTGCTCTACGACCACTACGTGCGCGACCTGGTTGCGCTCCCGGACGGCCGGCTCGCGGTGGCGAGCTTCTCCGCGGTGGTGCTCTGGGACCCCGCGGCGAGCCGGCACGCGACGGTGGCTGGCCTCCCCAAGGGCACGGTCCAGCGGCTGGAGCTGGATCAGCGGGTCTCCCCGCCTGCGCTGCACGTGGCGACCGAGCAAGGCGCGGCGGCCCTGCGCGTGCTGCCGCCTTAGCGCGCGCCCACCCTGTCCGCGCTCTGAAAAGCAAAGCGCCGCCCGATGAGCGGCGACTTGCGGTCCGACGAAAATTCCAGCACAAAATATCGGCAGTGCTCCTGGGATGGAACGCGCTGACGTGTGCCGCGCTGGTTGCGGTGGGCGCGCTGGCGCGCATCGAGAAGCGCGGCGAGCTGCGGTGGGCCGGCGACCTGCAGGGCGGCGAGCCCTACGTCTACCGGGACCCGGCGGATCCCTCGAAACTGGACGGGTTCGAGCTGGAGATCGCGGAGGGGCTGGCGAAGCGTCTCGGAGTGCGCCAGCGGTTCGTCCAGAACGACTGGAGCACGCTGATCCCGTCGCTCCTGCGCGGCGACTTCGACGCCGCGATGAACGGGATCGAGGACACGCCCGCGCTCCGCGCGCAGGCGCTGGTGACCCGGCCCTACTTCACCTTCTCCGAGCAGCTCGTCGTGCGGCGCAGGTTCCCGCTGCGCACGCTGGCCGCCCTCCACGGGCACCGGGTCGGCACGCTGTCCGGCTCGCTGGCCCACGCGATCCTGCGGGAGACGCCGGCGATCCACATCGTGCTGTACGGCGGCCAGGAGGAGCCGTACCGCGACCTGGAGCTGGGCCGCACCGACGCGGTCCTGCTCGACTCGGTGATCGCTTCCCGCTACGGGCTCAGCAAGCCCGATCTGGAGCTGGCCGATCCCGACGTCGCCCGCGGCACCTACGTGATCGCCGTCCGGCGGGGCGAGGACGAGCTGCGCGACGCGCTGGACGCCGCGCTCGCAGATCTGATGTCGCGCGGCGAGCTGGAGGCCATCTTCGCCAAGTACCACCTGCCACCGCAGCCGTCCTCGGGCGCGCAGGCGGCGGCGCAGCCGCAGGCGCGGTTCGACTCCGCCCAGGCGCTACTCTTCGGGCGGGGCGCGCTGGTCACCCTGCTCGTCTCGCTGGTCTCGATGGCGCTGGCGGTGCCGCTCGGGCTCTTGCTGGCGCTCGCGCGCATCTACGGCGGTCCCGCGGCGCGCCTCTCGGCGCACTGGTACGTCGAGCTGTTCCGCGGCACGCCCGTGCTGCTGCAGCTCTACCTGCTCTACTACGGCCTCGCCCCGCTGGTGCACCTCGACGCGCTCACCGCGGCCATCCTGGGGCTCGGGATGAACTACGGCGCGTACGAGGCGGAGGTGCACCGGGCCGCGCTCGGGGCCATCCCGGCGGGTCAGGCGGAAGCCGCCGCTGCGCTGGGGCTCACGCGAGGGCAGCAGCTCCGCCTCGTGCTCCTCCCGCAGGCGCTGCGCACCGCGCTGCCGGCGATGACGAACGACCTCATCTCGCTCTTGAAGGACAGCTCGCTGGTCTCGGTCATTACCGTGGTGGAGCTGACCAAGCAGATGACCATCACGGCCGTCGACGTACGCTCGTGGGCGCTCCCCGGGCTGGTCTGCGCGGCGCTGTACTTCGGCATGAGCTACCCGCTCGCGCGCCTGGCGGCGCGGCTCGAGGCCCGGCTCGGCGCGCCGGAAGCCACCGGCGCCCTGCGGGAGGCGGCGGCATGAGCGCCATCCGGGTCGAGGGGCTGCGCAAGGCGCACGGCCCGCGCCAGGTGCTGCGCGGCATCGACGCCGAGGTGAACGAGGGCGAGACGATCGCGCTGGTCGGCCCCTCGGGAGGCGGCAAGAGCACCTTCCTGCGCTGCCTCAACGGGCTGACCTCCTTCGACGCGGGCATGGTCCAGGTCGCGGGGGTGGAGCTGCGGCCGCGGACGGCGCCGGACGCGCCGCAGCTGCGCGCGCTGCGGGCGCGCGTGGCGATGGTGTTCCAGTCGTTGAACCTCTTCCCGCACCTCACCGCACTGGGCAACGTCTCGCTGGCGCCGGTGCACGTGCGCCAGGAAACGCCGGCGGCCGCGCGGTCCCGGGCGGCGGAGCTGCTCGCGCGGGTCGGCCTGGCCGATCGGGGGGACGCGCGACCCGCGGAGCTGTCCGGCGGGCAGCAACAGCGGGTCGCCATCGCCCGCGCGCTGGCCATGGACCCGGAGGTGCTGCTCCTGGACGAGCCGACCAGCGCGCTCGACCCGGAGATGCGCGGGGAGGTCCTGGGGGTCCTCCGCGACCTCGCGCGGACGGGCATGACCATGCTGGTGGTGACGCACGAGATGACCTTCGCCCGGGCCGCCGCCAGCCGCGTCTGGGTGTTCGACGAGGGCCGGCTGGTGGAGGACGGCCCGCCGGCGCAGGTGTGCGACAGCCCGCGCAGCGAGCGCGCCCGCGCCTTCTTCGCCCACGGATGACCGCCGCCCGCGTTGAAGTACTCTGCGCCTCCCCTTTCCCAGGAGGACGCGATGCCGGTCATCCAGTGCGACATCCGCGAAGGGAGACTCACGCGGGCGGCCGCCAGCGGGCCGCGCGGATCAGCCACACCTTCCAGAGCGCCTCGAGCACGATGGCGCGCGACATCTTGCTCTGGCCGACGCGCCGGTCGGCGAAGACGATCGGCACCTCCACCACGCGGAAGCCGGCGCGCAGGGCGCGGTACGTCAGCTCGATCTGGAAGCCGTAGCCGGCGCTGGTGACGGTGGGCAGATCGATGCGCTCCAGCACCTCGCGGCGGAAGCACTTGAATCCGCCAGTGAGGTCGCGGACGCCTACGCCCAGGATCATGCGCGCATAGAGGCTTCCGCCGCGCGAGAGAAGGCGGCGGCCGAGGCCCCAGTTCCTGGTGCCGCCGCCCGGCGCGTAGCGGCTGCCCAGCACCAGGTCGGCCTGGCGCGAAGCAGCGAGCAGCGCGGGCAGCCGGGCGGGATCGTGGGAGAAATCGGCGTCCATCTCCAGGATCCGGCCGTACCCGGCGCGCAAGGCGACGTCGAAACCGGCCAGGTACGCTCGGCCGAGGCCCTCCTTGCGCGCGCGGTGCAGAACGCGGACGCGCGGCTCGCGCGCGGCCAGCTGGTCGGCCAGGGCCCCGGTGCCGTCCGGTGAGTCGTCGTCGACCACCAGCACGTCCAGCTCCGGGGCCGCGGCGAGGATGGCCGGGACGATCGCGGGCAGGTTCTCGCGCTCGTCGTAGGTGGGGAGGACGACGCAGGCGCGGTCCGCGTTGCTCATGGCGCTTCCCCGAGCAGCGCGGCGACTTCCTCGGCGGCGCGGCGGGCGGCGCCCGGGGCGCCGGCCGGGGCGAGGCCGGCGCGGATGCGGCGCATGCCTTCGAGCTGCGCCTCTCGCGCCTCTCCCGGGCTGAGGAGCGGACCCGCGCTCTCCGCGATGCGCGCGCCGGTGCAGTCGCGCTGCAGGAGCTCGGGAACCAGCCGGCCACCCGCGAGGAGGTTCACCAGCGACACGAACGGGACGCGCACGAGCAGCCGCCCGACGATCCAGCTGAGCCACGAGAGCCGGTACACGACCACCGTGGGCACCTGCGCGAGGGCGGCCTCCAGCGTGGCGGTGCCGGACGCAACCACCGCCGCGTCCGCCGCGCAAAGCACCTCGGGCGCGCGCCCCTCCACGAAGGTGACGGGCAGGTCCGTCCGCAGCCATTCGCGCCGGACGGTGGGCGCCACCGGCGTCACCAGCTGGAGGTCCGGCATGCGCTCCCGCAGCAGCCGCGCCGCGCCGAGCAGCGCGGGCCAGAGGCGGCGGATCTCCTGACGGCGGGAGCCGGGCAGCAGGGCGAGGACCGGCCTGCGGGGGTCGAGGCCCAGGGCGCGGCGGAGGTCGAGGCGCGAGGCCGACGGGGAGGTCGCGGTCGAGGAGGAGGTCGAGGTCGGGGTGGAGGTCGAGATCGGGGTCGGGGTCGAGGTCGGGGTCGGCACCGTGCGGGAGGTGTTCGCCGGCAGGGCCCGCCGGAGCCCATCCGCCAGCGGGTTGCCCACGTACACGGCCTTCACGCCGTGGCGCGCGTAGAACTCCGCCTCGAAGGGCAGGATGACGAGCATCCGCGCCACGTCGCGCGCGATCTGCCGCACGCGGTACGTGCGCCAGGCCCACACCGAAGGGCCGATGAAGTACGCCACCCGGATGCCGAGACGCCGCAGCTTCCGCGCCAGCCGCAGGTTGAAGTCGGGGCTGTCGATCAGCAGGGCCACGCGCGGCCGCCGCTCCTCCGCCGCGCGGCGCAGCGTGCGCAGCGCGCGGAGGATGCGAGGAATCGCGGGCAGCACCTCTGCGATGCCCATCACGGACAGGTCCTCCGCGCGGACCAGCGTCTCGCACCCTTCCGCGCGCAACAGCGCCCCACCTCCGCCGAACGCCCGCAGCCCGGGCCGCAAGGCGCGCAGCTCGCGCAGCACGGCGGCGCCATGCAGATCGGCGCTGGCCTCGACCGCGACGACCAGCAGATCGTCGCTCATCCCCGGCGAGCCCGCCCCGGGCCCGGCCCCTCCGCGCGCATCTACACCCCCTCCACGGCGATGCCGGCGCGATCCGCCGCCGAGGCGAGCGCCTGCCGGTCCAGCACCACCGCCTTGCGCGCCTCGAGGGCGAGCGCCGCGCAGCGCGCCGCCTGCATCGCCGCGACCGTCTCCGGCCCGACGGCCGGGACGTCGAAACGCGCGTCCTGCTGTGGCTTGAACGCCTTCACCACCACGGCGCCCTCGGCCAGCGCGCCGCCGCGCGCGATGCAGGCATCGGTGCCTTCGACCGCCTCGACCGCCAGCACCACCCCGCGCTTCACCACCACCGTCTGGCCGACGTCGAGCGCGCCGAGGGAGCGGGCGACCGCGAAGCCCACGTCGGCATCGGCGCGCTGCTCGTCGGTCAGGCGCCTTTGCCCCAGCGGTCCGGCCGGCGCCAGCAGGTCGGGAACGAGCGGCAATGGCGACACCACGCGCACGCCTTCGCGCTCGAGCGCGTCCGCGATGGCCCGCAGGGCCGCGTCGTCGCCGAAGCTGCGCAGCCCGGCGAGCACCTTGACCCCCAGCCAGTCCGGGCGGAGGTCGAACAGCCGCACCTTGCGCAGCCCGCCGCAGAAGACCGCCTCGCGGCAGCCGCCCTCGCGGAGCGCCTCGGCGATGCGGCCGAGCTGTCCCAGCTTGACCCAGGCGAACCGCGCGACGTTCCGCTCCAGCTCGGGGTCGGTCTCGCCCTCCTGCCCCACAGCGACGACGCTTCGGCCCGCGGCGGCGGCGGCCTGGGCGAAGAGGACCGGGAACCGGCCCGAGCCGGCGACCAGCCCGATGGGATCCATCAGCGCGCGATGCCTCGCTGCGAGCCTTCCAGGAAGGCGACGAAGTGGTCGATCTCGGCGTGGCCGCCGTACTCCGCCTTCACGTGGGCCACCGCCTCGCGCAGGCCCATCTTGCTGCGGAAGACGATCTTGTACGCGCCCTTCACCCGCGCGATGGCGTGCTCGTCGAAGTGCGCGCGCGTGAGGCCGACGGTGTTGAGGCCGACCACCTCGGCGCGGTCGCCCTGCACCGTGACGTACGGCGGCACGTCCTGCGTGACCATCGCGCCGCCCGAGACGAAGGCGAGCCTCCCGATGCGCGTGAACTGGTGCACGGCGGACAGGCCCCCGAAGATGACGTGGTCCTCGACCACGACGTGCCCGGCGAGCGCGGTGCTGTTGGCGAGGATGCAGCCGTCGCCGAGCTGCACGTCGTGGGCGACGTGGCTGTTGGCCATCAGCAGGCAGCGGTTCCCCAGCCGCGTGACGCCCTCGCCCGCCGCGGTGCCGATGTGGACGGTGGAGAACTCGCGAATCTGGTTGCCATCGCCGATCACCAGGCTGGTCGGCTCGCCCGCGTACTTGAGGTCCTGCGGGATCGCGCCGACCGAGGCGAACTGGAAGACCACATTGTCCGCGCCGATGGTGGTGTCGCCCTCGATGACGGCGTGGGGCCCCACCCGGGTGCGGGGGCCGATCTTCACCTTGGGCCCGATCACCGCGTACGGAGCGACCTGGACGGTGGAATCCAGCTCGGCGTGCCGGTCGACGACCGCGGTGGGGTGGATCACTTCTGCTCCTTGCGGTCGGCGATGGTGGCCATGATCTCCGCCTCGCTCGCCAGCTGCCCGTCCACCTTGGCCTGGCCCGACAGCCGCCAGAAGGACCCCTTCTGCCGGTCGATGGCCACGTGCAGGTCCAGACGGTCGCCCGGCGAGACCACCCGGCGGAACTTCACGTCGTCGAAGGCCAGGAGCAGGATCACCTTCTGCGAAGGGTCGAACGGCGCGCTCGCGTGCGCCAGCAGCGCGCCGGCCTGCGCCAGGGCCTCCAGCTGCAGCACGCCCGGCATCACCGGGTTCCCGGGGAAATGTCCCTGGAAGAACTCCTCGTTGAAGGTGACGTTCTTGTAGGCATGGATGCGCTCGCCCTTCACCATCTGGACGACCCGATCGACGAGCAGGAACGGGTACCGGTGCGGCAGCGCCGCCAGGATCTTCGCGATGTCGAGCGCGGGGCCTTCCACGCGAACCTCCCGAAAGTGCGGGAACGTACCCCACGGCGGATCCGGCGGCAACGGAACCGCCTATTTCGCTCGCGCGGATCGCTCCAACTCGGCGATGCGGGCTTCCAGCTTGCGCACCTGCTTGACCAGGTCCGGCACCCGCGGCAGCGCGGCCATCGTCCGCAGCCACTCGCGGTGAGGCATCGCCGGGTAGCCGGTGTAGGTCGCGCCTTCCGGCACGTCGTTGGGGACGCCCGCCTGCGCGCCGATGCGGGCGCCGTCGCCGATCTTCACGTGCCCGACGATGCCGACCTGGCCGGCCAGCACCACGCCCGCGCCGATCTCGGTCGAGCCGGAGATGCCCACCTGCGCGACGATCAGCGAGAGCGGACCGATGCGCACGTTGTGTCCGATCTGCACCAGGTTGTCGACCTTGGTGCCGCGCCCCACGACCGTCTCGCCCAGCGTGGCGCGGTCCACGCAGGTGCACGCGCCCAGCTCCACGTCGTCCTCGATCCGCGCGATGCCCGCCTGCGGGACCTTGCGGTGGAAGGGCCCCTCGCCGTTGCCTTCGAGGTCGAAGGCGAAACCGAATCCGTCCGAGCCGACCACCGCGTTCGGCTGCAGCACCACCCGGTCGCCCAGCACGCAGCGCTCGCGGACCACCGCGCCGGTCCACAGCACGCAATCGGCCCCGACGCGCGCCTCGTCCAGCACGGCGGAGCCCGGGTGCAGCACCGAGCGTGGCCCGATCCGCGCGCCACGGCCGACCACGCAAGCCGCGCCCACCGACGCGGTGGGATCGACCTCGGCGCCCGCTCCGAGGTACGCGCTGGCGTGCGCTCCGGCGGGCGGCCGTTCCTCGGGATGGAAGAACGCGCTCGCCTTGGCGAACGCGACGTAGGGCTGCGGGGCCACCAGCCGCGCGGCGCCCTGGGGCACGAGCTTCGCCTCGGCCTCGCCGACGATCACCGCCGCCGCCCGCGTGCGCGAAAGCTCCGCCCGGTAGCGCGCGTTGGCGAAGAACGCGACCTCCTCGGGGCCCGCGGCGTCGAGGGCCGCCACGCCCCGCACCCGCCGCGAGCCGTCGCCGCGCACCACGGCGCCGATGCGGCGCGCCAGCTCCTCGAGCGAGAGCAGCGCCCCCGCGCCCACCTACTTCTTCCCGGGCGGCGGCGGCGGCGGCGACTTCGGCGCGGGCTGCGCCGTCTTCGGCCCGGCCTTGCCCGCCGGCTTCTCCCCCGCGCCGAAGCGGTCGTTGTACCGGCGCACCACCTCGTTGGTGATGTCCGCCGCGGCCGGCGCGTAGAGGAGGCCTCCCTTGTCCAGCACGAAGCTGATTGACTCGCGCTCGGCGATCTCGGCCACCACCTGCTGGAGCCGCTGCAGGATGCCCCCCATGGCCTGCTGCTCCTGCCGGTTCATGTCCTCCTGCAGGTCGCTGGCCGACTTGCGCGCGTCGAGCAACGCCTTCTGGAACTCCTCCTGCTTCTTGCGCTTGGCGTCGTCGGAGAGCACCGGCGCCTGCTTCTCGTACTCCTGCTGCATCTTTTCCAGGTCGGCGCTCTTCTTGTCGAGCTGCGCGCGCCGCTGGTCGAACTCGGTCTTGAGCCGGCCCCGGGCAGCCTTGCCCTCCTCGGTCTCCTGGATGGCGCGTTGCACGTCGACGTACGCGAGCTTCAGCGACTGGGCGCGCGCGGCGGCGGAAAGGGCGGTGGTTGCGATCAGGCAGGCGATTGCAAGACGGCGCATCTCGGATCTCCAGTGGGACGAAAAGCGGGCAAAGCTAAAGGGACGTGGCGAGGCGCGTCAAGTACCACTCGCGCCCGGTGATCGATCATTTCAGAAGAAGTTGCCGATGGTGAACTCGAACAGGTACGGATCGTCGATCGGGCGCCGGGTGAGCGGGAACCCGACCTCGAAGCGGAGCGGGCCCAGCGGCGAGAACCAGCGCACGCCGAATCCGGTGCTGTGGAAGAGCCCCAGGGGCAAGGTGCCCTTGCCGTTGGCGTCGGGCCGCTGGTTGCTATGGAAGAAGTTCTCGTTCTCAGCGAACACGTTGCCCATGTCGTAGAAGAGGACTCCGCGGATCCCCGCCGACTCGACGATCGGGAACTCGATCTCCCAGTTGGTGAGGAGCTCCTTGTTCCCGCCCACCGCGTAATCCAGGACGCCGGCATCGGGGTCCTTCGAGGCCAGGATCTTCTTGGTGGGCGAGATGCTGCGCAGCGTGTAGCCGCGGATGGAGTTGATGCCGCCGGCGAAGAACTTCTCGCTGATGGAGATGGGCCGGCTCAGCGGGTCGGTGCTGCGGATGTAGCCGATCGAGAGGTTGACCTTGGCCACCAGTCCCCAGAACAGCGGCCGGTAGCGGCGCTCGATCAGGCGGTACCGCTGGAAGAGGTTCTGGCTGGCGATCAGCGAGGTGGCGAACTCGGCGGAGGCGGACTCGAGGTGCCCGTTGGTGGGGAACAGCCGGTTGTCGCGCTTGTCGTAGTTGAAGGAGAAGCGGAGGCTGGAAGTGCGCCCGGCGCTGAACTGATTGCGCAGCTGCAGCGCGGTGCCGCCGGTCGGGATCACGTCCACGCCTTCCAGCGTGTACGTGCCGAAGAAGCGGAAGTCCTCGAAGATCTCGTAGCCGGCGGTGAGCGCGGCGCCGATCGCCTGGCGATCGAAGCCGGTGAAGAGGAGCTCGCTGCGATACAGGTCGATCGACGCCGTCCAGGCCGTGTCGAGGAAGTACGGGTCCAGATAGCTGAGCTGGAAGAGCTGCCGCAGGCTGGAGATCTGGAAAGACAGGCTGGCCGTGTGGCCGTAGCCGAGCAGGTTGTTCTGCGAGAGCTGCGCCTGGCCGAAGAAGCTCTCGCCGCCAGTGAAGCCGAACCCGAGCTGGAAGGTGCCGGTCAGCTTCTCCTTCACCGTCACCTCCAGCACCATCTTGTCGTCCGCGGATCCGCGGCGGGTGTTGATCTCGACCGAGTCGAAATAGCCGAGCGCCGTGATGCGCGCCTTGGAGAGGCGGATGCCGGTGCCGCTGTAGAGGTCGCCCTCGCGTATGCGCATCTCGCGGCGGATCACCTTGTCGCGCGTCTTGTTGTTGCCGACCACCTCGATCTTCTCGATGTTGACCAGGTTGCCCTTCTGGAAGGCGAAGTTGATGTCGACGGTCTTGTTCTCGGCGTGGACGTCCGTGTCGGGGGTGACGTTGGCGTAGGCGTACCCCTTGTCCTTGTAGACGTCCGCCAAAACCTGAAGATCGCGCTGGAGGATGGTCTTGGAGAAGCGCGCCCCGGGACGGGTCTCCACCAGCGCGAGCAGCTTCTCCTTCGGCTCGAGCAGGTCCCCGGACGCGTCGATCTTGCTGATGTCGTACGGATCGCCTTCCTCGATGGGGATGGTGATGAAGATGAAGCGGCGGTCCGGAGACAGCTCGATCGCCGCCTTGCCGAACTTCACGTAGAGGTAGCCGCGGTCGTAGTACAGCCCCTGCAGCACATACTCGTCCCGGGCGAAGGCGTCCTCGCGGTACGTGCCCGCGCTGGAGAGGAAGCTCCAGAAGGTGCCCTCCTGCGTGATCATCGCGCCCTTCAGCTCGTCGGTTCGGATGGCGCTGTTGCCGACGAACCGGATCTCCTTCACCGTCACCTTGGCGTGCTCGTTGATGACGAAGACGACGTCGACCTCGTTGTTGGGCAACGGATCCAGGCGCCAGGTGAGCTCGGCGAGGAAGTAGCCCTTCTCGACGTATTTCTCCTGCATCTTCTTCGCCGTCTTCCGCACCGCCTCGGCGTCGAGGATCTGGAACTGCTTGATCTCGAAGGTTTCCTTCAGATCGTCGCGCGAGAGCTCCTCGTTGCCCTCCAGCTTGATGTCTCGGACGGCGGGCTTCTCGCTGACCAGCACGGTGAGCTGGTACCCGACGCCGGGCGGCGGGACGGCCGAGACGTCCAGCTTGACGTCGTTGAAGTAGCCCATCCTCCAGACGGCGAGCAGCGCCTCCTTCAGCTTGCGCCTGTCGAAGGTGTCGCCCGGCTTGAGGGGCAGCGCGGCGCGGATGGCGTCGGCCTCCACCCGGCGGTTGCCCTGGATGTTGATCTTCGTGATGACGCCGGTCTCCGGGACCGGCGCGGCGGCCTCGGCGGCGGTCATCCCGGTGGGGATGCTGGGCGCCTGGCCCGTGGGCATCGCCGGCTGCGGCTGCCCGGGCTGGGCCGGCTGCGCCGGCGGCGGCGGCGGCGACGGCGGTCTGGGCGCCGGTTCGCGCTGCCTGCCGGGTGGACCCGCGCGCTGGGCCGCCGCAGGCCGAAGCGGCGCGATCAGGAGACCCAGGGTCGCGAGCAGGAATGCCAGGCGCATGTAGAGGCGCGGACCCTAGTACAAGTCGAGGGAGCGAACAATGGAATTTGCCAGCCGCCGCCGACAGTCGCCGCCCCGAAGGCGGCGCTGCGCTTTGGAGAGTCGGGTTCGGCGGCGCTGCGCTGCTCGGCGGCCGGTGCTTCGGAACCGGACAGCGCCGTCCCACGCACGGACATGCCGCGATCGTCCGCCGCAGCATTCGGCGGCGGGGCCGCCCTCTCGCGCCGCCGTGGGCGGCACGGAGTTTGCGGGGCGGGACTGCATGGAGACGCTCCTCGCCGACCTCCGCCTCGGGCTGCGCACGCTCCTCAAGGCGCCCGCCTTCACCGCCGTCTCGCTGCTCGCGCTCGCCCTGGGCATCGGCGCCAACACGGTCATGTTCAGCGTGGCGAACACGGTGCTGCTGCGGCCGCTCGCGTACCGGGACGCTCGGGAGCTGATGCGCGTGCAGACCGTCCAGCAGGACACCCGGACACGCATCGGCAACTCGCCGCCCGACTTCTACCGGCTCCGCGAGTCGAACCAGAGCTTCTCCGCGGTCGCGGCGCTCTACCGCAATCCGGTGAACCTCACCGGCGGGCAGGAGCCGCAACGCGTGCGCGCCATCGTCGCTTCCGCGGAGCTCCTCCCCGTCCTGGGAGTGGCGCCGGCGCTCGGCCGCGGGTTCTCCCGCGACGACGAGCGCTGGGGCTCCCACCGCGTCGCGATCCTGGGTGACGGGCTGTGGCACTCGCGCTTCGGCGGCGATCCCGCAATCGTCGGACGCTCCATCACCCTGGACGGGCAGCCCTACACCGTCGCCGGGGTGCTGTCGCCCGGCTTCTCCTGGCTGGGCAACGAGGCGCAGCTCCTCCTTCCCCTGTCGTTCGAGCCGGGCGACAACCTCAACTCGCACAACAACTACTTCATGGCGGTGATCGGCCGGCTCAGGCGCGGCGTCACCGAGGAACGCGCCCGCGCCGAGCTGGCCGGCATCGCGCGGCAGATCGGGAGCGAGTTCCCGGAGTCCCGCAGCCTGAGCATGGACCTGGAACCCTTGGAAGACTCGATGGTCGGCGGCGTGCGGGCTGCCGTCCGGGTGCTGCTCGGCGCGGTCGCATTCGTGCTGCTGATCGCCTGCGCCAACCTGGCGAATCTTTTGTTGGTGCGCACGGCCGCGCGGCGGCGCGAAATCGCCATCCGCGCGGCGCTGGGGGCGAGCCGGGCTCGCCTCCTCCGCCAGCTGCTCACCGAGAGCGTACTGCTCGCCGCGCTGGGCGGCGCCGCGGGGCTGGTGCTCGCCTTCTGGGCCGCGGACGCACTGAACCTGCTCGGCCAGGAGGTGCTTCCGCGCATGCGGGAAGTGAGAGTGGACGGCGGCGTGCTGGCGTTCACGTTGCTCGTGTCGCTCCTCACCGGGGTGCTGCTCGGCCTGGCCCCCGCCCTGCACGGTTCGTCGATCGACCTGCGCGAATCGCTGAGCGAGACCTCGCCCGGCGGCGCGGGCGGCCGCCGGCGGCTGACCTCCGCGCTGGTGGTGGCCGAGGTGGCGCTCGCGGTGGTGCTGCTCACCGGCGCCGGGCTGCTGATGAAGAGCACCTACCGGCTCTTGCGCGTGGACGCCGGGTTCGATCCGCAGGGCGTGCTCACGGCCGAGATCTCCTTGCCCGCCCAGAAGTACGTGGACCCGCAGCTCGCCCGGGCCTTCTCGCCGGCCGCCTACGCGCGAGCCGCGGCCTTCTACGACGAGGTGATCGCGGGGCTCCGGGCGCTGCCCGGGGTGCGCGCGGTGGGCGCCGTCTCCAGCCTGCCGCTCGCGGGGGACAACTGGGGCAAGCGCGTCGTGCTCTGGGACCGGCCGCTGCCCGGCGACGCCAACGACCTCCCGCAGATCCAGTACCGGCTGGTGGCGGGAGACTACTTCCGCGCGCTCGGCATCCGGGTGCGAGGGCGCGCCTTCACCGAGGCGGACGGCGTGCGCGCACCGCCGGTGGCGATCGTCAACCAGGAGCTGGCTCGCCGCTACTTCAAGGGCGAGGACCCGATCGGGAAGGTGCTCTCGGTCAACGTCCCGCGGGAGCTGGTTCCCCTGGAGACCGTGCCGGTCGACTACCGGCCGCAGCGGCACACGGTGGTGGGGGTCGCCGACGACGTCCGCTACGCCGGGCTCGACCGCGCCCCGGGGCCGCTGGTGTACGCGCCGTTCGCGCAGGGGTCCGAGGGATTCCTCAGCATGTTCGTCACCGTGCGCACCGAGGGGGATCCGCTCTCGCTGGTGGCGGCGCTGCGCGAGCAGGTGCGGCGCACCGACCCCGACCAGGCGGTCGCGAGTGTCTCGACCTTCGAGGCGCGCTTGTCGCGCGCAGTCGCGCAGCCTCGACTCCAGACCGGCCTCCTCGGCCTCTTCGCGGCGCTGGCCGTGCTGCTCGCGGCGATCGGCATCTACGGGGTCATGGCCGTGGCCGCGGTGCAGCGGACGAAGGAGATCGGCATCCGCATGGCCCTGGGCGCGGTGCGGCGCGACGTGCTCGCGCTGGTCGTGCGGCAGGGCTTCGCGCTCGCCGCGGCCGGGCTGGTGATCGGAGTGGCCGGCGCGCTGGCGCTCACCCGCGTGCTGCGCTCGCTCCTCTTTTCGGTGAGCGCCACCGACCCGGCGGTCTTCGGCACCATCGTGGCGCTCCTGGCGGTGATTGCGCTCGTGGCCTGCTACCTCCCGGCGCGCCGCGCGGCGCGCGTCGATCCGATGGTGGCGCTCCGGCACGAGTGATGTGCGCGATCGATCGTCAACTTTTCGATCGAGTTGCGTTTTTTTTGCACGCCTCGATCTGCGATGCTACGCGGTTCGCAAATGCCCGCGCTCGCTCTCACGCGTCCGCCCGCCGCGGAATCGAGGCCCGCGACGCCCTTTCTCAAGTGGGCCGGCGGCAAGGCGGCGCTCCTCCCCGAGCTGCTCAAGCACGTCCCGGCGCGGCTGCGCAGGTACCACGAGCCGTTCGTCGGCGGGGGCGCGCTCTTCTTCGCCGCGGCCCCGCGACGCGCGATCTTGAGCGACCTCAACGGCGAGCTGATCCACTGCTGGCAGCAGGTCCGCGACGACGCCGCCGGCGTGTTGGAGGCGCTCTCGGAGCACGTCTACAGGCGCGATCACTTCGAGCGCGTCCGCGCGCTCGATCCGCTGCGCCTCCCGCCCGCCGGCCGGGCCGCGCGCTTCATCTACCTCAACAAGACCTGCTTCAACGGGCTGTGGCGGGTGAACCGCGCCGGCCGGTTCAACGTGCCGTTCGGCCGTTATCGAAACCCGTCCTTCCACGATCCGGCGCTGCTCCTGCGCGCGAGCCGCGCGCTGCGCGGGGTGGAGGTCCTGCACGCCCCGTTCGAGATCGCCCTGCAGCGCACGCTGCCCGGCGACTTCGTCTACCTCGACCCTCCCTACGACCCGGTCTCCGAAACGGCGAGCTTCACCAGCTACACGCGGGATGCCTTCCGATGGGAGGACCAGGAGCGCCTCGCCGCCGCCTGCGCGGCGCTCGACCGCCGCGGAGTGCGGTTCCTGCTCTCCAACTCCGCGACCCCGCGCATCCGGCGGCTCTACCGCTCGTTCGAGCAGCGCCTGGTGAGCGCGCCCCGCCACATCAGCTGCAAAGGCGAAGGCCGCGGGCACGTGGACGAGCTGCTAGTCTTGAACGCATGACCCTCGTTCTCGCGCTTCTCCTCGCGGCAGCCCCCTCCACCATCTACGTCCGCGCCAGCCGCCTGTTCGACGGCACGGGGGACGCGGCGAAGCGCGACGTGGTGCTGGAGATCGAGGGCGAGCGCATCGAGTCGGTGGGCGCGCAGCCGCCGCCGGGAGCGGAGATCGTCGATCTCTCCTCCGCCACCGTGCTGCCCGGGCTCATCGACGTGCACGTGCACCTCACCTCGCGCGCGGACCACTTCGAGGACATCTGGCACTTCAAGACCTCCCTGCCGCAGGCGTCGATGGTGGCGGTGGTTCACGCGCGCCGCACGCTGGAGGCCGGGTTCACCACCGTGCGCGACGTCGGCTCGCCGCCGTTCGCGGCCGCCGACCTGCGCGACCTGGTGAACGAGGGGTACTTCCCCGGGCCGCGCATCGTCGCCTCGGGGCCCTGCATCAGCATCACCGGCGGGCATTGCGACCTGAACAACTACCCGCCCGAAGTGCGGGTCAGCATCTTCCCCGCCGAGCGGGACTTCGCGCAGGCGGACGGGCTCGACCAGGTCCGCCACGTGGTGCGCGCCCAGATCCAGCACGGGGTGGACGTGATCAAGGTGGCCGCGAGCGGCGGCGTGTTCTCCCGCGGCGACACGCCCGGCGTGCCCCAGTTCACCGTGGAGGAGCTGCGCGTCGCCGCGTTCGAGGCGCACAAGGCGGGCCGGCGCATCGCCGCCCACGCGCACGGGACGCAGAGCATCAAGGACGCGCTCCACGCCGGCATCGACTCCATCGAGCACGGGACGCTGATCGACGACGAGGGCATCCGGCTGCTGAAAGAGCGCGGCGCGTGGCTGGTCGGCGACCTCTACAACGACGACGTGATCCTCGGGAAGGCGGAGGAGCTGCGCATCCCCAGGGAGTACGTCGAGAAGGAGCGCGCCATTGGGCAGGTCCAGCGGCAGAACTGGAGCAAGGCGGTGCGCGCCGGCGTCAAGGCGGCGTTCGGCACCGACGCCGGCATCTTCCCGCACGGCGACAACGCGAAGCAGCTCGCCGTGTACGTCCGCTACGGGATGACCCCGGCCCAGGCCATCCGCAGCGCCACCTCGGTGGCCGCGGACCTGCTGGGCCGCGCGCAGGACGTCGGCACGCTGCAGCCGGGCCGCTATGCCGATCTGATCGCGGTGCGCGGCGACCCGCTGGCCGACGTCCGCGTCCTCGAATCCGTCCCCTTCGTCATGAAGGGCGGCAAGATCGTCAAGGACGAGCTGCGTGCACCGGGCACAGCTCGGAAATGAGGCCCGGCCCCGCGTTGCTCCAACTCGTCCCGAGCATGATGTGGCTGGCTCCGCAAGCCCGGACGAGTCCGTCCCCCGGGTGTTGCCGGGCTCACCGCAGGGCCGATACCGACGCACTTTCGCAATCGAGCATTCGCGCTCGGGGCGCATAGGCTGGATCCGTGGGCGGGTCGCAGTCGGGACGCCGAGCTCTGAGGCTCACCGGGACGATCGCGATCACCGCCTCTGGAAAGGCGTCGAGCGGTCCTGTATTCGGACGACGGACGCGCCGCTACCTCGGCGGCTGGTACGTCGTTCCGTCTCGC
>DASWGI010000339.1:0-5558 GCA_036393835.1 Myxococcales bacterium | reverse complement strand
CCTGCCGGTGATCGTCATCGTGGTGAACAACGGCGCCTACGGCACCATCCGCATGCACCAGGAGCGGCAGTATCCGGGCCGCGTCCACGGCACGCGCCTGACCAATCCCGACTTCGCCGCCTATGCCCGCTCCTTCGGGGCTGTCGGCGAGGTGGTCGAGACCACCGAGCAGTTCCCGCCCGCCTTCGAGCGCGCGCTCTCCGCCGGCCGTCCGGCGCTGCTCGAGCTGCGCCTCTCCGAGGAAGTGATCACGCCGACCACCACGCTCTCCGCCATCCGCGAGCAGGCGCTCAAGAAGCGGGGCGGCTGACGGATGGCTACTTCGGCGTGGGGGTGGACGCCGCGGTCTCTTTCACCATGGTGGCAAGCGGCTTGCCCTTCTCGACCACGTACGTGGCGAGCACCTTGGCCGGACCGCTGCCGACGTTCTTGGCGGCGTGGATGGTCTCGGGCGGGATGAAGAAGGCATCGCCTGCCTTCAGCTTCTGGTTCGGCTTCCCCGCGACCTCGAATTCGAGCGTGCCTTCGAGGATGTATCCGAACTCCTCGCCGGGATGGGTGTGCTTGCCGATCGAGGCACCCGGGTCGAACTCAGCGCGGGCCTGCACCACCTCGCGCCCCGGAATTCCGAGGTCGTGCTTCTGCAGCTCGACGCGCTTGAATCCGGGCTGCTGCGCCTTCAGCGATCCGGTTGCGCAAACGCCGGCCAGCACCACGGCGCCGCCGGCCACCACCATCGTGAGTCTTCCCCGAGTCATGATCGTTCCCCCTTGCAGGATTGGCGAGCCGCGGGATGCTACACCCGATGCCCGGCGGTCGTCCTGCGGGTGCCGTCCGGACGCCGCCCCTTCGCCGGAGGACCCGGTACAATGTCCGCGCCGATCGCCTTGGAGGACGCCGTGACCGGTCCCGTGTCCCGCCCGTTGCGCCGCACGCTGCTGAAGCTCGCCGGGGCAGGCCTCGCCGCCAGCCCCTTTGCTCCGCGCCGCGCGGCTGCCGCGCCGCCCGCCCTGGAAAAACCCTGGACCGCCGAGTACCGGGCGAAGAAGGGCGACGTCTCGCTCTACTTGTTCCGCAAGCGCGCCGGCGCGCCGGTGAAAGGCGAGCCGCCCCGGCCGGTCCTCTTCCTCGTCCACGGCTCGTCGATTTCGTCCCGTCCGACGTTCGACCTGGCGGTTCCGGGCAAGGGCGAATACTCGCTGATGAACGTGTTCGCCGGCTACGGGCTCGACGTCTGGACGATGGACCACGAGAGCTACGGCCGCTCGACGCGCACCGAGGGCAATTCCGACATCCGCAGCGGGGCGGAGGACCTCGAGGCCGGCAGCGCGCTGGTCGCGCGCGAGACGGGGCAGCAGAAGATGCACTTCATGGGCGAGTCCTCCGGCGCGCTGCGCGCGGCGGCCTTCGCGGTGGCGCGTCCGGAGCGCATCGACCGCCTGGTCCTGATGGCGTTCACCTATACGGGCGCCGGCTCGCCCACGCTGCAGAAGCGCGCCGAGCAGGTCGAGTACTTCCGCACCCACAACCGCAGGAAGCGCGACCGCGAGATGATCCGGAGCATCTTCACCCGCGACAAGCCCGGGAGCGCGGACCTGGCCGTCGCCGAAGCGATGGCGGATGCCGAGCTGCCGTTCGGGGAGACCATCCCGACCGGCACCTATCTCGACATGACGGCGAACCTGCCGGTGGTCGATCCCGCCAAGGTGCTGGCGCCCACGCTGGTGGTCCGGGGCGAGTACGACGGCATCGCCACCGAGCAGGACCTGCTCGATTTCTACCGGAAGCTGCCGAGCCCGGACCGCCAGTTCAGCATGCTGCCCGGCCTCGCGCATTCGCTGGCGCTGGGCATCAACCGGCGCCTCTTCTGGCACTGCGCCCGCGCCTTCCTCGACATGCCGCGCCCGTCGCCGATCTGACCTCTGGCAGAAGCGCACACCCGCCAGAAGTGCAATCATGCGCCCATCATCGCCACGGCGGACGTCCCGCGCGGCGATGGAGAAGGGGGTCACATGTCGCTCCACTCGACGCTCGAGGCAGCATCCTTCATCGTGCTCGTCGCCGCGGCCGCGGCTGGCCAGACCACGCCGCAGGCCAAACCGGCGGCGACCAGCTCCTACGCCATCCCGATCGGCACGGCGATCTCGCTCGGCGCCGCGAAGAAGGCCGCGGCCGGGGCTTCGGCCGAGGCGAAGAAGAACGGCTGGTTCATGGCGATCGCGGTGGTCGATCCGGCCGGCACGCTGGTCTACTTCGAGAAGGCCGACACGACGCAGCTCGGCAGCGCGCAGGTGGCCATCGGCAAGGCGCGCTCCGCGGCGCTCTACAAGAGGCCGACGAAAGCGTTCCAGGACGGGCTGGAGAAGGGCGGCGCCAACCTGCGCATCCTCGCCCTGGAGGGCGCGGTGCCGGTCGACGGCGGCGTACCGCTCCTGGTCGACGGCAAGCTCGTCGGCGCGCTCGGAGTGTCCGGCGACCTGGCGGAGAACGACGGCCAGTGCGCGGCCGCCGGCGCGGCCGCGCTGGGCACCGCGACCGTGGCGCGCTGAGGCCGGGTCACGGTGCCCCTGCCGACGCGGGGCTCAATCTCCCCCGGCCGGGCCGAGCGAAACGGGGCTGGGCGGCTGCGCCGTCTTCGGGCAGGCAGGCTCGTCCGCGGGCAGCTTGGAGGCCGTGCCCCTGCGGACCGCGGGCTTGCGCGCCGAGAGGCAGCCGTCGGCCGGCTTGACCAGCGTCCTCGGCGTCACCACCACCGGGGCGTCGCCACGGCCGCGGGCGCCGGCTTCTTGGCCGCCTCGCCGAGCGCCGACACCATCTTGTCGCTGCTCTGCTTCAAGAACTCGCGATCGCCATCGCTCACGTTCCGGAGCGCTTCGCGGTCCTGGCTGCGGCGGGATCGGCTCGCCGCGGGTCCACGCCGCCAGGGCGCGGTTCTGCCAGCGGAAGTCCGCCTGCGCCATGCACTCCTGGACCAGCCGGGCCACCCGGTCCTGCGCCCACACCGGGGCCGGCTTGCTGCAGAAGCCCAGCTCCTCCGAGACGCGGCCCGGCCACTTCTCCGTCTGCTTCACCCAGCAGCCTTCGCGCTGCAGCTCCGGACCGAGGTGCACCCCACCAGCGCGGGCAGCGCCACCGCCACCATCCCGATTCCCCTCATGTGCCCTCCCCTCAGCCGAGCCGCCGGCGCGCGCTCGCAAAACGCGTTCACCGCCCGACGATCAAGCTGGGCAGCCGGACAGGGGCGCGGGAGAGCCGCAGACCGATCGCGCGGACGGGCGCCAGGCCGCCTGCCCGGGACGTGCTCTACTTCACGAGCGCGCTGGCGTCCTTCCAGACGGTCCGGTCGACCAGCCGCTCGTAGCTGACGGGCGTCTTCCCGGGCTTGATGCCGCCGAGGTCCTTCTCGACCGTCACCACGGCTTCGAGGTTGGTCTTCGTCAGCCCGTCGTTGCCGACCGGCCAGAAGGAGATGCCGGCGAAACGGGGGAGCGTGTCCTTGGCCAGCTTCGGAGTGCGCCCGGTCACCATCGCGATCTGCGCCACGCGGTCGGCGTGGCGCGGGTCCAGCATGTACTTCGTCGCGTCGATCAGTCCCGCCACCATGCGGACGTAGGCGTCGCGCTTCTTCTCCAGATTTTCCTTCGTCGCGACCAGGATCAGGTAGTGGCTGAGCGGGTTCACTTCCTTGAAGGACGAGATCACCGTCAGCGGGCGCCCCGTCTGCTCCTCCAGGACGGGGACGTCGTCGAGATGCAGGACCCCGACCTTGAGCTGGCCGGCCACCATGGCGGCGCCCACGTTGGTGCTGAGCGCGACCAGCTTCACTTGGTCGATCTTCAGCCCGCAGGGCCGGATGAGCTGCTCGAGCGCGACGGAGCGCGCCCCGCCCACCGAGTCGACGCCCACCGCCTGCCCCTTCACGTCGGGGCACTTGCCCAGCGCCGGATCGGTCGACGCCAAGAGCCAGTCCGGATTCTCCAGGCCGTAGATCCCGACCAGGTTCACTCCGGCGTTCGAGATCATCCGGACGATCACCGGCGTCGGAGACAGCGCCACGTCGGGATTGCCCGCCACCACCGCTTGCGCCGCGGCGGCGCCCGAGTCGAAGGGCCGCACGTCCACGTCGACCCCGTGCTTCTTGAAGAACCCCTCCTCCTTGGCGACGTACACGACCACGCTGCCGAACACCGGCGGCACTCCGGGCACGGCGAAGGAGAGCCGCTGCTCGGCCGCCGCCGCGGGCCACCCGGCCGAGACCGCCACAGCGCTCGCCACGAAGAGCATCCGCCACACGGTCCTGCGTGCCGCCGTCATGGGCCCTCCTTTCGGGGATCAGCCGAACAGGCCGGCGGTGAGTCCACCGTCGATGGAGATGGTCTGGCCGGTGACGTACCGGGCCGGCTCGCCGCAGAGGAACGCAACCAGGGGCGCGTACTCCTCGGGCGAGGCGGCGCGCTTCATCGGGATGCGCGCGAGCGCCTCCTGCTTCTTCTCGGGCGTGCCGTAGAGGGCGCGGAAACGATCGGTCTCCACCAGCCCGGTCGCGATCGAGTTGATGGTGACGCCTTCGGCGGCCACCTCGACCGAGAGCGTCTTGAGCGCGGAGACCACCGCGGTCCGGAACGCGTTCGACAAGACCAGCGTGGGGATGGGCTGCTTCACCGAGATCGATTCCAGCGCGACGATTCGCCCCCAGTGCCGCGCGCGCATCCCCGGGAGCACCGCCTCGACCAGCCGCAGCGCGCTCTGCATCGTCAGCGCGTAGGCGGCGTCCCAGTCGCGCGCAGTCATCTGCGTGTACGTGCCGGGCCGCGGACCTCCGCCGTTGATCACCAGGATCTCGACCGGGCCCAGCTGCGCCTCCACCTCGCGCACCGCCTGGGCGAGCGAGGCGGCGTCGGTCTGGTCGGCGACGACCGCCCGGGCGTCGGGCGCTCCCGCCTGCCGGGCGCGGGCGGCGACGTCCTCCAGCCGCTCGCGGCGCCGCGCGGTGACGGCCAGCTTCACTCCCTCGCGCGCGAGCGCCAGCGCGACTGCCTCGCCGATGCCCGAGCTCGCCCCGGTGACGAGCGCCACCTTGCCCCGGACGCCGAGGTCCATGGCCCTAGGTCTGCCGCAGGTACTGGTCGCTGCCGTCCAGCCAGTCCTTCCGCGGCGGATCGAAGATATCCACGTCGACGGTGTCCTCCAGCGCCTCGGCCGAGTGCGGCAGGTTCGAGGGGATGGTCAGCACCTCTCCGGCGTGCACGTCCACCTGTTGCGCGCCGTCCTCGCCGAGCCGGAAGCGCAGCGTCCCTTCGAGGATGTAGGTGATCTGCTCGTTCTCGTGCTGGTGGCGCGGCACCACGCAGCCCTTCTTGAGATAGACGTGGGTGATCATCATCCGGTCGGCGGTGATGATGCGCCGGTCCAGCTTCTCGGAGAGGCGCTCCTTCGGCATCGACTCCCAGCGGTGCAGCCTGGCCTTCGCTTCCTGCGCCATGGTTCGCTCCTCGACCGATCGGGGTCCGACGATAGGCGCATGGTACCCAGGGGTCAAACGCGGTGGTAGGAAGGCG
>DASWGI010000338.1:0-7228 GCA_036393835.1 Myxococcales bacterium | reverse complement strand
GCGTCCATGAACGCGTCCAGCTTCCCCAGCGAGACCGGCGGGTAGAGGGGCACCGGCACCACGCCCAGCCAAAGGGCGGCGAGGAAGGTGGGGATGAAATCCTCGCCTTCGGGGATGACCAGGGCGAGGCGGTCGCCCTCGGCGAGCCCCATCGCGCGCAGGTGGCTCGCGCGCCGCAGCGCCTCGAGGCGCAACTGGTCGAAGGAGAGAGTGAGGTCCTGACCGGGCCCCCGGGCTCCGACGAAGGTGAATCCCCGATCCGTGATGCCGCGCGCGGCGTCGAGCGCCTGGACGACTCCGATCATATGGGCGCGTCGTGTAAGGGTTCAGGCAACCTGCGTCAAGCGTCGCGGTGCCAGGACTCCCACGCTCAGCAGTCCGGCCACGAACCCGCCGATGTGCGCCCACCAGGCGATGCCGCCCAGCGCTTCCCCCTGCCCGAGCGAGGCGACGCCCGCCAGGAGCTGCATCGCGAACCAGATGATCAGGTACGCGACGGCCGGGATCTCCACGATCCACGGGAAGATGAAGAGCGGGACGAAGGTCACCACCCGGCTGCGCGGGAACGAGATCAGATAGGCGCCCAGCACACCCGCGATGGCGCCCGAGGCTCCGA
Organism: Myxococcales bacterium; assembly: GCA_036393835.1. Classification (GTDB taxonomy): domain Bacteria; phylum Myxococcota; class Myxococcia; order Myxococcales; family 40CM-4-68-19; genus VBKO01. The sequence goes on along the minus strand of DASWGI010000338.1, from coordinate 6,612 downwards.
CGGTCGGCACCGTCGAGTCCGGCGACAGCGCTACCTGGGTGAGCGCGGCCACCAGTCCGCACCCCACGTAGAAGAAGAGGAAGCGCCCGTGCCCGAGCCGGTCCTCGACGTTGTCGCCGAAGATCCACAGGTAGAGCATGTTTCCGAGGAGGTGCAGCCACCCGCCGTGCCAGAACATGCTGGTGAAGAGCGGCAGGAACCGGGCCGGGTCGAGCGCGCTGCCGGACTGCTCTCCCCAGTGCACGAACGTGTAGGGCACCAGACCGTAGTGCTCGATGAGCTGCGGCAAGTAGGGGCCCAGCGCGGTCTCGTGCAGGAACACCAGCACGTTCACCGCGATCAGGCCCACGGTCACCAGCGGCGCGGTGCGCGAGGGGATCGTATCCCGCAGCGGGATCACCTTCAGGTTGTAAAGCGCCCGGCGGATTGGCGCCAGCTTGCCGGGGCGCAGTCCGGGTCAGGACGCCTCGACCAGGTCGGCGAGCGCCGCGAGGTCGCGCACCGTGACGTCCGCATCTCCCGGGCGCGAGTGGGGCCGCCGGACGAACACGCAGGTGAGGCCCAGCTCGCGCGCGGTGCGCAGGTCGTAGTCGGCGTAGGCCGACACGTGCCACCAGGAGCGGTCGAACGCCCTGCCCAGCTTGCGCGCGGCCGCCTCCCAGATGCGGCGGTCCGGCTTGTACGCCCGCACCTCCTCGGCGCAGATCCACGCCTCGAGCCGGAACCCGAGCTGCGCCTGCACCTGCTCGCCGTGGGCGCGGTCGCTGTTGGTGGTGGCCGCCAGCGGCGCGACTTTCTGCATCCGCCGGAGCGCCTCGCGCGAGTCGGGGAACAGCGGCCAGGTCCCCGCCTCGGCGCCCATCCGCGCGGCGCTCACCACGTCCAGCCGGCGGACGCGGACCAGGCTCTCGGCGACGATCTCGGCGTAGGGCCGGAACCGGCCCTGCTCCAGCTCTCCCTGCGCGTCCACGATGCGGTCGAAGTCGCGTTCCCCGATGCCCGTGCGCCAATCGAGCACGGTTCCGAAGACGTCGAACGTCAGGAGCGAGGGTTTCACGGCCCTGGATTGACACGCCCCCGGCGCTCTGGCAACGGGAAGGCGCGATGCAGGAGATGAAGTTCTGCCCGAGCTGCGCCGCTCCGCTTCGCCCCCACACCACGGAGGGACGGGACCGGCTGGCATGCTCGAGCGACTCCTGCGGCTACGTCTTCTACGACAACCCCGTTCCGGTGGTCGCCGCGCTGGTCGAGCACGGCCAGACGGTGCTGCTCGTCCGCGGCAAGGGATGGCCGGAGAAGTGGTACGGCCTGGTGACGGGCTTCCTGGAGAAGGGCGAGTCGCCCGAGCACGGCGTTCTGCGCGAGGTGCGCGAGGAGCTGGGCCTGCGCGGCGAGGTGATCTCCTTCATCGGCGCGTACCCGTTCGCCGAGATGAACCAGGTGATCCTCGCCTACCACGTGCGCGCCCAGGGCGAGATCGCGATGGGCGAGGAGCTGGCTGGGGTGAAGGCCGTCCCGCCCGACAAGCTGCGGCCGTGGCCGCTCGGCACCGGCCACGCCGTCCGCGACTGGCTGGAGCGCCGCGCGCAGGAACCCGGCACCGTCGCGTAGATCCGCCCTACTCCTCCACCGGTTCGGCGCTGCCGCGCGGCGAGCTCGCGTCCACTTCCTGCGCCCGATGCGACGCGGCGGTGAACGCCTCCCAGACCGCGGCGCGCAGGCCCGGTGGCCGGGGCGGGAAGGGTCCCTCCATGGCGTCGATGGCGGGCTCACGCGCCCAGGCGGACCACAGCGCGAAGCAGGCCAGCCCGGCCGAGGTCAAGAGCGTCGCCGCGCGCGCGCCGTACCAGTGCGCCAGCGTGCCGCCCAGCAGGTGCCCCAGCGGGAGCGCCCCGGTGTTCGCCAGCGCCAGCACGCTCATGCCGCGCCCGCGCAGCTGATCGGGCACCAGGAGCTGCATGGCGGTGTTCGACGACGCCAGGGACCACACCCAGAAGACGCCGCCGACGGTCAGCGCGACGCCGGAGAGCGCGAAGCGGCTCGAGCTGGCGTACAGCATCGCGCAGAGCGCGAACCCGAGCATCGAGAGCGGGATCAGGTGGTGCCGCGGATAGGTCGGGGGCAGCCGGGCGAGCGTCAACGCCCCGGCGATGGCGCCGGCGCCGAGGCAGGAGAGGAGCGCTCCGTAGCCGTGCGCGCCGACGTGCAGGAGCTGGTCGGCGTAGACCGGGAGCAGACCCTGCACAGGCGCGGCCAGCAGCGCGAACATGAAGAGCCCGAGCAGGATGCGCCGGGGCCCGGGCTGTCGCAGCGTCCACGACAGCGCTTCGCGCACGCCCCCCTGCTTGTGCAGCACGCCCGCCCGCGTCGGCGCCTCGCGCAACGGCTGCGCCGGAACGCGCACCAGCGCGAGCACCACCACGATGGCGATGAAGCTCAGCACGTTGACGTCGAAGACGGCTGCCGCGCCGGCCGCGGTGAGCAGGGCGCCGGCGATCATCGGGCCCAGCAGGCGGGCGACGTTGAACTGGGCCGAGTTGAGCGCGATCGCCGAGGGCAGCTCCTCGCGCGGCACCAGGGCAGGCACCAGCGCTTGCCAGGCGGGCATGACCGACGCCCAGGACGCTCCTTCCAGAAAGGCGAGGGTGATGATCACTGCCGGCGTCGCGTAGCCGAGGTGCGTGAGCACCGCGAGCACCGCGGCCATGATCATCATCGCGGTCTGCCCGATGAGCAGCAGCTTGCGCCGGTCGTGCCGATCCGCCAGGGCGCCGGCCGGCAGGGCGAGCAGGGCGACCGGGATGAACTCGGCGGCGGAGAGGAGCTCGACCAGGAAGGGCGACTGGGTCTGCCGCTGGACGAGCCACGCCTGGGCAACCGTCTCCATCCAGTTGCCGACGTTGCTGGTCAGCGAGCCCAGCCAGATCCAGCGGAACGGACCGTGCCGGAGCACGGCGAACGGTCCGCCCGCCGGGCGAGGAGGAGTGCGCGCGACCTTCACGGCGCGCTGTTCTAGCAGGCGCGCACCCGGTCGGCGGCGCTTATTTGGAGACGTCGTTGTAGAGGCGTCCCTCGGCCGCGGACACCTCGGCCCGCCGGATGTCCACGTTGGCTCGCGCCTGCGCCGCCGCGCTCCGCGCCTGGAACAGGTTCTGATCGGCTACCTGGAGATCGAGCGAAGTCGAAACTCCCGCGCGCGCCGAGACGTCGATCTGTTCCTGCGCCCGTTTGGCCACCCGCGCCTGCGCCTCGGCCTGCTCCAGCACCGCCTGCGACGAGATGAGATTGGCGCGGGCGCCCTGCCAGCTCGCCTTGGCGCGGGCGCGCGTCGAGGCGAGATTGGCCATCGCCTGCTGCAGCCTGGCCTGGTCCTCGTGCTTCTGCGCGTACCGGACGCCGCGGTCGTAGAGCGGGACGCTGACGTTCAGGATCAGATCGTAGCTGGTGTTGGTCCCGGCGAAGCCCTGGTTGGAGTTGTAGTTGCCCTTCGCCACGCCGGCGACGGTGGGCAGCCAGAGGAAGCTGTCGTAGGTCACGGACTTGTCGGCGCCGGCCACCTGAGCGATCGCGCTCCGCACGGTGAACGTCCGCTCCCACGGCTGCCCGCCTTCGTCGGCCGGTTGCCCGAGCCCCGCGTCGCCGCCCTGGCCAGCCGGCAGCGGCGCGACCGGCTCACCGACCAGCGCTTCGAGGAGCGGTAGCAAGGACTCGCGCTGGCCGGTGAGGTTCGCGATCTGCGCGCGCGCCGCGGCCGTATCGCTCTGCGCGCGGAGCAGGCTGATCTCCACCGCCGTGCCGGCGGAAATCTGCGCCTTGGCGTCTTCCTCGCGCCGCACCGCCACCTTCTCGGCGTCGCGCGCCGCCGCGAGCAGCCCGTCCACGCCCTGCAGCGACAGGTAGGTGCGCGCCACGTTGAGCAGCACCTGCTCCCGCGCCTCGTCTGCGCCGCGGTCCGCCGCCTCGGCGAAGCTGCCGGCGATCCCGGGGAGGAACAGGCCTTGCGGCGTCAGCAGCGGCTGGCTCAGCTGCAGCGTGCCGTACCGCGAGTTCGTCGAGACGATGTCGATCGGCGGCGGCACGATCGACAGGTTCGGCGTCTGCCCGTTCAGGCTCGGGTACGCGGCCCCGACCAGCCTCACGAACGGAGCAAGGTCGAACCTCTGCGGAGCGCTGGTGTGATCGAAGGTCCCGGTCGCCGTGATGTCCGGCTTCCAGGCGGTGTAGGCGCGCTCCACGCCCACCCGCGTGATGGCCGCCTGGGCCCGCGCCGCGGCCACGTCGGGTCCTTGCTTCGCGGCCAGCTGCAGCGCTTCCCGCAGGGGGACCGGCCTGCGCTGCGGCTCGGCTGCCGCCGCGGCGCTCGAAGCGAGAATGAACAACGCCAGGGCCACGTCCATATCTTCTACCCGTTCGCCGCTTTCGCCGGGATCTCCTCGGCGACCGCGGCATGGAGGGGAACGGCCGGGGCGGAGGCGCGGCCGCGCAGGCGCGAGAGCAGCGCGCGCGGCTGCAGCTTCTCGATCCCTGCGAAGATGACCGGCACCACCAGGAGCGTGAGCGCCGTCGAGGTGATGACGCCGCCGATGACCGCGATGGCCATGGGCGAGCGGAACTCGCTGCCGGTCCCGGTGCCGATCGCGGTCGGCACCATGCCGATCGCCATCGCGAAGCTGGTCATGAGGATGGGCCGGAGCCGCCGCGGTCCGGCCTTGAGCAGCGCCTCGTCCACCGGGTCGCCCTCGCGGATGTGTTGCAGCGCGCCGTCCACCAGAAGGATGGCGTTCTTGGTGACCAGGCCCATCAGCAGGATGACGCCGATCATCGCTCCCAGCGAGAGGTTCTTGCCGGCGAGCAGGAGCCCGAGGCGGGCGCCGATCAGCGCGAGCGGCAGCGACACCATGATGGTGAACGGGTGCTTGAGGGACTCGAACTGCGAGGCGAGGACCATGAAGATGAAGATGAACGCCAGGCCGAAGGCGGCGGAGAACGCCTCGTTCTGCTCGTTGAACGTCTTCATCTGCCCGTCGTAGATGACCGAGTAGCCGGCGGGGAGCGGGTGCTTGCCGATTTCCGCCTTGAGCTTCTCCGCCACCTCGCCGAGGGCCGCGCCGGTGCCCAGCTGGCTGAACACGGCGATCTGGCGCTCGCGGTTCTCGTGCTCGATCACGCTGGGGCCGTCCTGCAGCGAGACCTGGGCGACGTCCGACAATTGGCGCACGCCGCGCGGGGAGAAGAGGTCCATGCCGCGCACGCGATCGGGATTCTTGCGGTCGCGCTCGGCGAGCCGCACGCGGATGTCCGTCTCGTCCTTGCCCTCGCGCAGCTTGGCCGGGACCTCGCCGTCGATGGCCAGGCGGAGCTGCGTGGCGATCTGTCCGGCGGAGAGACCGAGGTCCATGGCCCGGGTGCGGTCCACGGCGATGGCCAGCTCGGGCTTGGGCGGATTGGACTCGATCTTGACGTCCACCGTGCCCGGGATGCGCCGCAGCGCATCGGCGATCCACCGGCCCTGCTCGTTCAAGACCTTGAGGTCGGGCCCGGTGATGCGGACCATGATGGGGAAGAAGTCGCCGAGCCCCTCGATGGCGGGCGGATCGCTGATGCTCACCTTGGTCGCGGGGAGCTTCGCCAGCGCCGAGCGCGCCGCGTCCTTCAGGGCGAGGATGCCGCGCTTGCGCGCCTTCTTCGGCACGGTGAGGGCGCGCATCTTGACCTTGTTGGCCTCGCCGTTGAGCCCGATGATGGCGTAGACGTCCTTCACCTCGGGCATCGCGCGGAGCAGCTTCTCCGCCTCGGCCGCCCGCTGCCCCGTGAGCTCGAGCGAGGCCGAGTCGGGCAGCTGCAGATCGACGATGAACTGCGAGCGGTCCTCGACCGAGAGGAACTCGCTGCGCAGCCCGCTGGTCAAAGCGAAGCTGACCACCGTGACTGCGATCGCCGCCCCGAAGGAGATCCACTTGTGCTTCAGCACGGTGCGCAGCACGCGCTCGTACCACCGCTCGGTCGCCTCGAAGGCCTCGCGCAGGACGCGGGCGACCTTGGCCTCCTCCTTCACCTCGCCCGCCTTGCGCGCCTTCACCAGCCGCGCGGAGAGCATCGGGTCCAGCGTGAAGGAGATGAACAGCGAGATCAGCACCGCGGCGCTGATGGTGATGCCGAACTGCTTGAAGAACTGGCCGCTTGACCTACAGCCCGAACCTAGTAGACTGGGCGAGTGAAGAACAAGCGATACGTCGAGCAAATTCGCGTCTCGTCGAAGGGCCAGAACGCGCGCGACACGCCCGAGGTGCAGCGCCGCGAACTGGATGCGTGGCGCCTCCGGGACCCCGGCATCCTGGTGGAGCGCATCGAATACGTAGGCACAGGCACGGTCGGTCTGAAGGACCGCGCCGACCTCCAGCGACTGAAGGTACTCGCGGAGGCGCACGCCTTCGACGAACTTCGCCTGTACTCCGTCAGTCGCGCCTCGCGCTCGGAAGACGTACAGGATCAGGTGGAGGTGTACTCGCTCTGCCAGCGGGCGAGTGCCGTCATCCGCACCTCCAACGGCAACGTTTACGACCCCAACGACCAGTGGTCCTTCGTGAAGTGGGTCATCGACATCGGTGCCGC
>DASWGI010000337.1:0-19614 GCA_036393835.1 Myxococcales bacterium | reverse complement strand
GTCTCGTCCGTGATGCGCGCCTCGATGTGCACCTGCCCGCCGCGCTGGGCGGCCCGCACGTCCGAGATGACGGGCGGCCGTGTGTCGTCGGCGCGCGCCGCGAGCGGCACGAGGAGCATCGCGAGGAGGGCGGCGAGGAGTGGGCGCATGCCGCAGGATTACCCCGCGCGGCGGGCGCCGATCAATCAGCCGCCGCCGATAGGGCGGCGCTGCTCAGAAATGCGTGCTAGGCCGCGGCGCCGGCCTGGGCGGACAGCTTCACGCTGACCGTCTTCGAAATGCCCGGCTCCTCCATGGTGACGCCGTACAGCGCGTCCGAGCCCTCCATGGTCCGCTTGTTGTGCGTGATGACGATGAACTGCGAGCTGCGGCTCATCTCCCGCACCATGTCGTTGTACCGTCCGACGTTCGCCTCGTCGAGCGGCGCGTCCACCTCGTCCAGCAGGCAGAACGGCGTCGGCTTGATCAGGAAGATCGCAAAGATCAGCGACACCGCGGTGAGCGCCTTCTCGCCGCCGGAGAGCAGGTTCACGCTGGCCAGCTTCTTCCCGGGCGGCTCGGCGACGATCTCCACTCCGGGCTCCACGGCGGGGTTCGCCGGATCCTCCACCAGCTGCAGCTCTGCGTAGCCCCCGCGGAACAGCCGGGGGAACACCTGCTGGAAGCGGTCGTTCACCAGCTGGAACGTCTCGCGGAACCGCTCCTTGCTGGCGCGTTCGATGCGCTCGATCGCCGAGCGCAGCTTGCGCAGCGAGTCCTCCAGGTCCTGCTTCTGCGCGGTGAGGAAGGCGAACCGCTCGCCCACCTCCTTCGCCTCGTCGATGGCGGTGAGGCTCACCTCGCCCAGCGCATCGACCTTCTCCCGCAGCGCGGACATGCGCGCCTCGGCCTGCGCCTCGTCCAGGCCCAGCGCCTCCTCGCGCCTGGCTTGCGCCACCTCGGCGAGCTCCATCAGGTGGCGCTCGCGCGTGCCCTGCTCGAGGTGCTGCACCGTCAGGCGGATCTCCTGGACCTTCAGCTCGGCGTCCGAGCGCCGGCGCGCCACCTGCTCGAGGCCAGAGCGCGCCTCGCGCACTTCCTCGTCGCCTCCGCGCAGCCGCTCCTGCCCCTGGTCGTACAGCGCCCGCGCGCGGCCCAGCGCCTCGCGCAGCTCCTCGCCCGACTTGAGCAGCGCTGCCAGCTCCCCGCGCGTGACCTCGCCGCGCGCCTCCAGCGCCGCGGCGCGCTCCTTCCCCTGCACGACCTCGGACTGCAGCTTCTCGCGCCGCCCCTCGATCTCGGCCCGCTGCTCGGACAGCCGCGCCAGCGAGCGGGCCACGCCCTCCAGCCGCTCCGCCACCGCCGCCGCGCTCACCTTGGCCCGGGTCACCTCGGCCTGCACCGATTCGGCCTGCTCGCGGGCGCGCAGCAGGTCCGCCTGCAGGGCGCGCAGCCGCGCTTCGCGCTCCTGCTGCTCGCTCTCGCCGCCGGCCACCGCGTCTCGGCTCTGCGCCTCCTCCCGCTCGACCTCCGCGAGCGCCTGCTGAAGCTGCTCGATCTCGTGCCGCAGGACCTGATCGCGCTGCGAGAGCCGGGCCAGCTCGTCCTGCAGCCGTCCCACGTCGCGCTCCAGGCGCAGCTGGGACAGCTCCTCCTCGCGCTCCTCGTGCTGCAGCCGCTTGACCTCGGTCTCCAGCGACTGGATGCGCCCGGCCAGCTCTTCCGCCTGCGAGGTGCTGAGGGCGAGGCGGGCCTCCAGCTCCTGCACCGTCTCGGCTAGCTCCTGCACCTCGCGGCGCTTGTGCAAGAGCCCGTCGGCCACGCCTTCCAGCGAGCCGCCCGAGACGATGCCCTCCCGGTCCACGACCTCGCCGTCGGCGGTGACGAAGGTGCGCTCGCCCGGGTCCCGCGACCACAGCGCCAGCGCGGTGGCCAGCGTATCGCAGAGGAACACGTCGGCCAGCAGGTACCGCTTGAGCCGCACGTGCTCCGGCGCGCAGTGGACCACCTCGACGGCGCGCACCGTGCCCTCCGGGGCGGCCAGCTCCGCCGCCTCGGGCACCAGCGGCAGCTGCTCCATCTCGGTCAGCGGGATGAAGCTCGCACGCCCATGCGCTGCCTGCTTGAGGTAGTCGACCGCGCGCAGCCCCGCCGCGTGGCTCTCCACCAGGACCAGCTGCAGCCGCTCGCCCAGGACAGCCTCGACGGCCCGCTCGTGCCGCGCGTCGGTCCGGAGCACGTCGGCCACCAGCCCGTAGACGCCGTCGCGCCGGCGCTCGTCCTCGTCGCGCAGCAGGATCGCCTTGACGCCCCGCCCGTACCCCTCGAAGTTCTTCTGCAGCTCGAGCAGCGAGGTCAGGCGGCTGCGCCGGTCGGCCAGCTCCTCGCGCACCCGGATGAGCGTCGCCTCCAGGTCGCGCCGCTCTACGAGCCCCTGCTGGAGCTGCTCCTCGCGCGCGGCGCGCTTCTCGTGCAGCGCGCGCCGGCTCGCCTGCGTCTCGGACAGCTTGTGCGAAAGCTCCTCGCGCTGCCGCGAGATCTCCTCTGCGCGCGCGCCGAGCTGCTCCGCCTCGTCCTGCGTCTTCTGCAGCCGCCCGGAGAGGTCCTGCCGGCGCTTCTCCAGATTCACCAGGTTGGTCCGGTGGTTCGCCAGCCGGGTGAGGACTCCCACCGCCTGGTGCCGCTCCGTCTCCACGGCGTGTTGCGCGGAATGGATGCGGTCCATCGACTCCCGCAGGCTGGCCTCCGCCTGCGCGCGCCGGGTCTCGTCCTCGGCGTTGGCATCGGCGAGCTTCTGCCGCTCGGCGTGCAGGCCCTCCTCCTCGCGCGCGAGCAGCGTCAGGCGCTGGCCCAACAGGCCGATCTCGTCCTCGTGCTGCACCTGCCGCGCCGCGATCGACTCGCGCTCCCGCTGCGCGAACTGCAGCTCCTGTTCGGCGAGCCGCAGCTGCTTGTCCACGCCGTGCGATTTGTCGGCCAGCTCCTGCACCTTGCGCTCGTCGTCGAGGAGCTGGAGCCGCTCCGCCGAGAGACCCGCCTCCAGGCGCGCCACCTGCGCGTGCGCCACCTTCTCGGCGTCGGCCGCGTCCTGCAGCTCGCGCGCCCCGGCGCCCTCCTCCTCCTTGGCCGAGAGCCACTGCCGGCACGCGGAGAGCAGCTCGAGCTGCCTCAGCTCCCCGCGCAGCTCGCGGAAGCGCTCGGCCTTCTTCGCCTGGCGCTCGAGCCCCTGGAGGCGGCGGCCCACCTCGCCGACCACGTCGGTGAGCCGGAGCAGGTTCTGCTCGGTGGCCTCCAGCTTCCGCTCGGCCTGCTTGCGGCGCGCCTTGTACTTGGTGACCCCCGCCGCCTCCTCGATGATCGAGCGGCGATCCTCGGGCTTGGCGCTGACGATCAATCCGATGCGCCCCTGCTCGATGATCGAGTACGCGCGCGTCCCGACCCCGGTGCCGAGGAACAGCTCGGTGATGTCGAGCAGCCGGCAGGGGGCCTTGTTGATCTCGTACTCGCTGGTGCTGTCGCGGAACAGCCGGCGCGTGACGGTGATCTCGGCGAACCCGGCGTACTGCGGCGGGACGAGGCGGCCGTCGTTCTGGAAGGTGATCGACACCTCCGCCATCCCGGTGGGCGGGCGCGACTCGCTGCCGCTGAAGATCACGTCCTCCATGGAGCGGCCGCGCAGGTGCTTCGCGCTCTGCTCGCCCATCGCCCAGCGAATGGCGTCGACCACGTTGCTCTTGCCGCAGCCGTTGGGGCCGACCACCCCGGTGACCCCGTCGTCGAAGGAGAAGACGACCCGATCGGCGAACGACTTGAAGCCGGAGATCTCCACACGGCGGATCTTCATTGGACCGGGAACGTTTCACGAAAGTCGCCGCTCCCGCAAGCCCAAACGAAACGGCGCCGCACTGCTGCCAAGCTCGCCGAAAAGATCAACGCGGAGGCGCGGAGACGCGGAGGATCCTTTCGAAAAAAATCTCCGCGTCTCCGCGCCTCCGCGTTCATCCTTTGGTCAGCGGTTCAGCCGGGGCGGGGGCGGGAGACGGCGGGGCTGTAGCGGTCGCAGAAGCGGAGCTTCCGGCGCGCCCAGCGGCCGCTGTAGTCGACGCCGATGCGCGGGCCCTTCCACAGGCGCGGAGCAGGGCCTTTGCGCGGCGCGATGAACAGCTCGGCGTCCGCATCGCACAGGTCGTCCCGGTTGTGCCGCAGCCGCACGTCGAACGCCTTGCACAGGTTCCCCGGACCGGTCGCGCCGTGCAGGAGCGGGGCGAGCCCCGGCGCGGGGGGCAGCGGCTCGGCGGCGCGGATCAGGACCGCGCTCGCCTCGCCCTCCGGGCTGCACACCGCATTGAGCATGGGGTGCACGCCGTAGATCAGATAGACGTAGGCGTGCCCCGGTTCGCCGTACATCACCTCGGTGCGCGCGGTGCGGCCGGCGCGCGCGTGGCAGGCGAGGTCGTGCTCGCCGACGTACGCCTCCGTCTCGACGATGCGCCCGGCCCGCACCCCCGTAGGATGGCGCCGCACCAGCATGCAGCCGACCAGGTCGGGCGCGACCGAGAGCGCGTTGCGCGCGAAGAACGAGCGGGGCAGGGGAGAGAAGCGCAACTCATCAGGCCTCGAGCGCCTGGGCCAGGTCGGCGATCAGGTCGTCCCCGTCCTCCAGGCCGACCGACAGCCGGACCATGCCCTCGTCCACGCCGGCGCGAGCCAGCTCCTGCGCGGAGTAGCCGGTGTGGCTGAAGAGGATGGGCAACGACGAGAGCGTCTCCGTCCCGCCCAGGCTGGCCGCGCGCGCGACCAGCCGCAGGCGGTCCCAGAAGCCGAAGGCGCGCTCCTTGGTCCCCAGCGTGAACGTCACCATGCCGCCGAATCCGCTCATCTGCCGCTTCGCCAACTCGTGTTCGGGATGCGAGGGCAGGCCGGGATACCAGACCCGCTGCACCGCGCGTTGCTCCGAGAGCCAACGCGCGACGCGCAGCGCGGTGGCGCAGTGGCGCTCCATCCGCAGCGCGAAGGTCTTCAGGCCGCGCAGCAGATCGTACGCGACCCGCGGATCGAGCGAGGCGCCCAGCTTGTGCGAGAGCAGCCGCAGCGGCTCGAGGCGCTCGCTGGAGCCCGCCAGCACGCCCGCGAGATGGTCCGAGTGGCCGTTCAGGTACTTGGTCGCGCTGTGCATCACCACGTCGACGCCCATCTCGAGCGGCCGCTGCAGCGCCGGCGGCCCGAAGGTCGAGTCCATCACGCTCACTGTCCCGGCCTTCCTGCAGGCCGAGGCGACCGCGGCCACGTCCACGATGCGCAGCGTGGGGTTGGTGGGTGACTCGAACACGCAGGCCTTGGCGGGGCGCGCGGCCACCTCGGCCGCGAGCCGCTCCGGCTCGACCGGCCGCAGCTTGACCCCGAACCGGCTCAGCACGTCGCGCAGCAGCTTGTAGGTGCCCCCGTACAGAGCGGTCGCGGCGATGACCTCGTCGCCGGCCGAGACCAGGCCCATCAGCGCGCTGGTCATGGCGCCCATGCCGCTGCCGAAGACGATGGCCGATTCCGCGCCTTCCAGCCGCGCCACCGCCTGCTCGGCCGCGCGCACGGTGGGGTTCTCGTCGCGCGAGTACATGAACAGCCCGCTCGAGCCGCGCGCGTACTCCTGCACCTGCGCGGCGCTCTCGAAGCGGAAGGTGGTGGACTGCACGATGGGGACGGTCAGGGGCGCGTTCGCGCCCTCCGGCGTCCCGGCGTGGACGGCGAGGGTCGACAGGCCTGGGCGCGGGTGCGACATGCCGCGCTTGTAACAGGAAACCAGAAAAAAACCCCCGGGCAGGATGCCCGGGGGCTGAAAGATGAAGCGCGATCACGCATCGAGGTGGCGGGGGGGGTACCAGACCCACGACGAGCGATGCGCTCCGGCAAACCAAATATGCAGTCACCATGCCAGCCAGTGAACACCTGGCGTTTCGTGGGGTTGGCGTCGAGCGAGGGCCAGCGAGGAGGCAGGATTCCTTGCACACCTGCAACGCGTCATTTCAGATGTGAAAGGTCGCAATACGGGGAAGACTGTATGGTTACTGTACGGCCAGGATCTGCTCGAACTGGGGGTCGCCCTTGAGCGTATCGAACATCGGGTCGGCGGCGATCCAGCCGCGCACCTTGACCGGGTCCTTCTCCAGCGCCTTCTTCAGCGCCTCGAAGGCCTGCGCCGGCTTCTCCCACAGCGAATAGAGCGCCGCCACGTTGTAGTTGAGCAGCACGTCATCCGGGTTCAGCTCGCGCGCACGCCCGTAGCAGCGTTCCGCCTCCGCGTAGAAGCCCTTCTGCGCGTAGCAGATGCCCAGGTCGAGGTGCGCCTCGTAGTTCTCGGGCTCGAGCCGCACCGCCTCGTTGAGCTGCGCGATGGCGCCGCGGTAGTCCGCCTCGTCCATCAGGAGCGCCGCCAGCTCGTGCCGCGCCACCGGGTCGTCGGAGTCCAGCTCGATGGCCGCCTTGAACTCTTCCTTGGCTTCCTCGCGCCGGTCCTGGTCGGCGTAGGTCATGCCCAGGTTGAGGTGCGCGTCCGGGTAGTCCGGGTCCAGCTCGATCGCTTCCTTGTACTCGTCCACGGCCATGTCGGACCCGTGCGTGGCGAGGAAGCAGGCGAGGTTGTAGTGGGCCGTGGCGCTGTCGGGCTCCAGCTCCAGCGCGGTGAGGTACTCCTTGAGCGCCTCGCGGTAGAGCTTCTTCTCGCTGTACACCGTCGCGAGGTTGTCGTGGGCGTGGGCGGACTCGGGGTCCAGCTCGATCGCCTTCTTGAACTCCTTGATGGCCTCGTCGAGCCATCCCCGGTCGGCGAGCTCGATGCCGCGGGAGTTGTGCTCGTCGGAGCGGACCGTGCGGTCCCTGTCGCGGCTCATGGGCCCTTTTTCTAACATGGCGGAAGCGACCGGGGCAGGAACTCAATCGCCGCGGGAGGCGTTGTAGGTCCCGAACGTCTTGAGGCTCTTGTTCTGCCGGACGTTCGCCTTCACCGCCGTGTTGGTCGCCTGGTTGCCGGCCAATGAATCGGTCGTCCCGCTGAACAGCTCGCGGACGTCGCGGCCGAACACGGTGACCACGCCGATGGCCGCGATCGCCACCAGCGCGACGATGATCAGGTACTCGGACATGCCCTGGCCCTCCTCGGACCGGAGCAGCTTCAGCAAGCGTCGCATGGAACGAGCTCCCTCCTCGCGCGGTCATCCCGGCGCGCCGCCCACAGTAGGCAAAACGAGCCCTCCCTCCCATCGGGCACGTGCCCGACGCGCCTGACCGCGTTCTGAACAGAGTTGCTGACGGAATGTGGCAGCGTGGACGCATTCATGCGATGTGCACCCACATGGCGAGCAAGTCCGCGCGTGCGCTGGCGAGCTCGTGCGAGGAGCTGGGCCCCGCCCTCGCCGGCGCGCATGATCTGTGCGCCGTGGCCTGGGACGATTCGCCCGAGCCGCGCATCGCCTGCGTCGCCGGGCCGGCGCAGCCGGTGCTGGGCAGCGCCGACCTCGTCGGCAAGCCGGCCGGTCTCCTCTTCCCCGGCGGCGAGCGCGCCGCGCGCGACCTGGCGCAGGCGGCGGCGCGAGGATCGTTCGAGGAGCACCGGACGCTGCTCCGGGCCGGGCAGCCGTTCCCCGCCCAGCTCCTGCTCAGCCCCGCGCCGGGCGGCGTGGTCGCGCTGGTGCGCGACATGGCGGTCTCGCAGCAGGTCGGCGATGCGGCGCTGCGGGCGGAGGACCTGGCCCGGTTCGCCTCGCTGGTCGCGCACGAGATCCGCAATCCGCTCTCGGCGGTGAAGATCGCGCTGCAGACGCTGGAGCGCCACGGCACGCTCGGCTCGAACGACCTGCGCCGCACCAGCATCGCGCTCCGCGAGGTGCTCAACATCGAGCTGCTGCTCAACGAGGTGCTGGAGTTCGCGCGCCCGCCGTCGCTCTCGCTGGTGCCGGGCGATCCGCGCTCGCCGGTGCGCGAGGCGGTGGAGGGCGTCGAGGCGGAGTGGTCGTCGCGCGGCGTCTCGTTCGCGGTGGAGGTCCCCGACCGCCTGCCGCCGTTCCCGCTCGACCCGGTGCGGGTCCGGACCGCCGTGAAGATCCTCTGCCGCCAGGCCGCGGTCGCCGCGGAGGAGGTGGGCGGCGGGCGCGTCGAGGTGTCCGTCGTCGCCAGCCCGCCGGGATGGGAGCTCACCGTCGCCGATCCCGGCCGCCCGGTCCCGCCCGAGCTGCGCGAGAAGGCGTTCGTGCCGTTCACCCCCAACCGGGCGCGCGGCACCGGCCTTGGCCTCGCGGTCGTGGCGCGCATCGCGCGGGAGCACCGCGGCGAGGCCCGCTTCGTCGAGGCCCACGGGCGGGGCAATGTCATCTCCGTGACGTTTGGTGGATGATCCGTTAAAGATCGCCCCCCAAGCCCACGTGGAACGAATCCTGATCGTCGACGACGACCGGTCCATCCGCGAGCTGCTCTCGATGCACCTCGAGGAGCGCGGCTACGGGGTGATCAGCGCGGCCACGGGCGCGGAGGGCTTCAAGCTCGCCGAGGAGACCTCCCCTTCCGCCATCATCCTCGACATGCGCCTGCCGGACGCCTCCGGCATCGACCTCATCCCCGAGCTGAGGAAGCGCGCCGGCGAGACGCCGGTGCTGATGATCAC
Source organism: Myxococcales bacterium (assembly GCA_036393835.1). Classification (GTDB taxonomy): domain Bacteria; phylum Myxococcota; class Myxococcia; order Myxococcales; family 40CM-4-68-19; genus VBKO01. The sequence goes on along the minus strand of DASWGI010000337.1, from coordinate 10,985 downwards.
CGCCCACCACGACATGGCCACCACCATCCTGGCCATGAAGGCGGGCGCGTTCGACTACATCCACAAGCCGATCGACATCCGGGCGCTGGACGTCGCGCTCGACCGCGCGCTCGAGGTGCGGCGCCTCTCGCGCGGCACCGACTTCCTCTCGGTCGAGGCGCAGCGCGCGGTGAAGCTGGACGACATCGTCGGCGCCTCGCCGCCGATGCAGCAGCTCTTCAAGGACGTGGGGCGCGTCGCCGCCAGCCGCGCCACCGTGCTCATCCAGGGAGAGAGCGGCACCGGCAAGGAGCTGATCGCCCGCGTGATCCACAGCTACAGCGCGGGGGCCAAGCCGTTCATCGGCATCAACTGCTCGGCCATCGTCGAGACGCTGCTGGAGAGCGAGCTGTTCGGGCACGAGAAGGGCGCCTTCACCGGCGCGGTGTCCGTGAAGATCGGCAAGTTCGAGCTGGCCGAGGACGGGTCCATCTTCCTCGACGAGATCGGCGAGCTCTCGCAGAACCTGCAGGCGAAGCTGCTCCGCGTCCTGCAAGAAAGGGAGCTGGAGCGCGTCGGAGGGGTGAGGCGGATCCCGGTCCGTGCGCGCATCCTGGCGGCCACCAACCGCGACTTGCTGGGCGAGGTGCGGGCGGCGCGTTTCCGCGAGGACCTCTACCAGCGCCTCAAAGTGGTGACGCTCTCCATCCCACCGCTGCGGGACCGGCGCGAGGACATCCCGCTCCTGGTCGAAAACCTCATAGTCAAGATCAACCATCGCCTGCACAAGAACCTGCGCCGCGTCCCGCGCGAGACGCTGGAGAAGCTGATGGCGCGCCCGTGGCCGGGGAACGTGCGGGAGCTGGAGAACGTGCTCACCCGCGCAGCGGTGCTCAGCCAGGGCGATCTCCTGCTCGAGGAGCACCTGGTCGAGGCTTCGCGCCCCGAGCCGCGCCCGGTCGACCTGCCGGCGGCCGGCGCCGACGGGCGCGTGCCGACGCTGGATGAAGTCGAGCGGGCCCATATCGAGCGCGTGTTCGCGATGACGAAGGGCCACAAGGGGAGGGCCTGTCAGATCCTGGGCATTTCCCGGCCCACTCTGGAGCGGAAACTGCGGAAATACGGGTTCGAACCGGGCACCGGTTGAACGTTTCGTTCAACTTTTCGTGGAGATCGACTCTACGGATCGTTGAAGCCAGCGCCTGACCGCCGGCAAGGCTTTCCGTCAAGTACTTGAAATGACGAGTACCGAGCACCGGCCGGGCGTTGGCACGGGCGGTGCTGCTGGGTGGGAGCGTCCCCTTCCTTGGGAGTCTCCCGATGATTCCACGCCAGCAGGTCGATACTCGCTACCAGTTCGCGCAGCCGCTCGTCTCGCCGAGCCTTCCAGCCGCCGACGTCGTCGACTTCCGCGGCTACTTCAAGGTCGAGACCTTCGCGCACGCGTCGGTCATCTACCGGCCGGGCATGCCGGCGGACAAGGTCTTCCTCCTCCGCAGCGGCCGCGTGCGGCTGCTCCGCCAAGGCAAGGGGAAGGGCCGCAGCGTGCTGGCCATCCTCAAGCCGGGCGACCTCTTCGGCGAAGTGCTCCGGCCGGAAGGCTCGGTGATGGAGGAGCTCTCGATCGCCTCGGGCAAGTGCGAGGTGTGGAGCATCGAGGGGCGGGACTTCCGGGCGCTGCTCGAGGCGCGGCCGGCGCTGGCGGTGGACGTCATCCGGGCGCTGAACGAGCGCGTGCGGCAGATGCGCCAGCGGGTGCTCGGCCTGACCCGCAAGGACGTGCCGGCCCGGCTGGCGGAGATGCTGATCTCGCTGGCGCAGGCGCACGGCGAGCGGATCGCTCCCGGAAACGAGCTTTGCCTGCACGGCATCACGCAGCAGGATCTGGCGGACCTGGTGGGAGCGTCCCGCTCGTTCGTCTCCACGCTGATCAACAAGATGAAGCGCGACGGGCTCCTCGCGAACCAGGGCCGGCTCCTGGTGCTCAAGGACGAGGAGGGCCTCAACAAGGTCGCTGCCCGGGAGAAGTAGGGCACACGAAAGGACGGCCCCCGAGGCCTTCCAAGCGGCAGCGTGGCGGCAGGATGCGAGCCCCCCCACTCGCACCGTCCCACGCTGCCGGTTTTCTAGGACTACAAGATCAACGCGGAGACGCGGAGACGCGGAGATTCGGTTCGGGTGCTCGATCGGACACGCGCGCCCCGGCGAACGTGATCAAAGAAAATCTCCGCGCCTCAGCGCCTCCGCGTTCGTCTTTTAGGACTACGAGATCGGCGGGTCAGGCCTCGGCCTTTGGCTTCTTGGGCTTCTTGTCCGACTTCTTCTCGGACTTCGCGGCGGGCTTCTTCTCCGCGGCGGCGGCCTTGGCCTTCTTCGGCGGCACCTTGGGGGAGTTCGCGTACTTCTTCTGGAACCGATCGATGCGGCCCTGGGTGTCGATCAGCTTCTGCTTGCCGGTGAAGAACGGGTGGCAGTTGGAGCAGATGTCCAGGTGCAGGTCGCCCCCCGTCGAGCGGGTCTCCCAGGTCGCCCCGCAGGCGCAGTGGACCTTCGAAGTGGGGTAGGCGGGGTGGATGTTCTCGCGCATCGGAATGTCTCGTCGGTCCCGGGCCTTGCTCGCCGACGAGGCGGGGACCGGCCCGGGAAAGGGCCGGAATGGATAGCCGAAGGTCCCCGGCAAGTCAACGCTCTCTTGACAAGCGCCGGCCCGCCGGACGAGCGTGCGCGGCGGTCTCCCGGAGGCGCCCCTGAAGCTCTCCATCGTCATCCCGGTCTACAACGAGGAGCGCCTCATCCTCGGCGTCCTGCGCCGGGTGGCCGCCGTCCCCGTCGACAAGGAACTGGTCGTCGTCGACGACTGCTCGCGCGACGGCACGCGGGCGGTCCTCTCGCGGATCGAGGAGGACCCGAGCCTCGTCACCTCCGCCGATCCCACCGGCCGGGCGCAGGTGCGGATCTTCCGCCAGCCGGTGAACCGCGGAAAAGGCGCGGCGCTGCGCCGCGGATTCGCGGAAGCGCGGGGCGAGGTGGTGGTGGTGCAGGACGCCGACCTCGAATACGACCCCCACGAGCTGCCGCGCCTGCTGTCCCGGATCGCGCGCGGCGACGCCGACGTGGTGTACGGCAGCCGCTTCTCGCGGGGCAGCGCCGGGTTCCCCTTCTGGCACACGACGGCCAACCGGATGCTGACGGCCTTGAGCAACCTGGTGACCGGCCTGCGGCTCAGCGACATGGAGACCTGCTACAAGGTGATGCGCACCGAGGTGGTCCGCGAGCTGCCGCTGCGCGAGGATCGGTTCGGGTTCGAGCCCGAGGTCACCGCGCTCCTCGCCCATCTCTCCCGCCGCCGGCCGCTGCGCTTCGCCGAGGAGCCGATCTCGTACCGCCCGCGGTCGGTCGCCGACGGCAAGAAGATCCGCCTCAAGGACGCCTTCCGCGCCGTCTACTGCATCGTGCGGTACGGGCTCGTGCCGCCGCCGTGGCCAAAGGAGCTGCGCGCGCCGGGCGAGGTCCGCCCGGCCGAATGAGCTTCAGGACGGCCTCGCGGATCGTTCTCGCGCTCGCCGCGGTGGGGCTGGGACGGCAGATCTGGTTCCACTGCTTCGCCGAGCGGATCTGGACGTTGCCGGCCGCTGCGAGCGAGCCGAGGCCCGACGCGCGGTATGCGGCCGTGCGGGCCTTCCTCCCGGCCTCCGGACGCATCGGGTACATCTCCGACGAGCCGCTGACCCTGCGCCCCGGCAGCTTGCCGACCCGCGGGAACGAGAAGTACGAGCAGGCGCTCTACGCGCTCGCGCCGCTGGTCCTGCGCCATGGGGACGCGGCGCTGCCCTACGTCCTGGTGGACGCGACCGATGCTGCCCGCGTCGCGGACCTGTGCGCGCGCCATGCTCTCGTGGTCGACCTTCCAGGCGCGGGGGGCGTGGCGGTCGCGCACCCGGTGCGGCCGTGACGGCGCTCGCCGCCGCCGCGATCCTCGCCTCCGGAAGCGGTCTGTCCGCGCTCGCGGTAGGAGTGTCCGCCCTGCGCCGCTGGCTTCCCGCGGTCCTCCTCGCCGGCGCCGGACTGTGGTCGATGACGTATTCGGCGGCGCTGTTCGCGTTCGGCGCGAGCGCGCACGTGATGGCGGCGAAGGATGCGGCTCTCGTGGTTCTCGGCGCGGGAGCGCTCGTGCTCGCCCGAAGGCGCACGGGGGAGCCGGGCGAAGCCACCGCGCCGACCCCGGCGCCGTTCCGGGCGGCGCTCGCGGTCGCGGCGCTCGTCGCCACCGCGCTCTTCGTCGAGCACACGCTGCGGTACCCGGACGGCGGCGCCGATGCCTGGGCCATCTGGAACCTGCGGGCAAGGTCCTTGGCGCGGGCGGGCGAATCGTTCCGCGACGCGTTCTCGCCCGAACTGGTCTTCTGGGCGCACCAGGACTATCCGCTGCTGCTGCCGGGTCTGGTGGCGCAGTCGTTCCGGATCCTGGGGTCCGAGAGCTTCTGGATTCCCGCGGCGATCGCCTGGGCGATCGCGGCCTGCGGCGTGGCGCTCCTCGGGATGGCCGTGAGGGAGCTCCGCGGCGCCGGATGGGGTGTGCTGGCCGCTCTGGCGCTGGTGTCGACGCCGGCGTACCTCGGCTTCGCCGCCAACCAGCAGGCCGACATTCCTCTCTCGGCCTTCCTGCTGCTGGCCGCCTCGTTGCTGGCGGTCGCGCTGGAGCGCGGATGCCATCCCCGCCTGCTCATCGTCGCCGGGGTCGCGTTCTCGATGTGCGCGTGGACCAAGAACGAGGGCCTGCTCTACCTCGGCTGCGCGCTGGCGGCGCTCGTCGTGGCGAGGCGAGGCGAACCGCTGCGCGGGCGGCTCCGCGACGCGCTGGCCGTCCTCGCGGGCGCATTGCCCGGATTGTTCCTGCTGGCCTTCTTCAAGGGCACTTTCGCGCACGAGAACGACTTGACCCATTTCGCTTCGGCGGCGGACCTGCTCGCGCGGGCGGCGTCGCCGCGACCCTGGCTCTCTCTGGCGGGCGCCTGGGCGCGCCGGCTGGTCTATTTCCAGAACTGGGGGTTGCATCTCCTCGGAGCAGCCGCGGCCGCCGCCTACGTCGCGCTCCGGGGGCAGGGATGGTCGCGGCCCTCGCGCGTGCTGGCGGCGACCATCGCGCTCTCGTTGAGCGCCCTTTTGCCCCTGTACGTGCTCCAGCCGCACCCGCTGCTGTGGTTCTTCCGGTCGTCGATCGACCGGGTCACGATCCACCTCTGGCCGAGCGGCCTTCTCGCGCTGTTCCTGGCGCTGGCGCAGGGCATCCCGAAACCGCCGGAACTTCAAACGCGGTCGCGCTGAGCGAGCGCGACCCCGAGCGCGAGCCACAGCGCGTACATGACCTTCGTGTCGTAGAGCACGTCGTGCGCCTGCGCGATGACGGCGAGCGCCGTGGCCGCCGCCGCGCCGCCCACCGCCAGGCCGTCGCCCGCGCGGATGCGCCGCGACAGCGCCCTCGCGGCGGCGATCGCCAGCCAGCCGAGCGACGCGAGCCCCAAGGGGCCCGTCTCGGCGAGCATCGACAGTCCCGTGTTGTGCGCCCAGGTGCGCATGGGGAACGCGGGATCGACGCGGTCGTAGTACGTCCCGCACACGCGCGGATAGTTGCCGAAGCCGACTCCCAGCAGTGGATGGTCCCGGATGATCTCGACCGCCCGCGACCACACGAACACCCGGTCCGCGTTGCCGCGCACGTCGAAGGCCGAGGCGAATCGCGCCCTTACTTGTGGAAGGAGCAAGACGGCCGCGGCGCCCGCGGCCACTCCCACCAGCAGGGCGCGGCCGCCTCTGCGCAGCGCCGCCGCGAGCACCAGGGCGGCCGCCGCGAGGCCGAGCCAGGCAGCGCGGTCGAACGTCGCCACGATGGCCGAGAAGGCGAGCGCCGCCGCGACGATCGCGGGGCCGCGCAGACGCACCGGGACTTCCCCTGTGGCGATCGCCCCGGCGAGCAGCGCGAGCAGCACGCTGGCGTTGTGCCCGAAGGTGAGCCGCGAGGTGAAGAAGCCCATCGCGCCGTACCTGCCCGCAGCCCCGGGAGCCTCGACCCAGGCGGGCTGCTCGCGGAGCCCCAGGAGGTGGACGAGGTCGATCCCGGTCCGGTACTGCACCAGCCCGACCGCGGAGGAGAGCGCGAGCCCCGCCGCGGCGCAGAGCACCAGCCGGCGGGCATGGCCCGGCGCGCGCGACAGGCCGTGGAACACGATCCAGAAGCCGAGCGCGCTGCGCCAGAGCGTGGCGGACGCCGCGCCGGCCGAGCCGTACCGCGACACCGCATCCGAGAGCAGCGCGACGCCAATCAGCGCCAGCAGCGGAACATCCAGCGGGCTGCGCCCCGGCCGCCAACCGGAGGCGGCCGCGCAGACGAGCCCGGCGGCTGCGATGCCCAGCCCGATCTGCGTGCCCGCGATCGAGATCGGGCAGAAGAACGCGTGCGCGAACAAGCCCAGCGGCACCAGCAGCCCGGCGGCTTGTTTGACACGCACCAAGACGCCTCTGTACCAGAACTTCCATGTAGAGTGGCTGTGTGCAGTTGCCGCTGGCCGACCGCATCGTGCTGCGCGAGATGGGGATGCCGCTCGTGGTCGGTCTCTGCGCCATCCTGCAGCTCCTGGTGGTCGCGCAACTCCTCCAGCTCAACGAGGTGGTCTTCTCCAGCGCGATCACCTTGCGCGATCTGGGCCGCGTGACGGCGGCGTTCGCGCCGCACTTCCTGGTGATGGCGGTGCCCCTCGCGTACATGCTGGGCCTGCAGCTCGGCATCGGCCGCCTGGCGGCCGACCGCGAGCTGCTCGGGCTCGCCACCGCCGGGCAGTCGCCGCTGCGGCTCTACCGAGTGCCGTGCCTGGTGGCCCTCGCGCTCGCCCTCGGCGTGGCGGCGCTGGCCCGCTGGGCAGAGCCCTGGGGGCTGCAGGAGGTGAACCGCGTCCTGAACGGCGTGATCAAGCGCAACCTCAAATCTGGGCTCCTGCCGGGCGTGTTCAACGACGCCCTTCCGCGCTTCATGGTGTACGTCGCGGAGGCCGAGGGCGCGGACTGGCGCGGGGTGCTGATCGAGGACGAGGTGGGCGACGGCGCGCCGCTCCTGGCGCTGGCCGAGACCGGCCGGGTCGAGGATGCCGGGGGCGAGGCGCTGCTCCTCCGCCTCGGCCGGGGAGAGTTGCACCGCACCGAGCCGCGCGGAGAGACGGTGGTGCGCTTCCAGGAAGGGACCTTCCTGGTCGGCGTGCAGGAGCGCGTCGCCCGCAAGAACCGCTTCTACGGGGTCGAGACGGCCATCCCCTACCGCGAGCTGGGGCCGCGCGCCGATCAGATGGATCGCATGGGCTGGCGCGCCGATGCGACGCGGCTGCGGGTCGAGGCCGGGCGCAGGTGGGCGGCGCCGTTCGCCTGCCTCTGCTTCGCGCTGCTCGGCGTGCCGCTCGCGGTGGCGGCCGGCGGGGCGCGCGGGTCCGCGTACCTCATCACCCTGGGCGCCTTCGTCGCCTTCTACGTGATGTCGCGGCTCGGGTTCGCCCTCGCCGATCGGGGCGTGCCGCCGTTCCTCGCGGCGTTCTCCCCCAACCTGCTCGTCGCCGCGGTGGGACTCGGCCTGACGCTGCGGCTCAAGAAGCGCGGCGTGCCGCTCGTCGCTTGATGGGGCGCGTCCTCCGCACCGCGCTGCTCCTGGCGCTCGTGGCCGGCGGCGCCGCCTGCCGTCCGGACGTCCCGATCCTGACCTGGCACTCCATCGGGGGCGCCGGCGACGAGTTCACGGTCAGTCAAGCAGCGTTCGCCGCGCAGCTCGACGCCCTGCGGAGCGCCGGGTTCCACACGGTGACCTTCCACGAGTGGCTGGAGCACGAGGATCGAGGCGCGCCGCTCCCGGAGAAGCCCATCCTGCTGACCTTCGACGACGGCTACCAGGACGCGCTGACGGCCGCGCTCCCGGCGCTGCGCGCCCGCGGGATGCGCGCGACCTTCTTCCTCGTGTCCGCTTGGATCGGTGCGGACGATGCGCACCGGTCCGCGGAGGGCGAGCGGGGGCGCCGGTACCTGTCTTGGCCGGAGGTGCGCATGCTGGCCGCCGCGGCCATGGAGATCGGCTCCCATGGCGCAACGCACACGCGGCTGCCCGAGCTGACCGAGGAGCAGGCGATGGAGGAGCTGACGCGTTCGAAACGCCAGCTCGAGTCCGGGCTCGCGGCGCCCGTCGAAGTCTTCGCGTATCCCTACAACGCTTCGCGGCGCCGGCTGCGCGCGCTCGCGCGGAAGGCCGGATACCGGGCCGCCGTCTCCGGCAGGGACCACGGCGCCGCGGACCGGTACGAGCTCTACCGCAGCGCGGTGCAGCGGGACACGCTTCCCGAGCAGCTCCTGCGCGACGTCCGCCAGTGACCGCGCTCAGACGATCTGCGATCGGAAGAAGGCAGCGGCCGTCGCGATCGACAGAAGAGCAGCGACGGCCGTGAATGCGAGCAGGACGCCGACGCGCGAACGCCGGACCAGGTAGATCGCCGGCAACAGGAGCGACTCTGCGCGGTGCAAGCTCACGTTGCCGCCGACGATCAGGGGGAGCAGCCAGTACACGGCCGTGCAGGCGAAGACCAGGCGCGCTGCGCTCGAGCGCCAGCTCCTGAGCGCCTGCGCCGTGGCACAGGAGATGAGCACCGTCACCAAAACGGTCTGAGCGGCGGTCACCGCTGAAACGGGGGTCCGGTAATGGGCGTTGACGAGCGGCTTGATCCGCGAGAACAGCGTGTCGAGCGGGTCGGTCAGCGAATAGCCGTAGTGCGATTGGACGAGGAAGTAGCCATTCCAGATCCCCGTCTGCGCGTACTGCACCGCGAGCACGACTGCGAACCCGAGGAGCGCGCCCGCCGAGGCGAGCAGCGCTTGCGGCCGGCGAGCGGCGCCCTTCTGCGTTGCCCACCAGAAGGCGCCCACCGCGGCCAGCAGGACTCCGGTGCCGTAGACGAGCGCGGCCCCGGCGGCGCATGCGAAGGCCACGCCCCACCGCTGGCGCAGGGATGCGCGCAGGAACCCGACGGCGCAGAGGAGGAACAGGGAGACCGGAAAGACGGCTTGATAATAGATCCCGCCGGGGAACACCGCGGACAGCGCGAGCGCGGCGAGGTTGCGGCGCGAAGGGCGTCCGCGAAGAAGCCAGTTCCAGACCATCCACAACGTCGCGAAGTGGCAGGCGCCCGCGATCGCTGCTCCCGCGGCCGCCGTGGATGGCCCGAGCCGCGACAGCACCGCCATGGCCCAGGAGAACCCGGGGAACCAGCCCGTGTAGCCGCACCATGCAGTCGCGGGGTAGTGCGACTCGGGCCTGCAGTGCTCGATGAAATAGCCGCGTTCCGCGATGCCGATGTAGAGGCCGGAATCCCACCGGACCCAGGTCCTCGCGTCGAACGGATCCAACCCCAGGTGGACGGCGACCAGGGCGGCCGAAGCGCGCGCCAGGAGGAAGGCGAGCAGCGGAGGAAGCGTCGCGCGCGCAAACCGGCGAAATCGGATCGCGCGGAGGGGGCCCAGGCGATGGCCCTCAGCGGCTCATCGAGTCGAGGAACTCCTTGTTGCTCTTCGTGCCGCGCATCTTGCTGAGCAGGAATTCCATCGAGTCGATCACGTTCAGCGGGTGCAGGAGCTGGCGCAGGATCCAGACGCGGTTGAGCTGCTTCTCGTCCATGAGCAGCTCCTCCTTGCGCGTGCCGGAGCGGTTGATGTCGAGGCAGGGGAAGATGCGCTTCTCCATCAGCTTGCGGTCGAGCACGATCTCCGCGTTTCCCGTCCCCTTGAACTCCTCGAAGATCACCTCGTCCATGCGCGAGCCGGTGTCGACCAGCGCGGTGCCGATGATGGTGAGCGAGCCGCCCTCCTCGACGTTGCGCGCGGCGCCGAAGAACCGCTTGGGCTTGTGCAGCGCGTTCGAGTCCACGCCGCCGGAGAGGATCTTCCCGCTGGGCGGCACGGTGGCGTTGTAGGCCCGCGCCAGGCGGGTGATCGAGTCCAGCAGGATGATCACGTCCCGGCCCTGCTCGACCAGCCGCTTGGCCTGCTCGATGACCATCTCGGCGACCTGCACGTGGCGGGTGGCGGGCTCGTCGAAGGTGGAGCTGACCACCTGGCCCTTCACCGTGCGCTGCATGTCGGTCACTTCCTCGGGCCGCTCGTCGACCAGGAGAACGATGAGGAACGCGTCGGGGTGGTTGGCGCTGATGGCGTGCGCCATGTCCTGCAGGAGCACCGTCTTGCCGGCGCGGGGCGGCGACACGATCAGGCAGCGCTGGCCGAAGCCGACCGGAGTGAGCAGGTCGATGATCCTCGTGGACATGTTGTCCTTCGAGTACTCGAGCTTGATGTGCCGGGTCGGGTAGAGCGCGGTCAGGTTGTCGAAGAGGACCTTTTGGCCGCCCTCGACGGGCTCGGTGAAGTTGATTTCGTCGACCTTGAGCAGCGCGAAGTAGCGCTCCGAGTCCTTGGGCTGGCGGATCTGCCCCTTCACCATGTCGCCGGTGCGCAGGTTGAAGCGGCGGATCTGGGAGGGCGACGCGTAGATGTCGTCGGGACCCGGCGTGAAGCTGAAGTCCGGGCTGCGGAGGAAGCCGAAGCCGTCGGGCAGGACCTCCAGCACGCCCTCGGCCTCGATCAGCGTGTCCGACTTCTGGGCCTGGAGGATGTGGAAGATGAGGTCCTGCTTGCGCAGCGCGCCGGGGGCCTCGATGCTGAGGTCCTTCGCCAGCTTGGCCAGCTGCAGGATCTTCATCTCCTTGAGCTCTGACAGGTTCATGTGCTGTTTCCGGCGCGCCCGCGCGGCGCGCATGCTTGTGTGGGTCTGGGTCGCAGCACGCCCCACCGGGCGGCGCGAACGGCTGCAAGGGGTGGATGGAACGACGCGCAATGTAAGGACGCGCCGCGCCGTCTGTCAAACCTTTCCTCGACCGGCGGGTCAGCCCCCGTAAGATGGCCGCCGAGGGAGGGTGGATGCCGCTTCGCCGCGC
>DASWGI010000336.1:0-2063 GCA_036393835.1 Myxococcales bacterium | reverse complement strand
TGCAGGATCTTCTCGCTGCCCATCGCCCAGCAGGAGACCGAGTTGCACACGCCGATGTGGTGCTGCCCAACCGGGTGCAGGCGGTACATCGTGTAGAAGGTCGCCACCTCGCGGACGCGCACTGGCGGGACGTCGAGGCGGAACCCGACGTACGCCATCGCGGGCTCGCTCAGCCACCCCAGTTCGTCCTGCGCCAGGTGGAGCGCCGCCAGCAGCGCCGACCGCCGGCGATCGGGCGGGTACTTCGCGACGGCCTTCTCGAATCCCTCGTCGAACCGGCGCTGCTGCTCCGCGTCGAAGGGCGAGGGCACGACCCCCGCCTGCCTGGACAGGGCGATCATCGGGCGCGCACGTCTATGTCGAAGCACCTGGGGTGTCAAGGCGACAGGACGACTGGGATTTCTATCGGCGCGCGACGAGGTTCAGCACCACCGTGAGCACCAGGCTGAGCAGGAGCATCAGCCCGAGCGGCATGTAGAAGGTGAAGTTGTCGCGGCGGATGAGGATGTCGCCCGGGAGCCGCGGCAGTCCGAGCTTGCCAGCGATCAGCAGCGCCGCGCCGAAAGCGGCGAGGACGGTCCCGACCACGAGGAGCAGCTTCCCCAGGCCTTCCATGCGGGAAGCATAAGTCGCTACCGAACCTCGAGCACGCGCAGCGCCCGCAGGGCGACCAGCGTGGCCCAGGCCTCGTTCTCCGGCCTGCCGGAGAGCTTCACCAGGTCGGCCACGCTGCGCGTCCCGTCGCAGCGAGGCAAGAGGTGGGCCTCCCAAGCCTGCAGCTCCACGTCGCTCAGGTTGAACGCCGGATCGGGCGAGGGGATGAGCCGCGCCTCGGCCGGGAGCAGCCGGCGAAGGCGCTCCGGCTTGTAGAGCTTCTTGACGCCGCGCACGATCAGGTTCGCCGGGTGGATGTCGAGCTTGACCATCTCCCTGCGCGCGCGGGCCTGGAAGGACAGCGCGAAGGAGCCGGTCTCCCAGGCGAACAGGCTGTAGAGGATGCTCTTGATCTGCTGCGCGATGTAGTACAGCCGCTCCTCCTCGGAGATCGCGCCCATCGAGATGAGCACGTCGCCGGTGCGCTGCTTGCTCCGCGACGCCTCGTCGGCGGCCGACTCGAGCGTCGCCTCGTCGATCTTCCCGGCGCGCACGAGGAACTGGCCCAGCCGGTCGGCGACGAGGTTGGAGAGCGCGAACACCGGCATCCCCGTCTCGAAGTAGACGACCTTCTTCACCTGCCCCTTCTGCACGCCCAGCTCGCCGGTCTCCCGCGCCTGGTAGAAGGCGGCGAAGAGCTGGGGCAGGTTGTCCTTCAGCTCGCCGCGGCGGACGCTGTCCTTCGAGGCGATCGGCTGCAGCGCGTCCGCCGGCAGCTCCTCCGGCTCGTCCTGGCGCCCCGGTGGCGGCGGCTCGGTGGGCACCGAGACGCTGATGCGCCGCGTCGCCGGGCTGGCCGCGCTGCTCAGCCGCGCCTGCTGCTCGGGGCCCATCGGCTTCAGCGCCAGCTTGCCTCCCCCGCGGAGCCCGACGTGCGCGCCCTCGGCGGTCAGGTCGATCCGGCTGGTCAGCTCCATCGCCTCGGCTTCCTCGGCGACCGGGGGCGCCCCCTCGAGGTCCAGCTCGATCTCCCGCTCCGGACTCCGGGCGGCGGGGACGACCTTCCGCACCGCTTCCAGAAGCGCCTTCCGGTCGAACGGCTTTTCGAAGTACCCGGCCGCGCCGTACCTGGCGCCGGCACCCTTCGCCGAGGCCCCGCCCTTGTGCACGCCGGAGATGAAGATGAAGGGGATCTTGAGGCGTTTGAGCATCTCGGCGACGTCGAATCCCATCAGGTCGGGAAGGAGCACGTCGACGATGGCGAGCGCTGGTTTCTCCTTGCGTGCCAGGTCCACCGCGCTCCGGCCTCGGCTGGCCGTCAGCACGGTGTATCCGGCGTCCTCGAAGGACGAGGAAAGCAGGGTGAGGAGCTCCGGGTTGTCGTCGACGACGAGGATCCGCGGCGCGGGCAAGGTGACCCACTGTACCATGCAGGCCCGGGGGCGCGGCGAGGTTGATCGCGCCCTCCC
>DASWGI010000335.1:0-10674 GCA_036393835.1 Myxococcales bacterium | reverse complement strand
CGGCAGGCTGGTCGCGCTGCGATCGCGCGACTTCCGCCTGCTGCTCGCGGGCCAGGTGGTCTCGCTCACCGGCACCCAGATGCAGCAGGTGGCGGTGGTGTGGCAGCTCTACCTGCTCACCGGGTCACCGCTCGCCCTGGGCATGCTCGGCCTGTTCCGCGTCGCCCCGATCGTCCTGTTCGCCCTGGGCGGCGGCGTGCTTGCCGACGCGTTCGACCGCCGCAAGCTGATGCTGCTCACCCAGAGCGCCCTGGCGCTCGTCTCCGTGACGCTGGCCGTGCTCGCGCACGCGCAGAAGACCACGCCCGCCGCCATCTACGCGCTCGCCTTCGTCGCCGGCGCGGCCACGGCCTTCGACAGCCCGGCGCGCCAGGCGCTGGTCCCGCGGCTGGTCGACAAGAGCCAGCTGTCGAACGCGCTCAGCCTGTACGTCACCGTGTTCCAGGTGGGCACCATCGCCGGGCCTGCCCTGGGCGGGCTCCTCCTCGCCACCACCGGTCCGACCTTCATCTACGTCGTCGACGTGCTCTCCTACGGGGCGGTGATCGGCGCGCTGCTCGCCCTGCGGCACCGGCACACCGGGCACGGCGGGTCGCCGATCAGCCTGCGGGCCATCGCCGAAGGGCTGCGCTTCCTGCGCGGCGCTCCGATCATCTGGTCGACCATGCTGCTGGACTTCGTGGCGACCTTCTTCGCCGGATCGCTCCTGCTGCTGCCCATCTTCGCCGACCAGCTGCTGCACGTCGGGCCGCGCGGGCTGGGCCTTCTGTACGCCGCGCAGCCCGCCGGGGCCGCGCTCACCGGCGCCGCGCTCTCCAGCATGCGGACCATCCGGCGGCAGGGTCCCGCGGTGCTCTGGTCGGTCGCCGTCTACGGCGGTTCCATCGCGTTGTTCGGGCTGTCTCCGTGGTTCTGGCTGAGCTTCCTGCTACTCGCCATTTCGGGGGCGGCCGACATGGTGAGCGCCGTGATCCGCAACATCGTGCGGCAGTCGCTCACGCCCGACGAGCTGCGCGGCCGGATGAGCTCGGTGGTGATGATCTTCTTCATGGGCGGCCCGCAGCTCGGCGAGGTGGAAGCGGGCGCCGTCGCCAGGCTGTTCGGGGCGCGCGTCTCGGTCGCCTCGGGAGGCGCGCTCTGCGTGCTGGCGGCGGCCGCCGCCGCAGTGCTGGTGCCCCAGCTGCGCCGCTACGAAGGCTGATCCAGCATCTCGCGGGCCTTGCGCACCAGCGCCTCGGGAGTGAAGGGCTTGCTCAGGAAGCCCATGCCGGCGGCCAGCGCACCCTGCCGGATGCCCGCGTCGTCCGTGTAGCCCGAGGTGAACAGCACCTTGAGCCGGGGGGCGTCCTCGCGCAGCCGCCTGGCCAGCTCTCGCCCGCCCATCTCCGGCATCACCAGGTCGGAGACGACCAGATCCACCGCGCTGCGCTCGCGCCAGCGCTGGAGCGCCTCCTGTCCGTTGCGCGCCTCTACCACCTTGAACCCGCCGCGCGAGAGGGCCTTGCTTGCCGCCGTCCGCACGGAGTCCTCGTCCTCGACGAGGAGCACCGTCTCGCCCCGTCCGGCGGCCTTCTCCTCGGGAGGCGCCGCGTCCGAGGCCGAGGGCGCGCCGTCGGAGACGGGAAGGTACACCTCGAAGGTCGAGCCCCGGCCGACCGTGGAGGTGACGCGGATGTAGCCGCCGCTCTGCTTCACGATCCCGTAGACGGTGGCGAGCCCCAGCCCGGTGCCCTTGCCCAGCTCCTTGGTGGTGAAGAACGGCTCGAAGATGCGCTCCATGGTGTGCGCGTCCATGCCCGCGCCCGTGTCCTCCACGCGCAGCTGCACGTAGGGGCCTCGCTGGATGGGGCAGCCGAACATGCGGAAGCCGTCTTCCTGGGTCAGCTCGACGGTGCGGGTGCGCAGCGAGAGCGTGCCGCCCTGGGGCATGGCGTCGCGCGCGTTCAGGGCCAGGTTGAGGATCACCTGCTCGACCTGCCCGGGGTCGGCGCACACGGTGCAGCCGGTGCCCACCTCGGCCATCAGCCGGATGTCCTCGCCGATGAGCCGCGCGAGCATCTTCTGCATGTCGGTCACCGCGGCACAGAGGTCGAGCACGCGGGGGCGGAGCACTTGCCTGCGGCTGAAGGCGAGCAGCTGGCGGGTGAGGTTGGCGGCCTTCTCTCCCGCGCCGCGGATGTCGTCGAGATCGCCGCGCACGGGGTGGTCCCCGGGAAGCTCGGAGAGCGCGAGCTGCACGGTGGTGAGGATGGCCGTCAAGAGGTTGTTGAAGTCGTGCGCGATGCCGCCCGCCAGACGGCCCACCGCCTCGATCTTCTGCGACTGCCGCAGCTTCTCCTCGCTCTGGCGCAGCGCCTGCTCGGCCTCGTGGCGCTCGG
Source organism: Myxococcales bacterium (assembly GCA_036393835.1). Classification (GTDB taxonomy): domain Bacteria; phylum Myxococcota; class Myxococcia; order Myxococcales; family 40CM-4-68-19; genus VBKO01. The sequence goes on along the minus strand of DASWGI010000335.1, from coordinate 8,296 downwards.
TGACGTCTCGGCAGTTGATCAGGATGCCGCGCACCGCCTCGTCGTCCATCAGATTTCGCGGGGTGGCCTCGATCCAGCGATAGGCGCCGTCCTTGCGGCGGAACCGGGCCGTCCAGCAGCCCGACCTCCCCGGCGCCGCGATCACGGCCGCGAGCGCTTCCTTGACGATGTCGGCGTCCTCGGGATGGAAGAAGGGGAAGGGTTGCTGGCCGAGCAGGTCGGCCGGTTCCCATCCCAGGACGTTGCTGATCGACGGGCTGACGTACCGGACGGTGCCGTCGGGATCGCAGATGACCACCAGATCCGAGGCGTTGCTCAGCAGCGTCCGGTAGAAGCGCTCGCTGAGCACGTTGGGGCTCGCGTCCGGTGCGAAGCTGGCCGAGTCGGGCGGGCCTGAGAGGCGCCGGCCCCGGGGAGGTCCCATCGGCATCAGGATCGGCAGTGCGCGGGCGGACTTGAGCCCGGGGCGACGCTTTGGCCACCATTCCCTACAGACGACCTGCTAGGCAACGCCGCGGGCGGGTTGCGAGCGCGGGACGCGCAGCGTGAAGCACGCCCCTTGTCCCGGGGCGCTGTCGATGTCCAGGGTCCCGCCCAGGCTCTGCACCACGCGCCAGGCGATGGTGAGCCCCATGCCCATCCCGCGGCCCGGACCCTTGGTGGTGAAGAAGGGCGTGAACAGGCGCGCGCGGTCCTCCGGCTTGATGCCGTGCCCGTTGTCCTTCACGCTGAGCACCAGCCGCCCGTCCTCGACGCGTCCGTGCACCTCGACGCGCCCGGTGCCGTCCTCCGGGGACGCCTCGATGGCGTTCTGCACCAGGTTGGTGAGCACCTGGTTGAACTCCTCGGGCACGCACTCCACGCGGCCCTCGCCCTCGAACCGCAGCTCGACCTGCACCTTGCGCCCGGTGGCGGGGAGCACGATCCCGACCACGTCGCGCGCTGCCTCGAACGCGTCGTGGGGCCGCAGCTGGCGCGCGTAGCCGGCCTTGCTGTAGTTGCCCATCAGCTCGACGGTGCGGGTGATGCGGCGGATGCCCGACTCGGCCACCTCGAACAGCTCGCGCATCCGCTTCTCCAGCCGCTCCATCTGCCCGGCCGACTCGGCGTCCGGCGGCCTGCGCGAGATCTCCAGCAGGGCGTGCGTGTCCATGCGCACGCGGGCCAGCGCGTTCTTCACGTAGTTGAGCGGGTTGTTGATCTCGTGCGCCAGGCCGCCCGCGATCGACTCCAGCGAGTCCATCCGCTGGGTGAGGAGGATGTCGGCCTGGGCGGCCTGGGTCTTGACCAGGCTGCGCGCCGAGGAGAGCAGCTCGCGCGGCGAGAACGGCTTGGCCAGGTACGTGTTGACCCCGGTGTCCATGCCGGCCACGCGGTCGTCCAGCTCGCCGCGCGCGGTGAGCATCACGATGGGGATGTGCCGGGTCGCGGGATCGTCGCGCAGCCTGCGCGTCAGCTCCAGGCCGTCCATGCCGGGCATCATCAGGTCGGTGACGATGAGGCTGGGCAGCTCCTTCCGCGCCATCTCCAGGCCCTGCGCGCCGTCGGGCGCGGAGAGCATCTTGAAGTCCTGCTGCAGCGCCATGCCCACCAGGCGGATGACGTCGGGCGTGTCGTCGACCACCAGGCAGGTGTGGCGCCGCGAGTCCTCCTCGGGATCGCGGGCCAGCGCGCGGCGCTCCGTCGCCTCGTGGATTTCCAGCAGGCGGAACTCCTCGCGCGCCTGCATCTGGGCGGCGAAGTCCATCAGCCCGCGGTCGCCGGCGCGCGCGCCGCTGAGCACGTCCCGGCGGTGGCTGCGCCGGTCGAGCACCTCGGGTCGGAAGTGCTCCTTGTCCTTGATCAGCTCGACGGTGAAGCGGGCGCCGTGGTCGCTCTCGGCGCGGATGCGCCCGCCGTGCAGCTCGACGATCTCGCGCGCCAGCGCCAACCCGATGCCGGTGCCGCCGTAGCGGCGGGTCTCGCCCATGTCGACCTGGAAGAAGCGCTCGAAGAGCCGATCGGCCATGTGGGGCGGGAAGCCCGGTCCGTCGTCCTTCACCACGATCCAGGCGGTGTCGCCCAGGTCGTGCAGCGAGACGGTCACGTGGCCGCCCTCGGGAGTGAACTTCAGGGCGTTGGAGAGCAGGTTGACGAAGACGCGCTCGATCCGCTCCAGGTCGCAGTTCACCAGGCAGGTGCCGGAGGCGACGAGCTTCATGTCGATGCGCTTGCGCTGCGCGAGCGGCTGCACTTGGTCGCACAGGCCGCGCAGGTGCTCGGCCAGGTCGTGCTCGGAGATCTTGAGCCGCAGCCGCGACTCCTCCAGCTTGGAGAGGTCGAGCAGGTCGCCGATCATCTTGAGCAGCTTCATCCCGCTGCGGAACATCATCTCGAAGGTGGCCCGCTGGGTGGGGCCGATCCCGCCCACCTCGCCGTGCAGGAGCAATTCCAGCGGCGAGAGGATCATCGCCAGCGGCGTCTTGAACTCGTGCGTGATGTTGGCGAAGAACTGCGACTTGAACCGGTCGAGCTGCTTGAGCTGCTCGTGCGCGGTCTCCAGATTGGCCTTGGTCTCCTCGAGCGCGACCTGGTTGAACACCTGCTCGCGCTGGGACCGGTAGAGCACCATCTGGCCGATCGCTCCGATGATCGCGATGGCGATCAGGAAGGCGAGGTTGGAGAAGGCGCTGCCGTCGGACGGCCATCCGTGCACGATCAGGTTGGGCGAGAGGAACGAGCCAAGAATCAGCGCGTGCGTGCACAGCACCGTCCCCGGGCGCCAGACGAAGAGCAGGCCGGCGCCGACGATGACCAGCGAGAGGCCGGCGTAATACTCGGAAGCCAGGCCGCCCATCACCACGGTCATGGCGCTGATCCCGCTGGCGATCAGGATGCAGTACGCCGCCGTCACCAGCTCGGGATGGTGATCGAACCCCCGCCCGCGGCGGAGCAGGAACATGAGCGCGGTGCCGGCGATGACCAGCGCGCGGATCGTCCACAGGAACCGCAGCGAGCTGGCCCCGACGAGGATGTCGAGAATGCCGAAGCAGGGGATCAGCGCGAGCGCGATCCAGAGTGCAGTCCGGAATCGGCGGCGGTTGCGCTCGAGGAGCCACTGGCCCCAGCGGGCCTCGAACGCGACCGGCCACCTGCGCATCATTCCCGGAAGATTTCCAAGAATGGATTGACCCCGCTCTCCTCCTCGAGGATCTGCAGCCGGGCGTGGGGCGCCGCGCGCGTGCCGATCTCCAGGAGGTCTGCGTGGGACCGGTAGATGAGGTTCCATTCCAGGTGGTGCTCCATGTACCAGCGGCTGGGGTTCTCCGGGACCATGTTGGCGATGAGCGCCGCGCCGCCCGGGGCGAGCTGCGCCTCGAAGGTGCGCGCAAGCTGCACCGCGGTCGCTGGGCGCAAGTAGTCGAACATCCCCACCGAGTAGATGAGGTCGAACGGCCCCACCGGCGTGAACAGCTGCGAGTCGCGCAGCAACCGCTTGATCGACTCGTGCAGGTAGACGAGCTTCACCTGCCGCGACCAGCGCGCATCGACGATGGGCCGGAGCCGCCGGTAGGCGTACGCCAGCGCCCCCTTGTCCTGCTCGAACAGCACGATCTCGAGGCCTTTGGGAAGATCCTCGCCCTCCTGCAGCAGCTCGTAGAGCTCCTGCGCCGATCCGGCGGCGATGGAGAGGATGCGCAAGGGCCGCCGGCGCGATTCGATCAGCTCGCGCATCTTGCGCTTCACCAGGTCCTTGCGGTGGCGCACGGCGCGGGCGGCGCGGGTCTGGTCGAAGGCCAGGCTGATCGCCTTGGCGAAGAGCGTCTGGCCCTCGAAGGGCCGCTCGTAGATGAAGCGCATCACCTCGTAGTCGCCCGGGTAACCGAACGGCTTCTGGAAGGCGCGATGCATGGAGGGCGCCTGCATGAAGAATTGGTGGAGGTGGCGCCGGGACCAGTCGATGAGCGCGGCGTTGTGCGCCGGCGGCGCCGAGCGGACCGCCGCGTCGATCTCCTCCGTCAGGCGCACCACGTCGCTGGCGAACCCGGCGCGGATCTGGTCCATCAGCGCCGTCCGCGCCGGCGAGGTCGGGTTCGAGTCGCCGTGCAGCACGTGCCAGGGGAGGTTTTCCTCCAGCCGCCCGAACTGCTCCTCGGCGTCCTGCATGAAGAGCTGCAGCTCGGAGACGAGCACCTTGAAGCGCTCGTGTCCGGGGGCGCGCCAGGGGGCCTGCGCCGACGCGCGGCTGTTGCTGAACTGCTTGATCGAGCGCAGGTGCAGGATCTCGTCCACCTGCAACAGCAGCCCCTCGAACGAGACGCCCACCACCGTGGCGCCACCGACGTCGCGCACCGACCCCACCCGGCCTTCACCGCGATAGTTCTCGTAGCCGTCGAACCGCACCGAGAGCTCGGCCAGGTGGTCACCCACCGAGAGGGGCGGGCGCCCGGCGGGCCACTCGAAGGCGACGCCGTTCTGGGACACGTCGTGCAGCGGGTAGACCTCGAGGACGCCCCCTGCCGAAAGCAGCACCTCGCCGCGCAGCGGAAGCAGATCGGGGGCGCGATATCGCTGCGGCCGGAAGAAGACCTCGCGACCTTGCGCGCCCTCCAGCTCCTCGTATGTCCGAATCTGCGCGACCAGCTTGGGGGGCGTCATGCGCGGCGTTCCTCTCAGGCAGCGCTCGGGGACAGCCGCACCTCGAACCTCGCCCCCCCGGACGGTCGATTCGAGACGCGGATGCGTCCTCGGTGCGACTCGACGATGAGCTTGGCCATGTAGAGGCCCATGCCCATTCCCCGGTCGCCCTTGGTGGATACGAACGGCTCGAAGATCTTCTCCTGCAGCTCCCGGGGCACACCCGGGCCTTCATCTTCCACTGCGAGGACTACATCGTCCGCATCGCGGGAAGCTTGAATGGAGATCCGCCGCGAGCGCTCGGTCGCCTGCAGGGCGTTGCGCACCAGGTTGACCAGCACCTGGATCAGCTTCTGCCGGTCGCCCTGCACGTACGGCAGGTCGTCCTGCACCTGCACCTCGACCTTCCGCGCACGGAAGTTCAGGTCCATGCGGGAGATGGCGATGGCCCCCTGGACCACCTGGGCGGGGGCCACCTTGTCCATGGCGAGGTGGATGGCGCCCGCCGAGGCGAACTGGTGCATGGACTCGAGCGTTTCCAGCAGGTTGTGGATCCCCTGGGTGCCGACGTTGACGCTCTCCAGCAAGTCCGGCGAGGCATTCTGCTGCTGCAGCTCGCGCTCGATGAAGTTGACGCTGATCATCACGTTGCGCAGGTCGTGCGTGATGCCGGCGGCGAGGCGGCCCATGGTGCCGAGCCGCTCGAGGTGGAGCATCTGGCGGTGGGTGGACTCGACGACCCCCAGCGAGGCGGTCAGCTCCTCGGTGCGCCGGGCGAGCAGGGCGACCAGCCGCTGGATGGTGCGCGACTGGTAGACGTGCTCGCAGGCCTGCCGCACCGCCTCGAGGATGTCCTCCGGCTGCCAGGGCTTCTTGAGGAAGCGGAAGACTCGGGCGCGGTTGATGGCGCTGATCAGCGCGGGCGGGTCGGTGAAGCCGGTCAGCACGATCCCGGCCACGTCGGGCTTGCGCGAGCGCAGCTCCTCGAGCATCTCGACGCCCGTCATCTCCGGCATGCGCTGGTCGGCGATGACGACGTCGATGTCCGTCTTGTCGGCGATCTCCAGCGCCTGCTTGCCGGATTCGGCCTCGTAGACCGCGTAGCCGCTCTCGAGGAATCCGCGCAGGACGAGGAGGTTGGGGCGCTCGTCGTCCACCAGCAGGACGCCGCTCTTGCGCGGGCCGTCGACGCCGTACTGCGCGACGAGCGCTCGCAGTCCTTCATCCAGCATGCCCTACAGTGTCCTTGTTTCGACGTTGCTCAAGCAAATTCCAAGTGCAGCTTTTTTGAACACCCAGGAGAATCGCACGGTTATCAAACATCTGTACAGCCTCTGAGTGAAATCCGGGGCCGCATCGCGCCCGTTCTCGCGGTCCGGCTTCTCTCGGAGGTACGACCATTACCCACATCGATGAGCGAATCGGCCGTCCGGGCGCCGGAGAGCAGCGAACGCACCGAGATTTGGCAGGTTCGGATTTGCCGGCGGGCGCCGCGGCAATGGCCGCGGTTTTTTGTTCACCTGCGTCGCGAGAGCGTGGCGAGATCGGACCGGCGCAGCGCCCAGGCGGGAAAGGCGGGCGGGCCGTCCAACGTTCCCACCAGGGTGGCGGGGTAGCCCTCCAGCACGGCGCGCGCCGGGAAGCGCGCGCGCTGCTTCACCAGCGCTCCCGCATGCACCAGGCTCTCCTCGCCGACCACGCTGTAGTCGCAGACGATCGCGGCGGGCTCGATCACCGTGCCGCGCCCGATGCGGCATCCGTGGATCATCGCCGCCGGGCCGATCACCACGCCGTCCTCGACCACCAACTCGTTGTCCGGCAGGAGGTGGAGCACGGCGTTCTCGAGGATCTGCACGCCCGCGCCGATCCGCACCGGACCGTGTGAATCGCCGATGATCTTCACGCCCGCGCCGATGATCGCGCCCGCGCCGATGGTGACGTCGCCGGTGATCTCCGCGCTGTCGAACAGCACCGCGCTCGGGTCGATGCGGGGCTCCTTGTCCAGGTAGGCGTAGACGCGGCCCATGGCGGCTCCGGCGGGCATGCTGCCCGAGAGAGGTTGCAGGAGGTACGGCGGGAGCGACACGTCGCCGCCGCGCAGCCGCAGCAGCCGCGCGCGGTCCGCTTCATTGGCGCGCCGGATGGCGCGTGCGGGGCGGCCGACGACCACCGCCTCGTCGGGGAGGTTGGCGCCGGACGGCACCAGCGTCCCTTCGCCCAGGATGCAGCCGCGGCCGAGGCGGGCGCCCGCGAGCAGGATGGACCCGTTCCCGATCTCGCACAGGTCGCCGACCGTGGCGCCGATCACCACGCAGCGATGTCCGAAGACCACCTTCTGGCCGATGGAGACGGGCTGCTCCGCGGTGCCGATGGCGACTGTGTTCTCCAGGAGGGCCGACCCGGCGCCCAGCTCGACCGCGCCGCCCGGTGTGCGGATCACGGCTCCCTGCGCGATGTGGCACCCGGGGCCGGCGCGCAAGAGCCCCAGCACCGCGCCGCTCGGGGCCACCTGGGGCGCGTCGGCCGCCGGCCTCCAGTTGAGGCTCATCGGCCCGACCATAACCGGACCCGCGCCCGCGCGGAACAACGTCGATCTGGCCATGATCTTGAAGGGCGTTTCAGGGGAGCGCGGGAGATTCGGGAGCGCGGGAGAGTTCGGTGGGTTTCGAGCACGCGCGCGCGCGCTCGCTCCGAAAAAACGCAACCTCCCGCGCTCCAGTTCCTCCCGCGCTCCCTTGAAACGCCGTTGAGGTTTACATCGTCGCTTGCGCGGCGGAGGGGAGGGCGAGGGCGTCGACCAGGCGCTCGGCGATGGTGCGGGCCTGGGAGCGGAGCTCGGGGATCGCGGTGGTCTCCCACAGCTCGCCGCGCCTCAGCGCGCCGAGCGTGAAGAGCAGGCCGCGGGCGCCTCCGAGTAGCGCGCCGTCGCGGTCGGTGGAGAAGCCCATCCCCAGCGCGTCGGGCCGCGCGAGCCCTTGCGCGAGCAGCGATCCGACCAGCGGGTGGCGCGCGTCGGCCAGGGACGAGGCGGGACCGGTGCAGTTCACCACGCGCGCCGCGCGCAGCTCGCGCGACGGGCGCTCGCCGCGCGGGCGGTACAGCGCCACAGCGGACCCGCCGGCCACCGCGAACGATTGCATCCGGCCCGCGTGCACGCGCAGCTGTCCGCGGGCCTGCAGCCGCGCGACGGCGGCGCCGGCCTCGGGAGCCATGCGGTGCCGGTGCACCTCCCAGTGGGTCCGCAGGTGGCGCAGGAAACGTCGCCGCTCCACGGCCGACAGGCGCGACCAGATGCGCTGCGTGACCGGCCGGAGCGCATCGAATGCCGGGCGCCAGTCGCCCGCGTGGCGGATCGCCGCCCGCAAGGCGCGGAGCAGGCCGCGCGCGGCGCTCGCGCCGATGCGCGGCTGCGCGGGCCCGCTCGCATCGCCGTGGACCTGCGGCAACAGACCGTGCCGCGAGAGCGCGAGGATTCTCCCCCGGTGGCCGCGCCGCTGCAGCGCCAGCGCGGCGTCCACCATGGCGAGGCCGCTGCCGAGGAGGAGGACGTCCGCTTCGGGGGGGACGCCGTCGAGCGCGCCGCGTTCCCACGGAGAGCGCCGGTAGAGGGCGCTCGCGTACAGCCCGCCGTCGGGGACGGCGAGGTCCGGGCCGGAGAGGTTCCCCAGCGCGAGCACCG
>DASWGI010000334.1:0-2626 GCA_036393835.1 Myxococcales bacterium | reverse complement strand
GAATACTACGACGACGTGGACGGGTTCTTCTCGGGCGCGCCGCAGATCCTGCGCAACGGCACCGTGACCCTGGAAGTGCGCCCGGACGAGCACTTGATCCTGAAGCTCGAGGCGCGGCACGACCGCGCGGGCACCGCGGTGTTCTCGGGGCAGCGCGAAACAGGGACGCCAACGTTCTCGCGCACGCAGACACTCGCGATCGCCAGCGCGGTCGCGATCTTCTAATCCTTGCAACCTGCAAGGATCAGCGCCGCCGCGGGTTGCATCTCGCAAGGCGCGCACGCCGGAATCGGCGCCAGGACCGCGCGGGCGGCGGAGCCGTCTCCGGCATGGCGGATGCACCGCACCGCGGCATGATCGACTTCCTGCTCGTGCTGGCCGCCGTCGCGTTCTTCGCGGTCTCGTGGGCGTACGTGCGTTTCTGCGCTCGCCTCGGGGGTGCGTCGTGAGCCTCGAATACGGCATCGGGCTCGCGCTCGCCGTGCTCCTGACCGTCTACCTCGGATACGCGCTGCTCTGGCCGGAGCGGTTCTGAAATGACTGCCATCGGATGGACACAGATCGCGGTCTTCTTCGTGGTGGTGCTCGCGCTGACGCGGCCGCTGGGCGCGTACATGTTCCGCGTCTTCGAGGGCACCCGGCAGCCGCTGCCGTCCGTGCTGGGCCGCGCAGAGCGGCTCGTCTACCGGCTCTGCGGCGTTGACCCCACGCGCGAGCAGACCTGGCCTGCATACGCGTTCGCGCTGCTCGCGTTCAGCCTGTTCGGGCTGCTCGGCACCTACGCGATCGAGCGGCTGCAGCACGTCCTGCCGCTCAATCCACAGCACCTCGGGCCTGTGGAGCCGGCGCTCGCGTTCAACACCGCGGCGAGCTTCACCACCAATACGAACTGGCAGTCGTACACCCCCGAGTCGACCATGGGGTACCTCACCCAGATGGCCGGGCTCGCCTGGCACAACTTCACCTCGGCCGCGGCCGGCATCGCCATCGCGCTGGCGCTCGCGCGAGGATTCACGCGCACGACGGGGACTGCCGGCGGGAAGACCATCGGCAACTTCTGGGTCGACCTGGTGCGCGCCACGGTCTACGTCCTGCTCCCCATCTCCTTCGTGTACGCGCTCTTCCTCGTCTCCCAAGGCGTGCTGCAGAACCTCGCACCGTACAGGGACCTCGTCACGCTCGAGGGCGCCAGGCAGGTGCTGGCCATGGGCCCGACCGCCTCGCAGGAGGCGATCAAGATGCTGGGCACCAACGGCGGCGGGTTCTTCAACGCGAACAGCGCGCACCCGTTCGAGAACCCGACGCCGCTGACCAACTTCGTGCAACTGGTGTCGATCTTCGCCATCCCCGCGGGGCTTACCTACACGTACGGCCGGATGGCGCGGGACCAGCGGCAGGGGTGGGCCATCTTCGCCGCTATGGCGGTGCTGTTCTTCGCCGGCGTGCTCGGCGCCTACGCAGCCGAGGCGCAGGGGAACCCGGCGCTGCGAGGCATCGCCGGCCTGCAGCAGGGGACGGGCAACCTCGAAGGAAAGGAGACCCGATTCGGCGTCGCGGCATCGGCCCTGTTCGCCACCGTCACCACCGACGCCTCCTGCGGCGCGGTCAACGCGATGCACGACAGCTTCACGCCCCTCGGCGGGCTGGTCCCGCTCGTCAACATCCAGCTCGGCGAGGTGATCTTCGGCGGGGTGGGGGCCGGACTGTACGGCATGCTCGTGTTCGTCCTGCTGACCGTCTTCATCGCGGGCCTGATGGTCGGGCGCACGCCCGAGTACCTCGGGAAGAAGATCGAAGCGCGCGAGATGAAGCTCGCCATGCTGTACGTGCTCATCTTCCCGCTCCTCATCCTGACCTTCTCCGCCTGGGCGGCGGTGGTCCCGTACGGCACCTCTTCCCTCGCGAACCCGGGCCCGCACGGCCTCTCGGAGGTCCTCTACGCGTTCTCCAGCGGCGCGGGCAACAACGGGTCGGCGTTCGCGGGACTGAACGCGAACACGCGCTTCTACAACCTGGCGCTCGGCGCCGACATGCTCATCGGCCGCTTCCTGATGATCGTACCCGCGCTCGGCATCGCGGGCTCGATGGTGGACAAGAAGGTGATTCCCGCCGGGCCGGGGACCTTCCCCACCAACGGAGTCCTGTTCGTCGCGCTGCTCGTCTCGGTGGTCCTGATCGTCGGCGCGCTGACGTTCTTCCCCGCCCTTTCGCTGGGCCCTCTGGTGGAGCACTTCGCCGGACGGGCCGGGAGGCTGTTCTGAATGGCCGCCAAGGCAAGGCAGCTGTCGCTGTTCGACCGCGGCATCCTCTGGTCCGCCGCGCTGGACAGCCTGCGCAAGCTCGCGCCCCAGCACGTGGCGAAGAACCCGGTCATGTTCGTGGTCGAGATCGGCAGCGTGCTGACCACCGCCATCTGGGTGCGCGACCTGACCGCTCCGCCGCCCGGAGCGGCGCCCCGCTGGTTCACGCTCGCCGTCTCGCTCTGGCTCTGGTTCACGGTGATCTTCGCCAACTTCGCCGAGGCCGTCGCCGAGGGCCGCGGGAAGGCGCAGGCGGACACGCTGCGCCGCATGCGCCAGGAGACCGTGGCGCGCAAGGTGCGCACCTGGCCCGCGCCCGAGGACGT
>DASWGI010000333.1:0-13295 GCA_036393835.1 Myxococcales bacterium | reverse complement strand
ACGTGGCCGTCCTGCACGCCGAAGCTGACCACCAGCGAGCCGCGGCGGCGGGCGGCCTGGGCGCAGCGGTCCAGCGCGCCCTGGACCGCCGCGAGGCGATCCTTCCCGGCGTCGGGGCGCGGCATCTCGGTGTCCAGCAGGACCTTGTCGACGCGGAAGGTGCGGGCCGTGCCCGGCTTGTCGACCGGGAGCCCCTCCTCGTCGGCGGCGGCAACAGGGGCGGCGTCGGCCTCGAGCTGCCACCAGAGCGGGTACCCCTCCATGCGGAAGATGCGCGCCGCCGCGTTCCCGGCGCAGCGCTCGCCCGAGGGGTGGAAGTACACCGTCAAGGTGAGCTTTCCTTCCTTCTTCGCAGCCGTCCATTGCTTCACCTGGGTCGCCGAGGCGCGGAAGGCGACGTCGTCGACGCCAGCGAGATCGAGCGTGAGCGCGCCGTCGAGCGCCCGCAGCGCGCGGTCGCCGTCGAGCTCGAGCTCCTGCTCGGCCTCGCGGTACCTCCCCAGCCCGAACCCGTTCGGCGGCACCTGCACCTGGTAGGTCCGCGACAGCGCCTGCGCGCGCGAGCGCGGTTGCGAGACGCCCGGCCCGGGCTCGCCGCCCTGTTCCTTCAGGGCCGCGCAGATGTCGCGCACCTGGTCCTCGGCGGTCAGCGCGGCGGCGTCCCGCGGCGGGACCTGCGCGGCGGCGACGAGCGCGATCAGGAGGAGCAGCATCCGGCCAGCATAAGGCCGGCGCGCCGCGAGGCCAACGGTCAGGAGACCAGCCGCACCGCTCCGGGGACGACGGTGAATGTGGCAGGAAGTCGCCCGATCAGCTCCCCGTCCGCCTCGACGTGGATCGGCCCTCTCGCGTCCCGCGCCGGCTCCAGCCGCACCGAACGCGCCGTCGCGGTGCGCGTACCTTTGAGCTTCACGTGCGATCCGTCGTACATCGCCCCACTGCGCAGCACGAAGTCGGAGAGCGAAAAGCCGCTCCAGATCGTCACGTGGAAGAGCCCGTCGTCGAGCAGCGCCCCGGGGGCCACCACCATGCCGCCGCCGAAGCAGCGGCCGTTCGCGACGGCGAAGGTGGTCACCCCGCCCTCCTCGAACGGTCCGCCGTCGAGCGACCAGCGGACGGGGACGTCCCTCCAACTCGCCAGCGCCCGCAGCGAGGCGAGCGCGAAGGTGAGCTTGCCCCCGAGCACCTTGCTGCTCGCGTTCGCGATGCGGACCACGTCCGACCCCACGCCGGCCTCTGCGACGTTGATGAAGTAGCGGGCGGCGGGCTGGCCCTTGGCGTCGACGAAGTCGATGCGTCCGACGTCGATCGGCCGGCCGTCGCCCTTGAGGCGGGGCGCGCAGGACCGCAGGTCGCTGTCGAGGCCCACGGTGCGGCGCAAGTCGCCGCCGGTGCCGCGCGGCAGGATGCCGAGCGCCGCCCCGGGGCGGACCGGGCGCGGCGGCTCGCCGTGGCGCGGCTCCTCGAAGAACCCGTTCACGACCTCGTTGATGGTGCCGTCTCCTCCCACCGCGATCACGAGGTCCGCACCCTCGCGAAGCGCGCGCCGGGCCAGGTCGCAGGCGTGCATCGGCCGTTCGGTGAAGGCGTGCCCGTGCTCGCCGATCGCCGCGCGGACCGCGGCGGAGATGTCGTCGAAGTGGCGCCCCGTCGCGCCGTTCGCCGCGCGTGGGTTGACGATCAGGAACGGCTTCACGGCGGGTGTTCTACCGCGACCCCCAGCCAGCGGGCGAGCACGCTGACCACGTCCTCGGCCCCCAGGGCGGCCGCGCAGCCGGGGCTGGCCGTGACCGCGGGCGCGCCGCACCTCTCCAGCTCCTCCCGGCGGTCCTCCGCGATGGCCGCGGCGACGGCGGGCAGCGTGCGCGGCAGCAGGCCGTTGGCCCCGCAGCAGGCAGCGTCGGCGCCGCAGCGGAGCGGCTCGCGCACCTCCTCGACGGCGGCGGCCAGGAGCGCCCGCGGCGCGGTCAGCTCGGAGAGGCCCCGGGCCAGCTCGCAAGGGTCGTGGTACGCGGCCGACTCCGGCAGCGGCGGACGCTCGCGCACGTCGGGCCGCGCGGCCAGGGCCCGGGACAGGTAGGTGGTGACGTGCTCGACCCGGCTGCCGTCGGGCAACGCCGGCCAGCGCTCGCGAATCGCGCGCGCGCAGGCCGGCGAGAGCGTCACAAGATGTACCGGGGCCGGCCTGCGCGAGCCGCCCAGGAGCGCCATGCGCACGCGCGCGGCATGCGCCGCGAACATCTCCGGATGTCCCGCCTCCACCAGCTTGAGCCCGCAGCACAGCGCCCCCTCCGGCGTCAACCCGAGCGGAGCCCCTGCGACCCGCGCCACCGCGATCGCCTCTCTCACCACCTTCCCTCCCGCCGCCAGCGCATCGCACCCCGCAAACAACATCGGCCTCCCCATCCCAGGCTGCACTGCAGGTCGCAGCAAGGCCGTGACCGCCCCGGCCACCGCGCGGAGCCGTGTCGCAGCAACCGTCCGTGAGGGAGTCGCTGTCGGTGTCGCCGTCGCTGTCGGAGTCGCTGTCGCCGTCGCAACCTCCTCCGCAATCCTCCGGAGCACGCCCCTCACGTCCACCTCCTCCGCGTGCCCCTCCGTGCTCATCCTCCTCGCCACCTCCGCCCACGCTCGCGGCGCCGACCCCGCCCTCACCGCTCCCGCCCGCGCCGCATAGAGCAGCTCCGGCACGTCGTTCGCGTGCGCGCAGTACGTCTGGCAGCGCAGGCACCCGGTGCAGGCGCCGAAGGCGAGCGCGGCCGACTCGTCCGGCGCGCGCCCCGCGAGCGCCGCCAGCGAGACCTTCCCCCACGGCGTGAACGCCTCGCGCGAGGTGGCCTCCGAAACCGGACACGCGAAGCGGCACATCTTCGGGCAGAACAGGCACAGCTCGAGCGCGCGCGTCAGGCCCGTCACGGCCGCTCCTCGGCGCCGAGCGCGGCGACCAGCCGGCCCCACGCCGCTCCCGCTCCCATCTCCTCCCACGAGGGCCCCGCGTCACGCAGCCGCCGCGGCGCGATCAAGCGCGCCCCAGGCGCGCGCGCGGCGCCGGCGCACTGCTCGACGCCCTCCGCGCCCAGCGACAGCACCGCGAACGCGCCGCCCGCGTGCATCCCGTAGAGGGCGAGCTCCGCCGCGCCGGGGTGGCCGGCGAACGCGGCAATCGCGTCCCACCGCGCGTCCACCTCGACGGCGCGCGACGAGGCGGGCGCGCGCACCTCCGGTCCCGCGTCGACGGCGAGCGGCTCGCCGAGCGCGCGCACCGAGCGGTCGCGCAAGAGGCGCGCCGCCTCGGGTCCTTCCCACGACAGCGCGACCAGAGCGGCCCCCTCGTGCATCCGGAGCATCCCGCGGGCCGGCGCCAGGCGGTCGCCGCACAGCCGCTCCACCATCCTCACCGCGGCCGGGAGGTCCGGCGCGCGCCAGGCGGCGTACGCCGGCGGCGCGGCCGGGAAGAGCCGGACCCAGGCAGCCGCGATCACGCACAGCCGGCCGGAGCCCCCGAGCGCCAGGTGATCCAGGTCCGGCCCGGTCGCCGAGCGCGGCGCGGCGCGGCTCTCGGCGAGCCGCCCGTCCGCCAGCACCGCGGACACGGACAGGGCGGCGGTCTCGCGCCGGGCACCGGGGACGGCGCGCTCGCCGCGGGTCGGTCCCGCGAGCCAGGCGCCCACCGACCCGGCGCGCACCGAAGGCAACAGGGGCCCGAGGGTCGCTCCCGCGCGGCGGGCCGCCGTCTCCAGCGCGGCAACGCTGCAGCCGGCCTCCACCCGCGCGATGCCGGTCGCTCCGTCCACCGAGGCGATGCGGTCCAGCGCGGTCAGCTCCAGGAGCGCCCCACCCGGGGGGGCCTCCACCGGAGCGTCGCCGTTCCCGCGCACACGCACCGGCAGGAGGTGCCCGCGCAGCACCGCGACTGCCCTGCCCAGCGCCGCGACGCTGGGCGGGGTGACGCGCAGCCCTTCTCCCTCGGCCACCACCGCCGATCCCGTCGCCGAGAGATCGTCGCGGAGCCCGTTCACAGCAGGAGCTTTCCCGGGTTGAGGATCCCGTGCGGATCGAAGGCCTGCTTGAGCGCCCGCAGCTGGCGCATCCCTTCGCCGTGCTCGCGGGGGAGGAAGACCTGCTTGTGCAGGCCGATGCCGTGGTGGTGGCTCAGCGTCGCGCCCGCATCGCATGCGGCCGAGAGCCCCGCGTTCCAGCACGCGTCGTAGCGCGCCTCGGCCTGCTCGAGGTCGTCCGCGTCGCTCGCCCCCGCCGGGGCGCCGGCCAGCCCGACGAACGTGAAGTAGATCGAGCACCCCTCCAGGTAGGCGTGGGAGAAGTGCGCCATGACGAAGGCGTGCGGAGCGACCGCGTGGCGGACGGCGCCGTAGAGCGGGTCGAGCCGGTCCCAGGTGGTGGCCACCTCCATGGTGTCCACGAACGCGCCGGCCGAGAAGAGCGGCGACTGCCGGTAGCTGATCTTGTACCGGTTGGCCAGCCATTTCTCCCCCGGCGCGGGGCCCAGGTCCTCCGCGCCTTCCGCCGCGAGCAGCCGCAGGGCCAGCTCGCCCTCCTCGCGCGCGTCGGAGGAGGCGAACGGGCCGTCTCCCTCGAATCCGAGGAGCAGGAGCGAGGACCCCGGCAGCGCGTCGACCAGGCGGTTGAGCAGGACGGGCGCGCGCAAGGCGAGCCTCAGCGCCTCGGCCTGGGCGCCCTCCACCACCCAGCGCAGCGGCTCGGGGACCTGGACGTGCGCGTCGCCGCCTCCGCGGCCGGCCAGCAACGTGTCGAGCGGATCGTAGAGACGCGCGACGGCGGGCCGCAGCCCCGATCGCATGAGCGCGCGCAGGCCCGCCATGCCCGCCTGGACGGAGCCGAAGCGGAGCCCGCGCATCCACCGCGCGGTCGGCGAAGGCCAGCAGCGCAGCCGGGCCTTGGTGAGGACCGCCAGGGTGCCCTCGCTGCCGACCAGGAGCTGCACGAGGTCCGGCCCGGCGCACGGGACGTCCTGGGTCCGCAGGATCTCCCCCGTGCCGTCCACCGCCTCGAGCGCCAGCACCATGTCCTCGATCTTGCCGTAGCGCGACGAGAGCTGGCCCGCGCTGCGCGCCGCCAGCCATCCCCCGACTGTCGAGCAGTAAATGCTGGAGGGAAAGTGGCCCAGCGTGGCGCCCGCCCCGCCGAGCAGCTCCTCGAGGCGCTGTCCATTCATCCCGGCCTCGACGTCCACGGCGCGCGCGGGCAGGTCGATGCAAGGAGGACCGGACAGCCGCTTCAGGTCGAGCGCGATTCCGCCCTTCACCGGCACGGCACCGCCGCACACCCCGCTGCCCGCGCCGAACGGCACCACCGCGACCCGCCGCTCGGCGGCGAACCGCACCACCCGCGCGACCTCCGCCGCCGAGGCCGGCCAGACGACGACGTCGGGTGGGTGCGGAGCGACGCCGGCCTTCGTCCACAGGAGCGCGCGCGGCCAGCAGTCCCGGGACATGGCCCACAGGTCGGCCGGCTCGCAGGAGGCGGCTCCCGCGCCGAGCAGCGCGGTCAGATCGCGCTCGAGCGCCCTGCCCCGCGGTCCCGCTCCTCGCAGCGGCCCGGTCACGTCCCGAGCCCGGGCTGCGCGGCCGCGACCCGCTCGTCGGCGGGGGGCAGCTCGGCGGCCGGCGCGCGCGCCGCGTCCACCTCCGCGAGCTTGCGCCG
The DNA here is from genome assembly GCA_036393835.1 of Myxococcales bacterium. Lineage (GTDB taxonomy): Bacteria > Myxococcota > Myxococcia > Myxococcales > 40CM-4-68-19 > VBKO01. The sequence goes on along the minus strand of DASWGI010000333.1, from coordinate 7,613 downwards.
GGTAAACGCGAAGATGGCGAGCAGGGGCACCGCGCGCGGGCACACGTCCTGGCAGGCGTGGCAGACCCCGCAGTCGTCGAGCGTGGCGATCACCGCGCGCAGGTGGGGCAGCTCGGGCGTCGCGCGCGAGTAGGCGATGGCGAAGAGGCTCGGCCCGCGCCAGTCCTGCAGCTCCCCGCGCCCGACGAGCGGGCAGACGGCGTCGCACAGCCCGCAGTTCACGCACCCGGAGAAGCTCGGCAGCTCGGCGCGGTCCCCGGCGCTCATCGGCACCAGCGCCTCGGGGGCGTAGTTCGCGAGGAAGCGCCGCTTCCCTTTCCGCTCCGGCGGGGTGAAGAGCTGCGCGAGGGGGTGGAGCACCAGCGCGCGGAGTCCGAGGAGCAGGAGCGCGAGGACGCGCTTCACGGGCGCACCACCCCGGCCGGAGCGCTCGCGCCCGCCTTGCCCGCGGCGCGGGCCGCGCGGCGGCCGGCGACCAGGCCGGTGACGGCGCAGACTCCCAGGCCCCCTTCGTCGCGCGCGGGATCGAAGCCGCCCAGCACCGCGCCGCAGACGAACGCGGCTCCGGAGCGCAGCTCGGAATCCGCCTCCACTCCCGCCGCCAGCCCGGGGTGCGGCCCGGCGGCGCGCTCGGCGAAGAGGCGCTCGTTGGGGAGCGCGGCCAACGCGTCGCGGCCGGCGGCGCGCGCCGGCAGATCGAACACGGTCTCGCGCAGCCGGCCGTCGGCCTCGCAGCGGATCCCGCCGCCCAGGAACCGGCCGCTGGCCAGCACCACCGACCCGGCGCGGACCGGCTCGCACTCGACTCCCCGCACGATCTGCACCTGGCCGTCCGAGCTGCGCTCCGCGATCGCGGCCACCGATCGCACGCCCGACTTCTCGAGGGCGGCCTGCAGCGCACGCTGCAGCCGCAGGCCGGGGACGCTGGGCGGCGCGCCGAGCAGCTCCAGGACGGGGACGCCCGTGGCGCGCTCCAACTCGGCGCGGGCGGCCACCGGGTCTTGGAGCCCGAGGGTGGGGAGCAGGAGGTGGGTCGCGTGCGCCTGCGCCGCCGCGCGGCCCAGCGACGCTCCCAGCGCCGCGCGGCGGCCGGGGCGATCGAGGTCCTGCGCGATCTCCGGCAGCGTCCGCAGCGCGTCGCCGCGCTGCCGGTAGAAGTCGGGCGCGACCACCACCGCCTCGCAGAGCGGCGCGAGCAGCGGAGTGAGGCCCTTCGCGACGAGGCGCGCCTCGATGGCCTGCGCGCCGGCCAGCGCGACCACCCCCAGCCGCGCTTCCCGCGCGGCCAGGTTGCGCAGATCGCCCGCGGCGATGCCGCCCTGCGCGAGCGCGGCGGGCTTGGCGCGGCCCAGCGGCGTCGCGAGCCACAGGTTGCGATCCGCCGCGGTCCGCGCGCCCGAAAGGCCCAGCGCGGAGAGGTGGCGCTGCAAGAACGCCAGCGCATCGTCGATGGCCGGGACGAGCCCGTCGCCGAGGAGAGCGTAGGGATGGCCCGGCGCGGCGCGCGCGAGCTTGCGCGCCGCCTCGCCGATGGGCGCGTCGTCCTCGGCTCCGGCGAAGTCGATCGCTCCGCTGGACATGGCCGTGGCGCCCGGCGCGCGCGCCACCAGCAGCACGTCGGCCCCGGCCTCGCGGGCCGCCAGGGCCGCGCAGGCGCCCGCCAGGCCCCCTCCGACCACCACCACGTCGGTGGTCAGCGCCACGGCCTGCCTCCGCCCCGGCGCAGGCCGCCGGTCGTGTAGTAGGTCCCTTGCACCAGCTCGGCTTGCGCCAGGCCTTCTCCGGCGAGCACGGCCCGATTCCCCTTCCAGCGCTCGTCGAGCAGCGCGGTGAGGTCGGCGAGCGCGGCCTCCGAGGAGAGCTGCCGCTCGTCGGCGACCAGGGCGGCGGCGGGACCGGCGCAGCGGGTCCCCTGGCACACGCCCATCGCGAGCCGGCACCGCCGGCGCAGGTCGGCGAGCGACTCGGCGAACTCCTCGCGCAGCGAGAACGCCAGCTCCGCGAAGGTGACTCCCTCGCACGAGCAGGCCACGGCACGCAGGTCCGGCTCGTCCTCCGCCGCGCGCAGCACCCGCTCCGCCTCCGCCCCGTGGCGGTACGAGATGCGCGCCGCGGCGAACGCCGGGACGCCGTGCTTGCGGGAGAGCTCTTGGGCCTCCGGCGCCGGCGCCTCGCCGCCGGGCAGCGCCACCTGGTGGGTGGTGCACGCCGCCGAGTTCCCCAGCTTGCGCGCCACCGCGTCCACCGCCTCCTGGGCCATGGCGCGGAAGCTGGCCAGCTTGCCCCCGACGATGGTGAAGAAGCCGGGCGCGCCGTCCTTCTCGTGGTCGTGGATCCGGTGGTCCCGCGAGAGCGCATCCTCGAGCGGCCCGTACGCGTAGAGGGTCGGCCGGATGCCGGCCCAGGCGCGCAGCACGCGCGCCTGCCGCACCGCCGGGAAGGTGTGCTCCACCGCCTGCAGCAGGTACTCCACCTCGTCGCGCGTGACGGAGAGGTCGTCCGGGTCGCCGTAGAAATCGTCGTCGGTGGTCCCGACGATCGACGAGTCCTCGTGCGGCATGACGAACACGTCGCGGCCGTCGACCGCCTTGCAGATGATCCCGTAGTTGGAGAGGCGGCGGTCGAGGGTGACGTGCACGCCCTTGCTCGGCCGGATCTTCACCTCTACGCCCGCCAGGGCGGCGATCTTCGGCGCCCACGGCCCGCCGGCGTTGAAGACGCAGCGCGCGCGCACCTCCTCGGCGCGGCCGGTGCGCAGGTCCTTCAGCTCGGCGCCGACGACCGCCGGGCCATCGCGGAGCAGCCGCATCACCTGCGTGTGGTTGCGCACCGCTGCGCCGTAGGCGGCGGCGCTGCGCGCGTTCAGGGTGCAGAGCCTGAACGGGTCGATCCCGTACTCGTCCATGGTGACCGCGCCGAGCGTCCCCGGGACGATCCCGGGCTCCAACTCGTGCAGCTCGCCGTCGGTCAGGCGCGTGTGCGCCTTGCCGTTCTTGAGCGGCTGGTACCGGTCGTAGGCCTCGAAGTAGCACTCCGCCCCGTACAGGAACGCGCGGTCCATCAGGGTCGGCTCGCCGGGGCGCTCCAGCAGCACCGGGTAGAGGAAGGGGATGCGGAACAAGAGATGCGGCGCGATGCGCTGGATGTAGCCGCTGTCGAGGCAGGCGAGGCGCGTCACCTGCGGGTCGTCGATCAGGTAGCGGATGCCGCCGTGGATCATGCCGCTGTTCGCGCCCGAGGACCCCGCGGCGAAGTCCTTCTTCTCGACCAGCATGGTGCGCAGCCCGCGCATGGCGGCGTCGCGGGCGATCCCGGTGCCGTTCACCCCGCCGCCGATGACGAGCAGGTCGTAGCTGTGCACGGTTTGGATCCTCGCAGGCGCCCGGGGTGGGCGCAAGGAGTTCTTGTCGCGCTGCGGCATTCCAGAAAACACGCTAGAACGAGCGCATGGACGTGATCATCCCCGCCCTCGACCACTTGCCCCTCGCGGGCACCCTGACCGAGCCCCAGGGAGCGCCGCGCGGGGCGGTGCTGATCGGGTCCGCGATGGGGGTACCGCGCGGGTTCTACGGTCCGTTCGCCGACTACCTCGCTGAAGGCAGCCTCGCCGTGCTGCGATTCGACTACCGGGGCATCGGCGGCTCGCTCCGGGGTCCGCTGCGCCAGTCGGATGCGACCATGCACGCCTGGGGCGAGCAGGACCTGGCCGGCGCGCTCCGGTTCCTGCGCGAGCGGCACCCCGGCATTCCTCTTCTGCTCGTCGGACACAGCGCGGGCGGGCAGCTCTTCGGGCTGGTGCCGGAGCCGAACCAGGTGTGCGCGGTGCTCGCGGTGGGCGCGCAGAGCGGCTACTGGGGCAACTGGCGCGGGGCCGGGCGGCTGCGGATGCTCTTCTGCTGGACGGCGCTGTTCCCCGCGCTGACGCGCGCCCTGGGATACCTGCCGCTGAAGCGGCTCACGGGAGGCGGCGAGGACGTCCCGCCTGGCGTCGCCCTGGAGTGGGCCACCTGGGGGCGCGACCCCGACTATGTGCTGAGCTACGCGCGCCGCAAGGATGGGGCGCGCGGGTACGCGGGCTTCACCGGCCGGCTGCGCGCCTACGCGCTGGCCGACGACTCGTACGCGCCGCGCACCGCGGTCCAGGCCCTGCTCGCCTTCTACCCGGCGGCGTCGCGCGAGCTGCTCTACGTGGAGCCCGCCTCGATCGGCGCCCGCTCCATCGGCCACTTCGGCTTCTTCCACCAGCGCTTCCGCGACACCCTCTGGTCCGACGCCCGCTCCTGGCTCCTCTCCCAAACCTCCTCCCAAGCCGCCGCCTGACTCCGGCCGCAGCGGGCAAAAAGCAGAACGCGGAGGCGCGGAGACGCGGAGTTCAAGTTTTCTCTACACGATCGGTCTTCCGCGCTCGAATTCGGCGAACCCAGAAAATCTCCGCGTCTCCGCGTCTCCGCGTTGATCTCTTAGTCCTGTTTCTTGGCTGTTGAGGCGATGTGGAGCTCTTGCAACTGCTTGAGGTCGGCGTCGCCGGGGGCGTCGGTCATGAGATCGGTGCCCTTCTGGGTTTTCGGGAAGGGGATCACGTCCCGCAGGCTCTCCGAGCCCGACAGCAGCATCGAGAGGCGGTCCATGCCCAGGGCGATCCCGCCGTGGGGCGGAGCGCCGAAGCGGAGCGCCTGCAGCAGGAAGCCGAACTTCTGCTCCGCTTCCTGCGGCCCGATGCCCATCGCGGCGAATACCTTCTGCTGCACGACCGGGTCGTGCAGCCGGATCGATCCCCCGCCGATCTCGAACCCGTTCAGCACCAGGTCGTAGCGGTGGCACAAGACGCGCCCCGGGTCCGAGTCGAGGTACTGCAAGTCCTCGTCGCGCGGCCGGGTGAAGGCGTGGTGCGCGGCCACGTACTTCTTCTGCTCCTCGTCGTACTCGAACAGCGGAGGGTTCACCACCCAGAGGAGGTTCCAGCTCGCCGGGTCCTTGGCGTCGCGCGGGCCGTGCTCGGGGATCAGCCCCAGCTTCTTGCCCAGGTGCAGGCGGAGGTTCGCCAGCACGGTGTGGACCTGGGCCTCCTTCCCGAACTGGAAGAGGATCACGTCCCCGGGCTTCGCCCCCACCGCGGCGTTGATCGCCGCCCGCGCCTCCGGGGTCACCGATTTCGCCAGCGGGCTCTGCGTCCAGTTGCCTTGCTCGTCCACCTTGGCGCGCGCCAGTCCCTTGGCGCCCATCCCCTTGGCGATCTCCTCCAGCTTGTCGGTCTCGGTGCGCGAGAGCCCGGCGCTCGCCGGCACCACCATCGCCTTGACGATCTGCCCGGGCGAGGGCTGCGCGAAGCTCGACCACATCGGCACGCCGGCGCCGCGGTGGTCGGCGACGAGCCTGGTGAGATCGACGTGCTTCATCCCGAAGCGCAGGTCGGGCTTGTCGTTGCCGTACTCGCGCATCGACTGCTCGTACGGCATGCGCGGGAACGGCCCGGGGATCTCGACCCCGAGCACCTCGCCCCACAGCGCCCTCACCAGCTCCTCCACCACGGTGAACACGTCGTCCTGCGCAACGAAGGACATCTCCAGGTCGATCTGGGTGAACTCGGGCTGGCGGTCGAGCCTCGGGTCCTCGTCGCGGAAGCACTTCACGATCTGGAAGTACCGGTCGAACCCCGCCACCATGAAGAGCTGCTTGAACAGCTGCGGGCTCTCCGCCAGCGCATAGAACTTGCCGGGCTGGAGGCGCGCCGGGACGAGGAAGTTGCGGGCGCCGCCGGGCGTGTACTTGACCAGGAAGGGCGTCTCCAACTCGAGGAAGCCGCGCTCGTGGAGCACGCGCCGGGTGGCCGCGTTCATCCGCGAGCGCAAGAGCAGCGGGCGCTGCACCGCCGGCCGGCGGAGGTCGAGGTAGCGGTAGTGGAGCCGCTTCTCCTCCGCCGTGTCGATGCGGTCCTCGATGAGGAACGGCGGGGTCTCGCTGCGGTTGAAGATCTGGGCCTGCGCGACGTGCACCTCCACCTCGCCGGTGGGGAGCTTGGGGTTCACGTTCGCGCCCCGCGAGACCACCTTCCCGCGCACGCCGATGCAGTACTCGAGGCGCAGCTCGTGGGCGAGCTCCTGCAGCTCTTTGCCGGCGTCCTCCTCGAAGACCACCTGCGTGAGGCCGGCGCGGTCGCGCAGGTCGATGAACACCGCTCCGCCGTGGTCGCGCCGGTTGTGCACCCAGCCGAACAGCACCACCTCGCGGCCGATGTCCCGGGCAGTCAGCTCGCCGCAGGAATGCGTGCGCTTCAGGTCGCGGATGAATTCGGCCAAGTTCCAGGTCCTCCGGGGTGCGGTGCGGGGCGTTCGGTAGCACGATTCGCCGCCCCTTGCGAGGCATCCGGGCGGGCGGGCGAGCGGCCGCGGCGAACGCTTTGGCGCCTCCGTTGCACATCCCTGCCGGCATGGGACGCCTGTTCCTCTCCGCGCAGACCACCTGTGCGCTGCTGCTCGGAGCCGGGCTCCTGCTGCGGGCGCAGGCCCACCTGCGCGCGCAGGAGGAGAATGCGCCCCAGGCGGCCGCCCGGACGCGTCCGGCGCAAATCATTTCCGACACGCGCGGTGTGTCCGGACGTGCCGGGCAGGCGCCCCGCGTGGTCAGGACGCCGGCCAGCCGGGAACGGACGGCGACCCGCGGTGGGAAGGCCCGTACCCAGGGGAGGAAGCCGATGGCGCACCGCGCCCGGCAACCCAAGCGGGGCGGCGCCTCGGTTGCACAACCGAACACGGGCGATCCCGGGGGGCGGCGGTGAATTCGGGCGAGGGGAAGAAGGTTTCGGGGAAGGCGTACGACCCCATCTGCGGCTTGCGCGTCGAGAGCGGCGAGGGCGTGCCGAGCAGTGAGTACAAGAAGCGCCGCTACTTCTTCTGCTCGGACAGGTGCAAGCACGAGTTCGAGCGCGCGGCCGAGCGAATCCGCATGCAGGAGGCCGCCCGCGCCGGCGCGCTCTTCACGCAGGGCAAGGTGAGGTGGGGCCTCGCTTGAAGGACGCCCTGGCCACATTGTCGAAGCGGCGCGGTCCGCCCGGCTGCGGCCCTTGCCGCTTCGTCCGCTCCGCCCGTGATCAGGACGAAAAGATCAACGCGGAGACGCAGAGGCGCGGAGGGTTTCGTTTGAAAAGAATCTCCGCGTCTCCGCGTCTCCGCGTTCGTCGTTGAGTCCCGAAGCGCGGCGTGCGCGGCCCTCGCTCAGGTGGCGAGGTCCTTCACCTTGAGCTGGACCCGCTCCTCGCCGAAGTAGCTGTCCAGGCCGATCTGGAAGGCGGCCCGCACCCGCGCGCCCCGCGCGATGGGCGCCCCGCCCATGCCGAAAGCGATGGCGTCGACCGGGGCGCCGCCGGGCGAGTCGGACACGCGCGGCGACCAGCCGGCCGGCGCCGGCGCGGCGAGCCGCAGCTTGAGGTGCCCCGGTCCTCCGGCGCGCCGATCGGGAAGAGTGCGCACCTCCAGCGCTTCCAGCGGCTCGCAGGCGAAGACCGGCTCGGGGTTCCCGGCGCCGAACGGCGCCAGCCGCCGGAGCTGCTCGGCGAGCCCCCGGCCGATCTCCTCCGGGCGCAGCGTCGAGTCGATGCGCAGGCGGGGCTCGAGCTG
>DASWGI010000332.1:0-3556 GCA_036393835.1 Myxococcales bacterium | reverse complement strand
AGGCTCCAGACGTCCATCGGGTCCGCGCAGCGGATGGTGGCGCTGCGGACCGTCTGATCGAGCAGCGCCATCTCGCCGAACAGATCGCCGGGGCCCAGGCGGGCCAGGACCGTCTCTCGGCCAGAGGCCTCGTGCACGACGTCGGCCGCGCCCCCGACGATGGAGTAGATGCGGTCGCCGAGGTCGCCCTGGTGGAACACTTCCTGGCCGGGCTCGAAGTGCTCGCGGAGCATGGAGGACGGGGCAGAAAAGCGGAACAGGACGCTGTCCGGCGGAAGCAGCAGGTCGAAGGTCCACGAGGCGGCGATCTTCAGCCGGCGGCCCAGGCCGGGAAGCTTCATCAGGTAGATGCTGCGCCACAGGAACCAGGCCAGCGCGCCGGAGATCTGCAGCCCGAAGATCTCCGCGACGGCCGAGCGGCTCCCGAGCGAGCCCATCTTGCCGAGCCCCTTGAAGTCGAACGCGCGCCGGCGCCCGCCGCGGATGGTCGCGACGATGTTCTCCGCCAGCAGCTCCGCCTGGCGGGTCGCGTGCTGCGCGGTCGGCGGCGACGAGCCGCCATCCGGCGTGGGGATCGACGCGCAGTCGCCCAGCGCCCACACGCCGGGGAAGCCGGGCACCTCGAGCTCGGGCGTGACCTGGATGCGGCCGCCGCGGGCCTTGGGGAGCTTGACCGCGTCGATCACGGGGTGGGGGAACGAAGGCACCGTCGACACCAGCGTGCGGGTGCCGATGCGCATGCCGTCTCCCAGGATGGCTTCCTCGCCGCTGGCGGCCGAGAGCCGCGCGTCGAGCAGCAGCTCCACGCCGCGCTCGCGCAGGATGCGCTGCGCGAAGAGGCCGAGCTTCTCGCCCACCTCGGGCAGGATGCGCCCCTGCGAGTGCACCAGCACCACGCGGATCTCCGCCGGATCGATCTGCGGGTAGCTGCGCGCGACGCGGCGGACGAAGTCGTTCAGCTCCGCCACCACCTCGACGCCCGAGAAGCCGCCCCCGGCGACGACGAAGGTGAGGAGCTGCTTGCGCAGCCGCGCGTCGTGCTCCTCGATCGCGGCCTCCTCCAGCGCGCGGATGACGTGGTTGCGCAGGTCGAGCGCGTCCTGCAGGTTCTTGAAGGGCAGCGCGTGCTCGGGCAGGCCGCGCAGCCCGCGGAAGTCTGTGACCGTTCCCAGCGCGAGCACCAGGTGGTCGTAGTGGAGCGTGTGCGCGTGCGGCAGGAATCCGGGCGCGGTGGTGACCGTGCGGCGCTCCGGATCGATCGACTCCACCTCGCGGACGTGGATCTCGGCCCCCGGGACGAGCTGCCGGATCGGGCTGACCAGGTCGGTGAGGCCGATGGTGCCGGAGATGACCTCGGGCAGCATGGGCTGGAAGACGAAGTAGTTCTCCTTGGAGACGAGGACGATGTCGTAGTCGCCCTTCCCGCCGAGGAGCTGCTGCAAGCGTCGGGCGGCGAAGATGCCGCCGAATCCACCGCCCAGGATCACGATGCGCTGCGGGCTGGCGTTCCCCGGACGGCGCGCCCGCTCCTCGCAGAAGATGCAGCGCTTGTCCGCCGCGTGGACGAGCTTGGCGCAGCCGCGAACGCGGCGGCGCGCGTATACGGTCGCGGCGAGCAGCATCGCGAGGGGCGGGGCCAGGAAGTAGATCCAGAGCGCCGTCCAGTCGCCCGCGACCAGCGCGGAGGCGAGCGACCGCGCCGGGTTCATGCTCATGCCCGAGAGCGGCGCCTCGACGGCGATGTACAGCGCCACCAATGCGCCCGCCACCACCCCGGTCCAGCGCGCGTACCGCGATCCGGAGACGTGCAGGATGGCAGTCATGAGCAGGAACGAGATCGCCGCTTCCGCCGCCAGCGCGGCAAAGGTTCCCAGAGGGCCCGGCATGGTGACCGCAAAGCGGGTGGCTGGGTGCGAGAGCCGCGCCCCGAGCAGCGCCCAGGCGAGCAGCACGCCCGCGATCCCGCCGCCGACCTGGAACGCGGCATAGAACGCCGCGTCGGCGCGCGGGATCCATCCCAACCGCAGGAAGCCGAGCGTGACGCCAGGGTTGAGGTGCGCTCCCGACTGACGGCCCCAGGGGGAATAGATGATCGCCACTGCGGTGAGCCCCATTGCGAGCCCGCCCAGCGCGCGCCGAGCCGCCGGGTTCGCCACCGCGGCGTGCACGGGCGAGGCGGGGTGCTCGAGCAGGACGGCGAAGAAGCAGGCGGAGACCATGAACGCGGCCAGCCCGGCGGCCTCCATCAGGTACTCCGGCCAGTGGCGCCGGAACGCGTCGGCCAGGGCGCTCATCCCGCAAGCCTCGACGCCGGCGTCGATTCGGCGGGCTTGCGCGACCGGCCGCGCGCCGGCTCGGCCAGATCGACCGTCAGCGCGCGCAACAGCTCGGCGACGCTCCAGGCCTGGGCAGGGCAGCCACCCGGCCGGTGCGGCGGCTCGGCGTCGAACACCTCGCTGACGTTCCCCAGGCACGCCTCGCCCAGATGGGCCTCCAGCGGGGCCAGCAGCTCACGGCAGCGCGCCAGCGTCTCCGGCGTCCGGCCGAAGGCGACGAGGTACGCGCGGATGAAGGGACCGAGGAGCCACGGCCAGACCGTCCCCTGGTGATAGGCGCCGTCGCGCTCGGCTGGACCGCCCGCGTACCTGGGCACGTACTCTGCCTCCCCCGGGGCGAGAGTGCGCAGCCCGTAGGGGGTGAGGAGCTTCTCTTCGACGGCGCGCACCACGGCCTTTTGCTGCTCGGGCCGCAGCAGCGGGAAGGGGAGCGACACCGCGAAGATCTGGTTGGGACGCAGGCTCGGATCAGGCCGGCCGTCAGGACCGACCACGTCGTGGAGGCATCCGCGCTCGGGGTTCCAGAAGGCGCGCTCGAAGCTGCGCCCGACGGCGTCGGCCTCGCGCGCGTACACGGCGGCGCTCTCCGCGTCGCCGCACCCGTGCGTCCACAGCGACATGAGCCGGAGCGCGTTGTAGTAGAGCGCGTTGATCTCGACCGGCTTCCCGTGCCGCGGCGTGATCACGCGGTCGCCGACCCGCGCGTCCATCCAGGTGAGCTGCACGCCGGGCTCGCCCTGGGTGAGCAGGTGGTCCTCGGGATCGACGCGGATGCCGTGGTGCGTCCCTTCCCGGTGCCAGCGGAGGATCTCCTTGCCGGCCGGGAGGAACTCGTCGCGCAGGAACGACGCGCTCCCGCCCGCCTGGAGGTAGGCGAAGACGCCCTGGAACAGCCAGAGCGTCGCGTCCACGGTGTTGTACTCGGGCCTCTCCTCGGGCCGGTCGGGGAAGCGGTTGGGGATCAGCCCGCGATCGAGGAAGGCGAGGAACCCGCGCAGCACCTGCCGGGCGTCGTCGAGACGCCCGCGGGCGAGCAACAGTCCCGGCAGCGCGATCATCGTGTCGCGCCCCCAGTCGGTGAACCACGGATAGCCGGCGATGATCGTCGGCGCGCCACTCGCGCGGCGGGCGATGAATTGCTCCGCGGCCAGCTCGAGGCGCGCGGCGAACGGGTCCTCGCTGCGCGGGCGCCGCCGCTCCCGCTCCGCCGCCGCCAGGCG
>DASWGI010000331.1:0-9945 GCA_036393835.1 Myxococcales bacterium | reverse complement strand
CTCCGCGTCTCCGCGCCTCCGCGTGATGCTTGTAGCCCCCTCATGCTCAACCCGGGGCGGGCGGCTGGTTGCCTGGCTGTGCACTTGGCGCACACGCCCTGCCGGTCCACTATTCAACGGGAGGGCAGCGTGGAGCTCATCGACCATCTGTGGCGCGACATCGACCGCCTGGCGCGGGCGGGCGCGCGACCCATCGACGTCCTCGTCGACCCGGGCACCTGGGTCGTCTTCACCTACCGGCTGGGGCGCGCCTTGCGCCGGTTGCCGCGACTTCTCCTCCTGCCCGCCAGGTGCGCGCACAAGCCGTTCGAGCTGCTCGTCGGCACGCTCGCGCGCGTGGCGCTCCCGCCGTCGGCCGAGGTGGGCGGCGGCCTGCGCGTGGGCCGCGTGGGCGGGATCCGCGTCGCGGCGGACGCGCACATCGGCCGCGACTGCGATCTCGCCGAGGGCGTCACCATCGCCGCCTCCAGCGGCGCGCCCTGGATCGGCGATCGAGTGCAGATCGGCCCCGGCGCCAGGCTCATCGGCCCCATCCGGGTCGGCAACGACGCGGCGATCGGCCCCAACGCCGTGGTCGAGACCGACGTGCCGGACGGCGCGACCGTGGGCGGCATCCCCGCGCGCGTCGTCGCCGGAAACGGGTCGCGCGGCCTGCTGGTGCCCGGCCGCAAGTGCCCGCCGCTGATGGACGCCGTGCGCGGAATGGTGCGTGGCGTCCTACCCCGGCCCACGCAGCTCCTGCTGCGGGGCTGAAAGTCTCGCGCGAGGGCGGGTGCTCTCGGGTACGCTGCCCCGCGGTGCGCCGCGCGTTCCTCTTCCTGCTTCTCGCCTCCGCCGCCGCGCGCGCGCAGTCGCGGGCCCCGCTCGGCGCGCGCACGCAGGGCCCGTTGCGGGAGCTGTTCCTCGACGTGACGGGCGCCGACGCGCGAAGCCTCGCCGCGCCCGAGCTGGACTTGCGCTACACGATCGCGAACACGTGGAACGAGGGGATGAAGCTGACGGGCGGGCCGCACCTCGCGTCGCAGGAGCTCGACGAGCAGGCCGACTCGATCGCGCTGCGGGTGCGGGTGCCGTGGTCGCGCGCGCTCGGACCCGCGTTTGCACGCGTCTCGACCACCGTGGAGGGCCGCCTGACCCTGCACTGGGGCGGCTACACCGACCGGACGATCGAGCGCTGGCACGCACTGAGCGGCGCGTTCAACTTCCGCCGCGATGCCAATCCGCGCAACGAGCTCCACCTCCTGTTCGGCGACGACGGGGGGTCTGCCTTCGCCCTGAACGGCGGCTCGGCGCTGGCGCTGGGCGACCTGGTCCTGCGCAACCAGGTCACCTTGGCCGAGGCGGCGAACTGGGGAGTCGCGGCGCGGCTGGACGTGAAGCTCCCGGTGGGCTCGCTCGGCAGCGCCGGCGGCTCGGGCGGGTTCGATGCGGGCGCGGGCCTCCTGGGGACCCTCGAGCCTACCGGCTGGCTGACGCTGCACGGCCTTTTGGCGCTGAGCGCGTGGTCGGAGCTGGCCTGCACTTGCTCGCTGCAGCCCAAGACCTGGCACTTCACCGCGGAGCTGTCGGTGGCCGCCTCCTGGGGCGAGACCACCTTCCTCTTCGAGGATCGCGCGCTGTCGCCGATCTTCCCCGCCGGCTGGAACCGCGAGCCGGCGAACGGCGACGACGGCCTGCTCTCCTCGGGCGTCTTCGCCGATTTCCGCGTGCACAACCAGTTGAGCTTCGCGGTGCGCCGCGGGCGCTTCACCGTCTGGTTCAGCGAGGACTTCACGCCGGGGCCCAACCCCCGCAGCACGTTGAAGTGGGCCTGGAGCAGCAACGCGCCCGACGCGCTGTTCGGCGTGTCTTTTACGCAGCCGCTCTAGCCGCGGTCCGCGAAGCCCGCGAACGAACATGGCGCCGCCGAAGACGGCGGCCGCTACGCCAGCTCCTCGATCGGCCGCACGTCCACCGGGCACAGGTCCGCCAGCGCCTTGCGGCCCACCTCGCCGTCGCCGACCACCACGATCTGCGCTCCGTCGCGGGCGGGCGAGAGCTGCGCCGCGGCCTCGCGGGCCTGGGCGGCGGTCACCGCGCCGATCCGGCTGCGGTAGGTGGCGAGGTGCTCGAGCCCGAGCCCGTCGAGGATCGCGTCCGCCACCTGCTCGGCCAGCGCCTCGTTGCTCTCGAGCCCCAGCGGGAAGAGGCCGGCCAGGTACGACCTGGCCTTCTCCAGCGCGTCCTTCGACGGCCCGGTGCGCGCGTACTCGCGCATCTTCTCCAGCGCCACGTCCACCAGCTCGCGCAGGGTCTCGTTCTTGGTGAACGAGGAGAAGACCGACAACCCCGCGTGGCGCGCCATCGCGAGGCGCGTCGAGACGCTGTACGAGAGGCCTCGATCGACGCGGATGGCGTCCACCAGGAGCGAGGTGAACCCGCCGCCCAGGGCGGTGTTCTCGACCACCCCCGGCATGTAGAGCGGCGAGCGCCGCGGGATTCCCGTCCCGACGATGCGCAGCTGCGCCTGGGTCGAGTCGGGCTTGTGCCAGACCAGCGCGCGCATCCCCTCGCGCGGCAGCGCGGCGAAGTCCAGCGGCGCCCGCCGGGCCTCGGAGGGCCAGCGCACCTGCGCGAGCCGCGCGCGCGCCAGCTCCAGGAGCTGCTCCGGGGGAGCCGTGCCCACCAGAGCGAGGAGCGCGCCGCGCGCGTTGAAGCGGCTGGCGTGGAAGCCGAGCGCATCCTCCCGCTGGTAGGTCTCCACGTCGCGGCGGAAGCCGTGCGCCGGATGCCCGTAGGGGTGGTGCGCGCCGTAGCCGAGCGTCACCACCGCGCGCCCTGCCACGCTGCTCGGCTCGTCGAGGTCGCTCTGCAGCGAGGCCAACGTCCGGCGGCGCGCCGAGGCCACCTCCTCCTCGGGGAAGGACGGCTCGAGCGCGACCTCCAGCAGCGCGTCCAGCGCCTGCTGGGAGAGGTCACCGGGCACGGTCAGCGTCAGGGCCGCCTCGTCGAGCGACACCTCGATGCCCAGGCCGGTTCCCATGCTCTCGATCAGCTCGTCCACCCCACGCGCGTCGCGCCGCATCGTGCCGCGCCGCAGGAGGTCCGCCGTGAACTGCGCCAGCCCGGCCTTGCCGCGCGGGTCCTCCGCGGCGCCGGCGGGCACGCTCAGCCGGGCGTGGAAGAGAGGCACCGCGCGCCTCTGGATGGCGAGCAGCGTGAGCCCCGAGGGCTCCTGCGCGATCTGGAGCGGCGGCAGCGCGACGTCGCGGATCACGCCGGGACCCCCTCGGGCAGCTCGCCCGGCACCAGCGTGACCAGGTTGCGCCGGTGCGGCGCGAAGGTCGCGCGGGCCACCCGCTGCACGTCGTGCGGCGTCACCGCCTGGTAGCGGTCGGGCAGGTCGAGGAATGCGCGCCAGCTCCCCAGCATGACCTCCATCTGCCCCAGGGTGTGCGCGCGGCCGTTGGCCGTCTGCAGGCCGCGCAGAAGGCCCGAGCGGACGAAGTTCTTCGCGCGCTGCAGCTCCGCCTCCCGCATCGGCTCGTCCGCCAGGCGCGCGAGCTCGGCCCAGAGCGCCGACTCCGCCCGCGCCGGGTCGACCCCCGGATTGAGCTTCAAGGAGATCTGGAAGAGCCCCGGATCCATGCGCCAGCCGAAGTACACGTTGGCGTCGACGCATAGCTCCTGCTCGTAGATCAGCGCGCGCTTGAGGCGCGCTCCCTCGCCGTAGCTGAGCGACGCCTCGATGAGGTCCAGGACCAGAGAGTCCGGCTGGCGCCCGTTCGGAGTGCGGAACCCCGCCAGGAGCGCGGGGGCCTGCGCCGGATAGTGGATGACCGCGCGGCGCTCGCCCTTCTGCGGCGGCTCGCCGTCCGGCACCTCAGGCAACGGCTCGCCGTGGCGGATGGCGCCGTACAGCTTGTCGATGCGCTTCAGCGCGTCGGCCGGGTCGAAGTCGCCCACCAGCAGCAGCGTGCAGTTGTTGGGCGCGTAGTAGGTGCGGAAGTAGCGCTCGCAGTCCTGCCGGGTGATGCGGTTCAGGTCGCTCATCCAGCCGACCACCGGCCAGCGGTACGGGTGGGCCTGGAAGGCCAGCGCCGAGAGGGCCTCGTCCATCATGCCGTCGAGGTCGTTGTCGGTGCGGAAGCGGCGCTCCTCCTTCACCACCTTGCGCTCGCGCTGCAGGGAGTCGTCGTCGATGATGAGCGACGCCATCCGGTCGGACTCGAGATCGAGCACCAGCGGCAGCGCCTCGGACGCGAAGTCCTCGTAGTACGCCGTGACGTCGGTCGAGGTGTACGCGTTGCTGGTGCCGCCGGCCGACTCCAGGCGCCGGTCGAACTCCTTGGGCCCGTACTTCTTCGAGCCGTTGAACATCATGTGCTCGAAGAGGTGGCTGATGCCGGTGATCCCCGGCCGCTCGTTGCGCGAGCCGACGCGGAAGAAGCTGTACAGGGTGGCGATGGGCAATCCCCGATCCGGCAGCAGCCTGACCTGGAGCCCGTTGCCGAGCGCGTGCTCCTGCACCGGGAAGTCGCGCGGATCGAGTCCCATCTACTCTCCGTCCTCCTCGCCCGCCCGCCCGGCAGCCTGCCGGGCGAGCAGCAGCTGCTCCGCCGGGGTGAGGAGCTTCTTGCGCGCGTTGCAGGGTTTGCAGCTGGCGACCACGTTGCCTCGTACGCTGCGTCCGCCCCGCGCGACCGGCACCACGTGGTCCATCGTCAGCTCGCGCTCGGAGAAGGTGCCGCCGCAGTACGCGCAAAGCCCCCGCTGCAGGCGCCGGCGCCACCAGGCGCTCGCCCGCAGCTGCCGGGCCTTCTCCCTCTCGCGACGCACGTGCGCGGGGTCCGCCTCCACCTCGACCCAGGTGGGTACTTCCAGGTCCTCGGGCACGGAACGGTTCTAACCCGGAAGCGGAATTCATGCCCGCGCGGCCCCTGGCATGGCGCGGGGGGGCAGGACTGGGCAATGGATTTCCTATCGAGGTGTCGTTCCCGGACCGAGCGTGAACCAGATCTCCCTCGACCTAGACCCGGGTCGTGTTCGCGACGGATTCGGGCGCGTTCGTCTACACGGGCAAGTAGCCCGGCCCCAGGACGCAGCGCCGCCCACCTGACCGCCTCTCCAAGAGCGCAGCGCCGCCCCATCGGCGGCGACTGGCGCCCGCTCTCTCGGCCGCCTTGGCACGCGGCGTGTACCTCGCGGTCCCCGGTCGGGAGGTCAAGCATGGGCCGGCGCTGGGCGGTGGCGTGCGCGGTTGTCTGGGTGGCGGGCTGCGGGGACGGGGGAAAGCAGCAGGTCTGGCAGGTGTCGGACGCGATCGCCGTCGACCCGGGATCGTACGATTTCGGCGACGTGGCGCTCGGCCGCGAGGAGCGCGGCGAGGTCGTCGTGCGCAACGACGGCGTCCGCACCACGACGGTTGCGTCCATCCCCGGCGCTCCGCGCACCTCCGACTTCGACGTGGACGGGCTCCCGCTGACGCTGCGCGCGGGGGAGGCGGCGCGGGTCCGGGTCCGCTTCCATCCGAGCGTGCTCGGGATGCGCTCCGATCGGTTCCAGCTCGGCACTCCGGTGAGCGCCTCCACGCAGGACGTGGACGTGCGCGGCCACGCGGTCCGCGGCCTCGCGCAGCTCTCCGTCCAGTCGCTCGACTTCGGCGACGTGGTGCTCGGCAAGACCGTCTCGCTCTCCTTCACCCTGACCAACAACGACGGGCACGCGCGCACCGACGTCCGGATCGCTCCGCCGGCCGGCGCCGATGCGGGCGCGTTCCACTCCTCGCGCGAAGGGACGGTCTCGCTCGGCGCGGAGGAGTCCGCCACGGTCCAGGTGGACTTCACGCCCGCACGCCTCGGGGCGGCGCAGGCGACGATGCAGGTCACGCCCTGCCCGACCTGCAGCCCGCTGCCGTTCGTGCTCTCGGGCAACGGAGTCATCAGCCTGCTCGACGTGCAGCCGCCCCGCATCGATTTCGGCCTGGTCCGGCTGGGCGCCTCCAAGGAGGTCGCGTTCACCGCGCGCAACACCAGCAAGCGGCCCCTGGTGGTGACCGGCCTGGTGGTCCCCGCCGGCGACTACTCGGTGCAGCTCGCCGGGAACCCAGTCTTCCCGCTGACGCTCGCCGCCGGCCAGACCGTCTCGGGCACCGCGCGGTTCGCGCCGACCCAGCTCGGCCCGCAGGAGCGGCACGCGAGCCTCCTCGCCTCCGAGGGAGCGCCGGACGATCTCGACCTGGTAGGCACCGGCTACGGCCCGGTGATCGACGCGCGGCCCGATCCGCTCGATTTCGAGGCCGCCTCGATCGGCACCACCCGGCCCAAGAAGCTCTTCCTCACCAACGTCGGCCTCGATCCCACCGGGCGCGCCCCGCTCGTCATCCAGCGCGTCACGCTCAAGGGCGATCCGGCGGTGTGGTCGTTCAGCACGCCGCCCCTGCCCTGGACCATCGGCCAGCCCGGCAACCAGGGTGTGCTGACGGCGCGCTTCACCCCCAACCAGGCGCGGCAGGAGAATGTCTCGCTCGTGATCGAGTCGAACGACGGCCTGCACCCGTCCATCGAGGTCCCGATGACAGCCCTGGGCCGGCAGCTCCTGCCCTGCCAGGTGACCGTCTATCCCTCGACCACGGTGGACTTCGGGCTCGCGCCCATCTTCCATCCGACCACGCAAGGGTTCGAGCTGATCAACTCCGGCTCGGAGGACTGCATCTTCGGCGAGCCGGACATCATCTCCGGCGGTCCGGCGTTCCACTGGCCCGGCCTGGTCGCGCCCGCCGGCCGCACCATCCCGCCCGGCGGCCGCATGTCGGTGCGGGTCGAGTTCACGCCGCAGGCCGTGGGCGACTACCGCGGGCAGGTCGAGCTCTACATGAGCAACCCGGGCCTGCAGGCCCCCGTGGTCGACCTGCGCGGCACCGGCGACGACGGCTGCTTCTCGGTCACGCCCGGCGCGGTCGACTTCGGCGGCACCCAGCCGGGTTGCAGCCTGCCCGAGCACTTTGCGTACGCCACGAACCAGTGCAGCGGGCCGGTGACGGTGACCGCGGCGCAGATCACCCCGGGGCCGTTCACCATCAGCACCATGCCCGGGCTGCCCTTCACCGTGCCGCCCAACTCCCAGATGCCGATCGGCATGCGCTACACCCCGACCTCGCTGGGCGACGACGTGGCCTCCCTCCAGATCTGGATCTCGACCCACGCCGCGCCCTTCCAGGTGGGCCTCACCGGCGGCGCCGTGCCTGCCAACACGGTCCTCGACAAGTGGGAGCAGTCCACTCCGAAAGTCGACATGCTGATCGTCATCGACAATTCGGGCTCGATGGACGACGAGCAGAAGGCGCTGGCGGCGAACCTCGACCACCTCTGGAACCGCATCGCCCTGGCGAACGCCGACTTCCACATCGCGGTCACCTCCACCGGCATGACGCCCTACACGGGCGGGTGGACGCAGTGCCCGGGAGGCGCCAGCGGCGGCGAGGGAGGCCGGTTCTTCCCGGTGGACAACTCGCGCCCGCGCATCCTCACGCCCACCACGCCGAACGTGAAGCAGGTGCTCTTCGACAACACCAAGGTGGGGCTGTGCCACTGGGACGAGCGCTTCCTCGACCCGGTGCTGGCGGCGCTCACGCCTCCGCTGGTCAGCTCCACCAAGGCTCCGGGCACGCCTTGGCCCAACGACGGCAACGCGGGCTTCCTGCGCGACGACGCCCGCCTGGCGCTGCTCGCGGTGAGCGACGCCGACGACGACAACGACGTCGTGAACCCGCCGCCGGTCTCCGAGATGGTCGGCAGGCTGTCCCAGGTGAAGAAGGGGGCGCTGGACCTGATCTCCTTCGCCGGGATCGTCGGGCTGCACAGGTGCAACAACGTGGAGCAGGTCGGCAACCGGTACATGGAGATCGCGCGGCAGATGAACGGAAAGCTCTACGACATCTGCGACCTGAACAACTTCGGCACCATGCTGGACGATGCGCTGGGCACGCTGCTGCTGCCGCTCACGAGCTTCCCGCTCTCGGCCCATCCGCGCGACCCGGCGCAGATGGCGGTCACGGTGAACGGCGCGGCGACCACGAACTTCCGCTACGACCCGGCCAGCAACCGGGTGGTGTTCCCGCACGACGCCGTTCCGGCTCCAGGCTCCCACATCAGCGCCACGTACGAACCCGCGTGTAATTAGCGCACAGAATGCGGTTCCCGGCGCGGGCGCCTGCTAGGCTGCCCGCGCCGGGCCTTTTCTGGCACCTCGCAGCGCGCGCGGGTGTGTGAGCCGGCAGGAGGTCGCGGGTTCTGGACCCCCGGGAACGGGTCGCCGAGCTCTACAAGACGTACGGTCCCGCCATCTACCGGCGGTGCCTGCGCTTGCTCGGCGATAAGGAGGCTGCCCGGGACGCGACCCAGGAGGTCTTCGGAAAGCTCATGCGCGACGCCCCGAAACTGGAGAGCCGGGACACGGCGCTGCCGTGGATCTACCGGGTGGCCACCAACCACTGCCTCAACCTGCGCCGGAACGCGGGCCGGCGGGGCGAGGAGGCGCTGCCCGAGATGGAGATGGCCGCGCAGGATGCGCCGGACGCCGTGCCCGAGCGCCAGTTGGTGCAGCGGGTGCTGGCCCGGTTCGACGCGGAGACGCAAGCCGTCGCCGTCGGCGTGTTCGTCGACGGGATGGAGCACGAGGAGGTCGCGGAGGCGTTGGGAATCTCGCGGCGGACCGTCGCGCGCAAGCTGCAGCGGTTCGTGGGCAACGCACGCAAATATCTCATGAGGAGCGAACCGTGAACCGCCACCCGTCGGAGCTCGCTCTCGAGGCGTACCTGCTCGACCGCGAGACCTCGAAGGTCGTCCCCCACCTCGCCGGTTGCGAACGCTGTCGCGCCCGGGTCGCGCGGATGGAGCGCGAAGGCGAGGACTTCCGCCGATTCGTGCTCCCCGCCACGCTGGACGCCGTGCTGGAGAAGAACGCGCCGGGCCGCCGCAAGAGGTGGTTGTGGCTGCTGGGCATCGCGCCCGTCGCTGCCGCTGCCGCGCTGATCGTCGCCATCCGGCCGTCGGAGCCTCCGGAGGGATACGTCGGGGAAAAGGGCGGCATGAGCCTCGCCGCCTACCTCGGCGCGCCGGGCGGCGCGAAGATGGTGCTGGACGGCCAGGCAGTGCACTCCTCCGCGGCGCTGCGGTTCGCGGTATCGCCCGCGGGCCGGTGCAATCTCTGGGTCGTCTCGGTGGACGAATCTGGCCAGATTTCGCGCATCTACCCGACGCAGGGCGACGGCGGCGCGCCGATCTCCAAGCAGGGCGCGCTTCCCGGTGGCGCCGTGCTGGATGGCCGGGCAGGCCTCGAGCGGTTCTATGCAGTGTGCAGCCCCGGCCCTTTGAGGTACGAGGATCTGATGAAGAGTGTGCGCGCGAGCGTCCGCGGCGCGGACGAGGTCCGCAAGGGACCCGCGCTGCCCGGGTTGCCCAGAGGCACGCGGCAGGTCTCGCTCCTGGTGGAAAAGCGCCCGTGAAACACCTGGCCGCCCTCGCCGCGTGCGCCGCGCTCGCGCTGCCCTGTGCGGCGCGGGCCGCGGCGCGCTTCGCGGTGGTGGTGGGGAACAACCACGGCGCGGCGGGGCGCGCGCGGCTCTGGTTCGCCGAGAAGGACGCCGAGCGGTTCGCGCAGGCGCTCCGCGAGCTGGGCGACTTCTCCTCGGACCGCATCGTGCTGCTGCAGGGCTCGACGCCGTCCGCGGTGCACGAGGCGCTCGCCGCCACCGAGGCGCGCATCGCCTCGGCGCGGGCGGCCGGCGAGCGCGCGCTGCTCGTCGTCTACTTCTCGGGGCACGCAGGCCCGCAGGGGCTGGAGCTGGGCGATCAGCGCATCGGCTACGACGAGCTGCGCAAGTCGGTCAGCGGCTCCGCCGCCGAAGCCAAGGTGGCCATCGTCGACGCCTGCGAGGCGGGGACGCTCACGCAGGTGAAGGGCGCC
>DASWGI010000330.1:0-4351 GCA_036393835.1 Myxococcales bacterium | reverse complement strand
GCGGGAGGATCCGGACCGGTTCCGCGGGATGACCGTCGCCGTGACCCTCGACAACGGAAGCACGTTCACCGGCACCGTCTTCGCGGCGCCGCCGGAGCGGATCAACCGGTTCACCGGCTTCGGCCTGGTGAACGCGGACGCGGCCGTCCGGAGCGTGCAGCGGGGCCACGACGACGACTGATCGGCGCGCTCCAGTCTTCGCGGTCTGTGTGGCGCCGCGCATCCCTCGCCGCACTCGCTCTTCCCGCCGCCGTCTTCGCGCAGCGCCTACAGGCGCCCGATGTCAGCGCGCTGTCCTTGCCCGCGGACGCTGAGTTCTCAGCTCAAGGCCGTATCGCCACCCAGACCTCGGGCTCACTCCGACCAGCCAGTTCGACTTCTCCGTCTTCGCCGTCGACAACTACTTCACCGGCAACGTCACCGATGTGATCGAGAACATGACGGTCACCTTGGCGGCGCCGCGCTTCACCGGCAGCGGCCTCCCGGATACCGGCGTGCCTGCCGGAGGGAGGGCGACGCTGACGGTCACCGAGGTCGCGGCCAACGCGAGCGCCTCGCCATCGCAGAAGGGGCTGCTGCTGCTCTACCGCGACGCCGCGAAGCGGGAGGCGCAGACGATCCGCCCCGGTGAGGAGCATGACGACGGCTAGGGCCTGACCGTCCGGTCTCTGCAGAGCCAAGGCGGCGCGGGGGATGATCCCTCCGCGCCGCCTTCGTTTCACGTGCCCGGCCCACCGAAATGGACCGGTACAAACAGGCGGGCCCTGGGGCGCTTGACTGACGTGCCGGCGGGCGTATCCTGCCTCGCCTACATCTCCGCACACATCGCTCACGCACGGGGGGGTACGTCGATGTCGAAGCTCCGCCTGTCGTTGCTTGCCGCCACTCTGACCGCAACATTTTCCCAAATTTCCCTTGCCCAAACCAACTCGGCCCAGCGGTTCGAGCTGGCTTCGCCCGACGAGCAGCCGCTGCGCGAGGTCTCCCTCGCGGCGCAGCCCCTGACGGTCATCCTCAAGATGGCCGGCGATCCCGTCGCCGTGGTCCGCGGCCGCGCGCCCGGCAAGCAGATCCCGGAATCCGAGCGGCGCTCGATCGCCGAGAACCTGCGCAGGCAGCAGGACGCGATCTCACCGACCATCGAGGCGATGGGCGGCACGGTGGTGGCGAAGCTGCAGCACGCCGTCAACGGCATCAAGGTGCGCGCCACGCCGGCGCAGCTTGCCTCGATGGCGACGCTGCCGGGCGTCGTCGGGATGAAGCCGGTCCTGACCTACAAGCCGGTCAACGCGGTCAGCGTGCCGTTCATCGGCGCGCCGGCAGTCTGGGGCGGCTCGCCCGCGTTCCACGGAGAGCGCATCAAGCTCGCCATCCTCGATACCGGGGCCGACTTCACGCACGCGAACCTCGGCGGGCCCGGAACGGTCGCGGCGTTCAACGCTGCCTTCGCCAACAGCACCAAGGCGGCGGATCCGGCGCTCTTCGGACCCAATGCCCCCAAGGTGAAGGGTGGCACGGACCTGGTGGGCGACGACTACAACGCGTCGGATCCCGCGCACAGCACGCCTCAGCCGGATCCCAACCCGCTCGACTGCAACGGGCACGGCAGCCACGTGGCCGGGACGGCCGCCGGCTTCGGCGTCAAGGACGATGGAACGACGTTCCGGGGTCCGTACGACGCGAACACACCGAAGGTGAAGTTCCGGATCGGCCCCGGCGTCGCTCCGCTGGCCGACGTCTATGCAGTCCGCGTCTTCGGATGCGTGGGCTCCACCGACGTGGTCGTGGAGGCCATTGACTGGGCCGTGGAGCACGGCATGCAGATCATCAGCATGTCGCTCGGCGCGGACTTCGGCCCCGAGGACACGGCGGACGCCGAGGCGTCCGAGCAGGCGGCCGAGGCCGGCTTGATCGTGGTGGCGGCGGCCGGCAACGCCGGCCAGAGCGTCTACTTCCTCGGTTCCCCTGCGGCGGGGGACAAGACCCTCGCGGCGGCGGCCATGGACTCGACCGCCACGTTCCCCGGCGCGACGCTAACGCTGAACACGGGGCCGAAGATCAGCGCGCAGAACAACAACGCGGGGGCGCTGCCGAGCGGTACGCTGTCGATCTTCGTCCTTCCGGATACGGCGAAGACCGGAGCGGAGGGAGTGTCCCTCGGCTGCGCCGAGAAGGAATACGACCCGGCGAAGATTACCGGCAAGCTCGTGGTGGCCCTCCGTGGCGTCTGCGCCCGGGTCGATCGCGCCATCTTCGGCCAGCGGCACGGAGCCGCCGCCGTGGTGCTGATCAACAACGACACGACGTTCGGCGTGTTCGAGGGTGACATCTTCGATCCGGCCAACGGCAAGATCGTCACCATCCCGTTCCTCGGTGTGCGGGGCACCTCGCAGAGCGTGCTCGGCGCCGACGCGCGCGCCGTGATCGCCGCCGCCAGCACGACGCTCGCGGCCGCCGACATCGCGAACCCGGGCTTCAAGCGGTTCGCAGGGTTCACCTCGGGCGGGCCGCGCAACCTGGACAGCTTCCTCAAGCCGGACGTGACCGCGCCCGGCGTGAGCGTCCTGTCCACGGCGATCGGCACCGGCAACCTCGGCGTGCGCCTCTCAGGCACGTCGATGGCCACACCCCACGTGAGCGGAGTGGCGGCGCTGGCGCTGCAGTCGCACCCGGACTGGGACGCGGAGAACGTGCGGCTGGCGATCGCCAACACGGCCGATGCGTCGCAACTCGGCGGCTTCCAGGCGAAACTGGGCGGCTCCGGGCTGGTCCAGCCGTTCGCGGCGACGCGCACCTCCGTGGTCGCGCGCGGGACGCGGGACGCCGGCAACGTCAGCTTCGGCGTCGCCCAGTTCTCGCGCGACTTCTCCGGGGAGAAGGAGATCCGTGTGCGGAACCTGGGGTCGTCGACCCAGACGTTCTCCACGGCCGCGATCGCCGGGGCAGCCGCGGTGAACTCGCCGCACTCGGTCTCGGTCTCGCCGTCGACCTTGACGCTGAAGCGAGGTGAGAGCCGCGAGGTGCGCGTCCGGCTGAACGTCCCGGCCGCGACCGCGGGGAGCGCCACCGGCAACCCGGCCTCGGGAGCCGGCGGGTTCCGTCAGGCATCTGGCCTCATCACCCTGAGTCCCACGACGGCGAGCGGCAACGGTGGCACCTCCCTCGCGGTGCCCTACTTCCTCATCGCGCGGGCCCGGTCGGAGGTTGAAGCGAAGTTCGCGTCCGACGACTTCGGCCCCGCCAGACCCAGCACGACGGCGGAGGTCAGGAACGACTCGCCCGCGGTGACCGGGAGCGCCGACTTCTACGCGTGGGGCCTGCGCGGGAAGAACAGGAAGGCCTCCACGGCCGGCCTGCGCGCGGTGGGCGTCCAGTCGTTCGACCTCAGCACTGGCGCCCCGTGCGGCGCCTCGACGGCGCGGTGTCTGCTCGTCTTCGCGGTGAACACGTTCCACGCATGGACGACGCCGGTGCTCAACGAGTACGACATCCTGGTCGACGTGAATGGGGACGGCAACTTCGATCTGGCCGTGGTCTCGCAAGGTCTGACGAGTGGCCGCGTCCGGGTGGTCATCTTCGATCTCAAGACCCGCAAGCAGTTCCCGGCGTGCAGCGCCACCGTGCCGCCCCCGTGCCAATCGCTGACGTTCGCCGCCACCGCTCCGACCAACGAGTCGACGATCCTCATGCCGGTCGTCGCGGGCGACCTGGGCATCAAGGCGTCGAGCCCGCGCTTCACCTTTGCCGCCCAGGGGTTCGACGGGTTCACTGGCGACTTCGACTTCCTCGGTGAGGCGGTCGTGAATGGCACAGCCGTGGTTGGCCCGAATGCCGGCAGGTTCAACGCGTTCAACAATGCGGTCAGCACCGGCGCGTTCGCCGTGGTGGGGCCGCGCTCCCGCGCCTCGGTGCCGCTGACGATCGATCCGACCGAGTTCGCCGCCACGCCAGCGCTCGGCGTGATGGTGGTCGGGATCGAGAACTTCTCCGGCAGGGCGGAAGCGAACCTGCTGCGGTTCGAGCGCGAGGAGGACGACGACTGACGAGCAGTACGTCGCAGGGCGGCGCGTGCGGTGAATCCTCCCCCGCGCCGCCCTTTTCTTGCGCTCAGGCGCGGCAGTTCAGGACGATCTTCCCCATCTGCTCCGATTGCGCCATGCGGCGGTCCGCCTCGGCGGCCTGCGAGAGCGGAAACACGTGGTCCACCAGAGGCCGGACCCGCTCGCGCGCGACCAGCTTCAGCATGGCGCGGAACTCGTCGTCGGTGCCCATGGTGGTGCCGCGCAGGTCGATCTGCTTGAAGAAGACGCGCGTCAGCTCGAGCTTCTCGGCCGGCCCGCGGGTGGCCCCG
>DASWGI010000329.1:0-13592 GCA_036393835.1 Myxococcales bacterium | reverse complement strand
TCGGCGGCGGGAGCGCGGATGCGCCCCGCCCCGGCGGCGAGCAAGAGCAGCGTCAGCGCGTAGGGCAGCGCGAGGAAGATCCCCGACAGACGCAGGTCGGCTGCGTGCAGCGAGAAGGACAGCTGCCGCTGCAGCGCATCGGCGGCGGCGAAAAAGAAGGCGGCCCCCGCCGCGCCGAGCGGAGTCCAGCGGCCGAACACCATCGCGGCGAGCGCCATGAAGCCCTGGCCGGCGGGCATGCGCGCGTCGAACTGCCCCAGGATGCCCACCGACAGCGCGGCGCCGCCGAGGCCGGCGAGGACGCCGCTCCCGAGGACGCACGCGGCGCGCAAGGGCAGCACGCGCACTCCCGCGGTGGCGACGGCGCGCGGGTTCTCGCCGGCGGCGCGGATGCGCAGCCCCAGCGGCGTGCGCACGAACGCGACGTGCAGCAGGATCGGCAAGCCGATGGCCACCCAGGCGAGCGCCGTTCGCCCGGAAGCGTCGCGCGGCAGGGCGGGCACCGGCGGGCTCACGCCGGAGGAGCCGAACGTCGCCTCGAGCAGGAAGGTCGTCAGGCCGAGCGACACGAGGTTGAGCGCGATTCCGCTCACCACCTGCTCGGCGCGGAAGCGGAGAGACAGGAGCGCGTGCACGCCCGCCGCGGCCGCGCCCGCCAGCGCCCCGCAGGCGAGGCCCAGCCATGGCGAACCTGTGAAGAACGCGCCCACGGCCGCCGCGAACGCGCCGAAGCGCATCATTCCTTCCAGCCCGATGTTCACCACGCCGGCGCGCTCGCTCAGCACTCCGCCGAGCGCGGCCAGCACCAGGGGCGGCGCGAACTCCAGAACGCTGGAGATTGCGGCGCTCACGGCGGAACGCCCGGTGGGCGCGCGATGGCGCGCAGCCGCACGAGCAGGGGCGCGAACAGCCGCGGAGCGGCGACGAGCAGCACCGCGATCCCCTGGATCAGCTCGGCGAAGCTGGGATGGATCCCGATCAGCTGCAGCCGCGTCGCGCCCGCGCGCACCGCGCCGAAGACGAGGCCGGCAGCCACGACGCCCGGGGCCGTGCCGCCTCCGATCAGCGCCACGGCGATGCCGTCGAATCCGTATCCGGTGCGGAAGACGCCCGGGTACCGGTGCTCCGTGCCGAGCACGAGCAACCCGCCCGCGAGTCCGGCCAGCGCGCCGGACGCGCTCATCGCTTCGCACACGCGCCGCCGGATCGGGATTCCGCTCGCCTCGGCGGCGCCGGCCCCGGCGCCCACCGCCCGCCATTCGAACCCGAGCCGCGTCCGCGTGAGCAGGAACCAGACCGCCGCCGCGCAGGCGAGCGCGATGGGAAACCCGAGGTCGAGGCGCGACGCGGGCAGGAGGCGGGGAAGCCAGGCCGCCGTGCGGATGGGCTCCGTCCCGGCCATGCTGACGGAGCTGCCCGACCCGCGCGCGGCGAGCGGTCCGGCGACGAGCCAGCCGTGCACCAGGTGGATCGCGATCCAGTTGAGCAAGATGGTCGAGATGACTTCGTGGACGCCCCGGTGGACCTTGAGCACCCCGGCGACGAGGCCCCAGGCCGCGCCCGCTGCCGCCGCGGCGAGCAGCGACGCGGGAATGAGGAGGGGCGCGGGTAGATCGAGCGCGCGGCCCACCACCGCCGCGGCCAGCGCGCCCCAGATGAGCTGTCCTTCGCCCCCGATGTTGAAGAGCCCGACCGTGAACGCGACGGCGACGGACAGCCCGGTCAGGATGAGGACGCCCGACTTGACGGCCGTCTCGCCGAGCGGTCCGGGTCCGCCCAGCGCGCCTTGCAACAGATGGGCGAACCCCAGCGCGGCGTTCTTCCCGGAGGCGGCGACGACGAGGAACGACACCGCGAGCGCGGCCAGCACCGCGAGCGAGGCTGCCCAGAACGGCTCGCGCGCGGGCCCGAGGAGGCGGTCGCGCAACGTCATGCGGTCTGGCCCAGCATGAGGCGGCCGAGCGACTCGTCGCTCGCGGTGGGCGGCGCCTCGCCCGCGGCGCGGCCTTCGTAGAGCACCAGGATGCGATCCGCGAGGGCGCGCAGCTCGTCCAGGTCGGGGGAGAAGAGCAGCACCGCGGCGCCGCCCTTGGCCGACGAGCGGAGCGCATCGCGCACGCGCCGCCCGGCGCCCACGTCGAGGCCCCGGGTGGGCTGCACCGCGATCACCAGGCGCGGCTGCGGCCCGCCGCACAGCTCGCGCGCGGCGACGAGCTTCTGCTGGTTCCCGCCCGACAGGTCGCCGGCTCGCGCCAGCGGGTCCGCCGGGCGGATCCGGAACGCCTCGATCAGCTCCACCGCCCTGTGCCGCCGTCCCGGACCGTCGATCAGCGCGCCGCGCGCGTACGGCGGCTGCGCCTGCCAGCCGAGCGACAGGTTCTCCTCGACGGTGAGCGGCAAGCACAGCGCGCGGCCGTGGCGGTCCTCCGGGAGGTGGACGATGCCACTGCGACGTGCGGCGCCCGGACTGCGCGCCCAGCCATGCGCTCCGAGGCCTTCCTCGCCGTCCAGCCGGAGCGCACCGCGCGCGCGGCGCAAGCCGGCAAGCGCCTCGGCGAGCTCGGTCTGGCCGTTGCCGTCCACGCCCGCGATACCGAGGACCTCGCCGGCGCGGACGTGGAAGGACAGGCTACGCAGGGCAGGGCGGCCCCGCGCGTCCTCGCAGCGCAGGTCGCGGGCCAGGAGGCGGGGGGTCGGGGTTGCGGTCGGAGTCGAGGTCGAGGTCGCGGTCGTGGTCGGGGTTGCGGTCGTGGTTGCGGTCGTGGTCGATTCCTCCGGAGCGCCCATCACCGCTTCGGCGAGCTGGACGGCGGAAGTCCCCGACGCTCTGGTCACCTGGACCAGCTTCCCGCGCCGCAACACCGCGATCCGGTCCGCCACCGCGAGCACCTCGCGCAGCTTGTGCGAGATGAAGACGACCCCACGGCCGCCGGCCGCCAGCGCGCGCACCGTCCGGAGCAGCCCATCGATCTCGCCCGGCGCCAGGACGGAAGTGGGCTCGTCGAGGATCAGCACCCGCGCTCCGCGCCACAGCTGCTTGACGATCTCCACCCGTTGCTGCGCGGCGACGTTCAGCGCCTCGACGCGCGCATCCACCTCCAGCCGGAGGCCGGCTCCCTCCGCGGCGGCGGCGACCTCGCGGCGCGCGCGCGCGGCGTCGAGCACGCCCAGCCGGCGCGGCTCCCGCCCGAGCACCACGTTTTCCCAGACGCGCAGCGGCGGCACGAGCATGAAGTCCTGGTAGACGGCCCCCAGTCCGGCCTCGATGGCCGCGCGCGGATCGCCGGGCGGCAGCTCGCGCCCCAGCATGCGAACGCTGCCTGCGTCGGCCCGGTACAGCCCGCACGCCACGCCGGCGAGCGTGCTCTTCCCGGCGCCGTTCTCGCCGACCACCGCCAGCACCTCGCCCGGTGCGAGCGAGAGGGTGACTCCGTCGACCGCGGCCAGGCCGCCGAACCGCTTCACGATCCCGCGCAGCTCGAGCGCGCTCAAGGCCCACGCGCCGCTGCGAGCCCCAGCGCCTCGGGAGTGGGTGGGTCGAACCGCGCCAGCTCCTGCGGCGTCGCCGGCACCGCGATGCGGCCGGAAACGACCGCTGCACGCAGGATCTCCACGTCCTTCATCGCCGCGGCCCGCGCCGCCGCCGTGACGGCCGGATCCGCGTCGCCTCCGAGAGGCGCCAACCCGACGCCCCCTTCCGCCAGGCCGAGCACGACGTCGCCGCCGGTGAAGCTTCCGTTCACGGCGTCGCGGACCGCGTGGTACACGGCCAGGTCGGCGTGCTTGATCATGCTGGTGAGCACGTTCCGCGGGGCGACGTGGCCCTGGTCGCTGTCCACGCCGATCACCCAGCGGCCGGCCTGCTGCGCGGCCTTGATCACGCCCAGCCCGTCGAGCCCGGCGCCATGGAAGACGATGTCGCAACCGCGCCGGTAGAGGTCCTGCCCGACCTCGACGCCCTTGCGCTCGTCGTCGAAGCTGCCCGTGTACGCGACCAGCACGTCCCGGGCCGCCGCGGGATTGACGGCGCGCACGCCGGCGCGGAAGCCGACCTCGAACTTCTGGATGAGCGGGAGCTGCATCCCGCCCACGAACCCGACCTTGCCAGTGCGCGTCAGCTCGCCCGCAAGCGCGCCGGCGAGGAAGCTGCCCTCGTGCTCGCGAAAGACGACTGCGCGCACGTTGGGGAGCGTGGTGGGCTTGCCTGCGTCGTTGAGCACCGGGCTATCGATGAGCAGGAACTTCGCGCGCGGGTTGTCGCGCGCCACCGTGCGCGTGGCCGGCTCCATCATGAAGCCCACCGCCACCACCAGCTCGGCGCCCTGGTCGATCAGGAGCTGCAGGTTCGGCTCGTAGTCCTCCTGCGCCTTGCCCTGCAGCACGAGGGGCGGGGGGATCCCCAGGTGCGGCAGCGCGAGCGGTCCGAGGAGCTTGCGGTACTCCCCGTCCGGCAGGGGCTCGTAGCCGCGCGGCGTGTAGCGCAGCCCCGCGGCCATCGCCTCCAGGCCGCGCAAGGCGCCGTCGTTGAAGGACTGGTCGCCGCGCCCGCCCACGTCGAGCGCCAGACCCACCGTGTGCGGCGGCGCCGTCTTCTTGCACGCGCCGAGCGTCCAGCAGAGCGCGGCGAGGACCCACAGCCGGGCGAGGCGCATCCGCTGCGGCAGTACCGCGCGAAGCGAGCGTGCGTCAACAGTCAGGCGAGCAGTTTGGCCAGCTCGTCCGGCGTTGCCACGGGGAGCTGGCACGCGCCTCGGACGCAGACGTACGCCGTCGGCTGGCCGCGCAGGGCCGGCCGGTCCCGCGCCAGCGCCGGGTCGGTGGCGCCGTCCTCGGCGCGCACGAGCACGGAGTGCGGCAAGAAGCGCGTGCGGAGCACGTCGAGCAGCGGTGCGTCGCCGCCGCCCCGCGGCCGCACCAGCACGATCTCCTTCACCTCGCCCAGCGCGAAGTCGACCGCCAGCAGCATCTCGCCCAGCGCGCCCGGCGCTCCCGCCAGCAGGGCGCCGAAGCAGCGCAGGACGCGCTCCGCCGCCTCGCGCCAGCGCGCCTCGCCGGTGATGGCCTCGAGCCGCAGCAAGGTGAGCGCCGCGACCGAGTTGCCGGTCGGCTCGGCGCCGTCGTAACCAGGCTTCTCGCGCGCGAGCAGCTCCTCGCCGTCGGACGGAGTGCGGAAGTACCCGCCGTTGTCCCGGTCGGCGAAGCGCGCCTCCAGCTCCTCGTGGAGCGCGCGCGCCTCTCCCAGCCAGCGAGCCTCGCCCGTCGCTTCGAAGAGATCGACCAGCCCGGCCGCGAGGAAAGCGTGGTCCTCGAGCAGGCCCGCGTGCCGCGCGACTCCGTCCATCGAGCTGCGCAAGAGCCGCCCCGAGGCGCGGTGCACGCGGAGCAGGTAGTCGGCCGCGCGCGCGGCCCGCTCGACGAAATCCGGCCGCGCGAGCGCGAGCCCCGCCCGCGCGAAGGCGGAGATCATGAGCCCGTTCCATCCGGTGATTACCTTACGGTCGGTCAGGGGTGGCGGCCGCTTGGCGCGCGCCTGGTACAGCTTCGGCCGGATGCGCCGCAAGAAAGCGCGCTCCTCCGCGTCGGGCACGCGCGAGAGGCTGAGCACGTTGCTCCCCTCGAAGTTGCCCGTCTCCGTGGCGCCGAACAGCTTCGCGGCCCGCGCACCGTCGTCCTCGCCCAGCGCGTCGGCGAGCTGCCGCGGCGTCCAGACGAAGAAGGTGCCTTCCTCGCCCTCGCTGTCCGCGTCGGTGGCCGACCAGAACGCGCCGCCGGGATCGGTCATCTCGCGCGCCACGTACTCCAGCACGTCGATGGCCACCTCGCGGAAGAACGCGTCGCGCGTCGACTGCCACGCCTCGACGTACGCCGGCACCAGGAGCGCGTTGTCGTAGAGCATCTTCTCGAAGTGCGGCACCAGCCAGCGCGCGTCGGTCGAGTAGCGGTGGAACCCGCCCCCCACCTGGTCGTAGATGCCGCCCAGGGCCATCTTGGTGAGCGTCAGCGTGGCCATGCGCAGCGCCTGCTCGTCGCCGGCGCGGCGCGCGTAGCGGAGCAGGAAGCGCGTGTGCAGGCTGGAGGGGAACTTGGGCGCGCGCCGCACCCCGCCTTCGGCCGGGTCGAACACCTCGGCGAAGTAGGACATGGCCCCGTGCAGGACGTGCAGCCCGGGCGCGCCAGTGGGGCGGTCGGCGGCGAGGCTCTCCTTGACGGCTCGCGAGATCTGCTCGGCGGCGTCGGCCGCGCGTCCCCGTTCCTGCGAGTAGACGCGGTGCAGCTCCCGCAGGAGGGTGAGGAACCCGACGCGCGCTCCGCGAACTCCGTCCCGGGGCGGGAAGTAGGTGCCGCCGTGGAACGGCTTGCGCTCCGGCGTGAGGAAGACGCTCATGGGCCAGCCGCCCTGCTGCGTCAGGATCTGCACCGCCTGCATGTAGACGCTGTCGACGTCGGGCCGCTCCTCGCGATCGACCTTGATGGGCACGAACAGGCGGTTGAGCACCTCGGCGATCTCCAGGTCCTCGAACGACTCCTCCTCCATCACGTGGCACCAGTGGCAGGTCGAGTAGCCGACCGAGAGGAAGACGGGCACGTCGCGCGCCCGCGCCTCGGCAAAGGCCTCGTCGCCCCAGGGCCGCCAGTCGACCGGGTTGTGCGCGTGCTGGAGGAGGTACGGGCTCGACTCCAGCGAGAGCCGGTTGACGAACCGGGGACCGCCGTCGTCGCGCAGGTGGCGCGTGCGCGGGGCGCCGGGCCGCCGGGCGGCGGCGTCCGCGAGGGTCTGCGTCAGATCGGCGGGGCGGGGCGGCGCGCCCGGCGGCGCTTCGGGAGGCATGTGCGCCGATGTACGCGGGGCGGACGGCGTTGACAAGCGCAGATCCGCTCTCATCGCAGTACCTCCGGTTCCTTGACGGCCGTCCGTCCGTACGAGAACACGAGGAGAGGAGGGTGTCGAAATGCACAAAAGAATCGCGATTGCGGCGGCTGCCGCGCTGGTGGCGTGTGGCGGCGGCTCGAGCTGGGTCGACCCGACCACCGGGAACTTCTCCGCGCAGGACTCCACGGACGTGATGGCGACGATCTCCGGCTCCTTCGGAGCCGCGCTCCAGCAGCAGCCCGGGTCTCAGACGCCCGCGCAAGCTCGCAGGGCCGTCGCCGTGAATCCGCCGCCGCAGAACTGCGCGCTCAGCGGCAACGTTGCCGTGACCGGGAACATGGACGCCAGCTGCTCGTCGTCAACGGCCTGCAGCTTCGCGGGCCAGCTGCACCTCGCCCTGAACAGCTGCTCCTCGGTCACCGGCGTGGTGGCCAACGGTGGGCTGGACATCGGCGCAAGCGGCTCGACGAACGGCAACGCGTTCTCGCTGCACGAGACCATCCAGGGCGGCATCACCGTGACGCGCAACGGGACGTTGGTGGGCACCTGCGGCATCAACGTGTCCGTCGACATGAGCTCGAACGGCACCACCAACACGGTCCACGTCAGCGGCACCATCTGCAAGCAGCCGGTCGCCCAGTAGCTAGTCCAGGCGTTCCAGCATCAGCGGCTGCGCGAGGGGCGGCTCGTCCGAGAGGATGACCGCCGCGCGCAGCCGCGCTTCGCCAGCGTCGAGCCGCGCCGCGTCCGCGGCATGCAGCTCGGCCAGCACCTCGCCCGCCCGCACCTCGTCACCCCTGCGCTTGCGCAACAGGACGCCGGCCGCCGGATCCACGCGGTCCTCCTTGCGCGCGCGCCCCGCCCCCAGCTCCACCGCCGCCATGCCGACCTGCTCGGCGTCGAGCGCGGCGAGGACTCCGCCGCGATCCAGGCGCACCTCGCGGACCGCCGCAGGGCGCGGCAGGCGGCGAGGGTCCTCGACGACTTCTGGGTCTCCTCCCTGCGCCTCGACGATCTGCGCGAACCGCCGCAGCGCCGAGCCGTCGGCGAGCGCGTCCTCCAGCCGCTGGCGCGCGGTGGGCACGTCGGGCGCCGCCTCGCCCAGGAGCAGCATCTCGACGCCGAGCTGCAGCGTCAGCTCGCGCACGTCGTCGGGCCCGCCGCCGCGGAGCACCTCGATGGACTCCGCGACCTCGACGGCGTTCCCCACCGCGAAGCCGAGCGGGGCATCCATCGCGGTCAGGAGCGCCGTGCAGCGGCGGCCCATGCCCCGGCACAGGTCGATCAGCGTGCGGGCGAGGAGCCGCGCATCCGGCAGGCTCTTCATGAACGCGCCGCTGCCCACCTTCACGTCCAGCACCAGCGCGTCGATCCCCTCCGCCAGCTTCTTGCTGAGGATGCTGGAGGCGATGAGCGGCACCGACTCCACCGTCGCGGTCGCGTCGCGCAGCGCGTACAGCTTCCGATCCGCCGGCGCGATCTCGGCGGTCTGGCCGATCAGGCACAGACCGAGCGACTCGACGAGCTGGACGAACCGCTCGATGGGCAGGTCGACGCGGAACCCGGGGATGCTCTCCAGCTTGTCCAGCGTGCCGCCGGTGTGCCCCAGGCCGCGCCCGCTGACCATCGGCACCCGCACGCCGCACACCGCCGCGAGAGGCGCGAGCGGGAGCGAGATCTTGTCGCCGACGCCGCCGGTAGAGTGCTTGTCCACCTTGCGCCCGGGAATCCGGGACAGGTCGAGCACCTGGCCCGAGCGCAGCATCGCCTCGAGCCAGGCCGGCAGCTCGAGCACCGGGTCCAGCCCGCGGAAGAACACGGCCATGAGGAAGGCCGCGAGCTGCTCGTCGGCGACGCTCCCGTCGGTGGCCCCCTGGACGAGGAACTCGAGCTCGGCCGGCTGCAGCACGCCGCCGTCGCGCTTCTTGCGGATCAGGTCGTACGCGCGCATGAGGGCGCACCCTGCCGCGCCGCCGCGGGAGCGTCAACGTTCCACCGCCGGGCGCGGTGGCGGTACAAAGGACGCATGCGGATCCTCTACGGCGTCGTGGGCGAGGGAATGGGGCACGCCATCCGCTCCCGCGTCATCCTCGACGAGCTGGTGAAGCAGCACGACGTGCAGGTGGTGGTCTCGGGCCGCGCGCACGACTACCTGGCGCAGCGGGCGGGCGAGCACCTGCGGGTGCGCAAGATCTGGGGCTTCACCATCGTCACCGAGGACAACGAGGTGCGGAACTTCCGGACGCTGCTGCAGAACGTCCGCGGCGCGATCGCGGGCGGCTGGCCGCGCAACGTGCGCGCGTACTTCGACCTGGCGCAGGAGTTCCAGCCGGAGGTGGTGATCTCGGATTTCGAGAGCTGGAGCTACCTGTACGCCGTGAACCACCGGCTGCCGGTGATCTCCATCGACAACATGCAGATCGTCAACCGCTGCCGGCACGCCCCGGAGATCCTGCGCGGCCACGAGGCCGCCTTCCAGATCGCCAAGGGCGTGGTGAAGGCCAAGGTGCCCGGCGCGTCGCACTACCTCGTCACGACCTTCTTCTACCCGCCCGTCCGCAAGCGCCGCACCACGCTCCACCCGCCCGTGCTGCGCCCGGAGATCCTCTCCGCGCGCGCCGAGCCCGGCGGGCACCTGCTCGTCTACCAGACCTACACGACCAACGCGGAGCTCCCGGGCCTTTTGCGGAAGACCGGACTCGAATGCCGCATCTACGGGCTGCGGCGCGATCTGCAGGCGCCCGTCCGCGAGGGGAACCTCGTGTACATGCCTTTCTCCGAGCAGGGCTTCGTGGACGATCTGCGCACCGCCCGCGGCGTGGTGGCCAGCGGCGGGTTCACCCTGATGGGCGAGGCGGTCTACCTGCGGCGGCCCATGCTGGCGGAGCCGGTCGGCAAGCAGTTCGAGCAGATCCTGAACGCGCGCTATCTCGAGTCGCTCGGCTATGGCCTGTCCGCGGAGGAGATCACGGAGCAGGGCCTGGGCGAGTTCCTCGAGCGCATCCCCGACTTCGAGCGGAACCTCGCCAGGTACTCGCAGGACGGAAACCGCGAGCTGCTGGGCAAGCTGGACGAGGTGCTCCAGGCCGCGCGCGGCTCGGAGCCGGTGGAGCCGGACGATCCGACCATCGCGTGAGGCGGATCACTTCCCGCCCGAGTCCGTCGCGATGGCGAGGCGCTCGATGCCGACTTCCTTGGCCGCCTCCATCACCTCCACCACCTTGCCGTGCTGCACGCCGGTGTCCGCCTGGATGATCACCTGCGCGCCGGGAGATTCCTTGTGCAGTTGCTCGAAGCGGGCGCGCAGCACCTGCTCGTCGACCACCTTGCCGTCGATGACCGTGGAGCCGTCCTTGAGGATGGCCACCGTGAAATCGCGCGCCGCGGCCTGGAGCTCCCGGGCGGCGCCCTTGGGCAGATCGACCCGCACGCCCGCGCCCGCGCCGCCCTGGCCGGCCTCGACCAGCGCCGTCGAGGTCACCATGAAGATGATCAGCAGCACCAGGAAGATGTCGGTGAGCGGCGTGATGTTGATGTCGGCGAAGACCGCCGGCCCGCCCTCGCCGGTGTCGTCGTCGTGGTGGTGCGTGCGCGGTCCGCTGATGGCCATGCGCTAGGCTCCGGCGGCGGAGGCGGGCTCGGGCGCCGCGCGGGGCGCGGGCTTCTCGAGCGAGGACAGCAGCTCGTCGGCCTTCTCCTCGACCGTCTCGACCAGCTCGTCGGCCTTGAGGGTCAAGTCGAACGACTCCTTGCCGACCCGCGCCTGGAAATAGTTGAAGAGCACCACGGCCTCGACGGCCACCGCGATTCCGCCGGCGGTGGTGATGAGCGCCTCGGAGATGCCGCTCGCGACCACGGCGAACCCGCCGGTGCCGGCCGCGGCCATGCTGCGGAACGAGTGCAGGATACCCCAGACGGTGCCGAAGAGGCCCACGAAGGGCATCGTCGCGCCGAGGGTGCCCAGGATCCAGAGGGGGGCGCGCAGCGCCTGCACCACTTCCCGGCGCGCGCGGTCGACGGCGTCGGGGATGCGCTCGGGCCGCGTGGCACGGTCGAGCGCCGCCCGGTAGAGCGCGGCGGTGGGGATGTGCGCGCGGTCGCATTCGTGCAGCGCCAGGTGGGCATCGCCCCGCAGGAGGGCGCGGATGACGACCTCGTGCAGCTCCTGCGCGCGGTGGGAGAACCCGCGCAGGAAGAGGAATCGCTCGATACCGATGACGACGGCCGCCACCGAGCCGAGCACGATGATGATCATCGTGATTCCGCCCGTCTGCAGCAGCTCCTTCAGATCGCCAAAGCTCATACGGGTCAAATAACACGCTTGGAGCGGCTTCTCGTCCCGATGAGCCGTTCGTCGCCCTTTTCCGGTAGCCTGCGCGGCATGCGTACCTGGACCGACCTGGCGCTGGACTGCGCCCGCGCCGCGCGCTCCGCCCTGCAGCTCGATCCGGCCATCTCCCCGGTGGCGGTGGTGCTGGGGTCGGGGCTCGGAGCGTTCGGCGACCAGCTGGCGGGCGCCCGCTCGGTCTCCTTCGCCGACCTCCCGGGCTTTCCGCAGGCCACCGTCCTGGGCCACCAGGGCCGCCTGGTGGTGGGCGAGCTGGCGGGCGTCCCCGTGCTCGCCCAGCAGGGGCGGTTGCACGGCTACGAGGGGCACGACGCGGCGACCGTCGCGTTTCCCGCTCGAGTGCTCGGGGTCCTCGGCGCGCGCGCCTTGATCCTGACCAACGCCGCCGGCGCCGTGAACCCGCAGCTCCGGCCGGGCGACCTGATGCGCATCACGGACCACATCAACTTGACCGCGCGCAACCCGCTCGTCGGTCCCAACGAGGAGCGGCTGGGGCCACGTTTCCCCGATCTGTCGCGCGCGTACACACCCGCGCTGGCCGACGCGCTGGAGGAGGCCGCGCGGGAGACGGGCATCGCGCTCCGACGCGGCGTCTACGCGCAGTTCCTGGGCCCCAGCTACGAGACGCCCGCCGAGGTGCGGATGGCGCGCCTGCTGGGCGCCGACGCGGTGGGCATGAGCACGGTGCCCGAGGTGATCGTCGCGGCGCACCAGAGCGTCCCCTGCTGCGGGATCTCCTGCATCACGAACCACGCCGCGGGTATCGCGGACAAACCGCTCACGCACCAGGAAGTGGTGGCGGTGGCGCAGCAGGTGGAAGGTCGGTTCCTGCAGCTGCTCCGGGCGTTCCTGCCGCGCGCCGCGGCCGCAGTGCCGGCGCGGAAGGCGCTCGCGTAGGTCGGGGGCAGGGTCGGACGAGGCTTTGCGCTCGGCAAAGAGTGACGGGGTCGGGGTCGCGCTCGTGGTCGGGGCCGAGGTTGCGGTCGGGTCGTGGTCGCGTTCGCGGTCGGGTACACTCCCGCCCGATGCCTCCCCCCAAACCCGCGCTGGACCGGTTGCTGCGCGCCGCCGCGGAGGTGCGCGGGAACGCCTACGCGCCGTACTCCGGTTTCCAGGTCGGCGCCGCGGTGCTGGCTGGAGGGCGCGTGTTCGCCGCGTGCAACGTGGAGAACAGCTCGTTTCCGCTGGGCGTCTGCGCCGAGCGCAACGCGGTGGCGATGGCGGTTGCCGCAGGCGAGCAGCGCATCGAGGCGGCGGCGGTGGTGGGCGGCGGCGTGCGCCCCGCCGCGCCTTGCGGAGGGTGCCGCCAGGTGCTGGCCGAGTTCGCTCCGCCCGAGGCGCCGGTCCTCTACGCCACCGCGACGGGAGTGCCGGTCGCGACCACCATCGGCGCGCTGCTCCCGTCGGCGTTCGGCCCCGCGGACCTCAGGGCGGGGGAGCAGGGATCCACGGGCAGTCGGGCGGCTCCTTCGCCTGGCAAGCGTCGAAGTGCAGCTCGCGCCCGCGCGTCTCGAACCAGCGGCCGATGAGGTTCGCCAGGAACTGATCCATGTCGAAGGCCTTGCCCGGCTGCGGGTTCTTGAACCCGTGCTGCCCGGCCCGGCTCAGGTAGGGCAAGAGCAGCGCCGAGGTCGCCTGCGATCCGTCTGCCAGCGTCACCGGCCGCGTGAGCTGGCTGCGCAGCGGCGGGCTCAGCCGGGGCGCGTTCAGCCCGTCGTCGACGCCGTTGGCAGGGTCGAACCCGTAGGAAGTGGGGTCGACGAGCACATCGCCCGTGCAGTCGGCAGCGGCGCAAGAAAGGTGCTGGGGTCCGAGGGCGGCGAGCGGCCCCGAGGTGGAGTCCGCGAGACGCCTCAGGTTCGCGATCCCTTCGACCACGCCCGCCCGGATGAGCACCTGGTCCACCGGGATGCCGTACGCGGGATCCGGCTGGGTCATGTCGACCAGGCCGGCCGCTCGCGCCATCGCGATCGCCGTGCTGACCGGGACGGCCGGGTCGCCGACCGTTCCCACCACGAGCGCCGGCACCGGAACGCCGTTGCGGCCGGGAAGGAGGTCCGCGGACCAGTGGGGCGCATAGCTGACGGGATCCCCGGGCTCCAGGACCGCCTGCGAGAGGGCGACGAGTCGCCGGAAGTCGGGCGTGTTCCGCTCGTAGCCCCAGCCCCGCGCCGGCGCGGTCAGCGGGTCGCCCGCGCGGTACGTGACCCCGAAGAACGACACGTCGAACCTGAACGTGTCGATGTTCTGCGGCTCGTTGCCGGTGCTGCGCAGCACGCCGACCTGGAGGCGGTCTCCGGGCTGGAAGACGGTGACGGCCACCTGGTCGGGCCCGTTCACCACCGCCGTCCGCTGCACCGAGAGGATCGGCGA
>DASWGI010000328.1:0-1833 GCA_036393835.1 Myxococcales bacterium | reverse complement strand
TGGGACGCGCTCGCGCCGCTCCTGCGCGCGGGCCGGCGGTTGCCGCTCTCGGCATGAGCTGGCCCCGCGCGGCGCTGCTGCTCGTGGCGAGCTCGTCGCGCACCGGGCCCGCCGAGGGGCTGATCTCGCTGGGGCGCGAGGCGCGCGCGCGGGGAATCGACGCGCGCTTCGCCGGAGACACGGTGCGGCCCGGCGAGGACCTCGGCGAGCACCTCGCCCACGCCGGCGTGCCCTGGGAGAGGGAGCTGCGCCTGTCGCGCAAGCTCCGCCCAGGCGACCTGCTGCACGATGCGCGGCTGCTCGCGGACTGGGCGCGGTCCGGGCGCTTCGACGTGCTCCACGCCGCGTTCGCCCACGATCACCATCTCTGCCTGTGGGCGGCCTCGCGGACCAGGCGCGAGGATCTGCGCGTCGTCCGGGCCGCCCAGCGGAGCGTCGACGTGACTCCGGGCGCGCTGGGGCAGCGCAGGTGGGCGCTCCGGCGCAGCGACGGGGTCGTGGTCCACTGCACGGCGTACCGCGATCGGCTGCTGGCGCAGGGCCTGGACCCGGCGCGGGTGGCCGCCGTCCCGGCGGGAGTGGACGCGGCCTGGTTCACGCCAGGGCGCTCTCCGCGGCTGCGGGCGGAGTGGGGCGTGCCCGAAGAGGCGCCCCTGGCGGGGATCGTTGCGCGCATGAAGCGCGACCGCGGCCATCACCTGCTGCTCAGGGCGTTCGCGCGGAGCCTTCGCCAGGTGCCCGATTCGCACCTGGTGCTCGTTGGCCGCGGCGAGCACGAGCCGCCTCTGCGCGAGTTGGCCAGCTGGGTCGAGCCGTCGCGCATCCACTTCGGGGGCTACCGGCGTGGCCCCGCGCTGGTCGAAGCGTACCGCGCGCTCGACGTCGCGGTGTGGCTCCGGGAAGGGAACGACGGCGGCTGCCGCGGGGTGCTGGAGGCGATGGCCTGCGGTCTGCCGGTGATCGCGGGAAACGAGGGTGCCCCCGCCGAACTGGTCCGGGACGGCGAGCACGGGCGCGTGGTGGATGCCGCCGACCCAGCGCGCATCGCCTCCGCGCTGTCGGGGCTGCTCGGCGACCTGCGTGCTGCGCGGAAGATGGGAGCGGCTGGCAGGGCCCGAGCCGAGGAATTCACTCCAGCGCGCGCCGCGGAGGAGACGCTGTCCTTCTGGAGGCGTCTCCGCGAACTGCCCCGAATCCCCTGAGGTCGGGGTCTCAGCGCTGCTTCTTCAGCACCTCGAGCAGAGCGACGCCGAATGCCGGCAGGTCTTTGGGGACGCGGGAGGAGACCAGGTTGCCGTCGATGACCGAGGCCTGATCGACCCACTCGGCGCCCGCGTTCACCACGTCGTCGCGGATCCCCACCGTGCTGGTCATGCGCCGGCCGCGCACGATCCCCGCGGAGATGAGCACCCAGGGACCGTGACAGATGGTGCCGACCAGCTTGCCTGCCGCGTGAACCTGGCGGACGCGCTCGAGCACCTCGGGGTCGCGGCGGATCTTGTCGGGCGCCCAGCCGCCCGGAGCGATGAGGCCGACGAGCCCCGCGGCGGGGAAGTCGCGCACCGTTCCGTCCGGCTTGCAGGGGTACCCGTGCTTGCCGCGGTACTCCCTCTCTCCCAGGCCGGCGAGCTTCACCTCGTAGCCCGCCTCCTCGAGGCGCAGCTTCGGGTACCAGACTTCCAGGTCCTCGTACTCGGGTCCGACGAGCATCAGCACCGTTCCGTTGGCCATGGCATGCGCTCCGCTCAAGTGCTAAAGCCGGGCCCTCTTGACGGAGGTCCCGATGTCCGACGAGAAGCTGAAGATCACCAGGCGCGGTTTCGTCAAGGGCGC
>DASWGI010000327.1:0-7854 GCA_036393835.1 Myxococcales bacterium | reverse complement strand
GCCGTCGGAACGTGGCCCTTCTGCCACATGTCCTTCGGGTTGTTGTCGAAGATGGACGCGTCGCCCTTGGCGACATGTTCGGCGACCTGATCGACGGTCAGGCGGCCGAACTCCTCTTTCTCCTCGGCCCGCGCGGCAGCGCCGAACAGGAGCGCAGCCAGCGCGAGCGTGGTGCAGATGCGGACCATCGGGCCTCCTGCAGCGTTTGCGCAAGTAACCCCTGGCGTTCCTTCGGTCAAGCACAACGCCCGGCGCGCCCGGCATTTCCGAAGGGTCAGGCCGGGCGGTCCATCCGGACGTGCGGGATGTTCGCGTCGTCGAAGATGGCGCCGATGGCCTGGTACCCGGCCTTCTCGTAGAAGCGCCGCGCCGAAACCTGCGCGTTCAGGGTGAAGAGCCTCGCCCCGCGTTTGCGCGCCTCGTCCTCGAGGAAGCGGAGCAGCGCGGTGCCGATGCCGTTGCCGCGCGCGTCGTCCATCACCGCCATCCGCCCGATGCGCGCGACGCCGGGCTCGACGAAGACGAATCGCCCCGCCCCGGCGGGCACGCCGTCGAGCAGCGCCAGCGCGTGCACGGCTCCCGACGAGTCGTCCGCGTCGACTTCCAGGGAAGGCGGGACGTTCTGCTCCTGGACGAACACCGTCCAGCGCAGGCGCAGGCAGGCGCGCCGGTCGGCTTCCTTCTCAGCCAGCCGGACTTCGACCATCGGGCGCGCTCCGCAGCAGGCGCTCGCTGGCGACGAGGAACAAGACCCCGGCGAGGCCCAGGAAGAGGAGGAACGAGACCAGGTCGCTCGCGGCGAACCGGCCCAGCTTCTCCGTCACGTTGATGCCGCGCAGGAAGTTCCGGGTGGGCTCGGACAGCTGCAGCATGGCGAGCAGGGTGCCCGTCACCGAGGCGCCCGCGATGAGGCCCGAGCTGAAGAGCACGCCGGGACCGCTCTCCGCCTCGGCGTCGCTCAGCTTGCGCTTCTGCCGGCGGTCGACCAGCCAGCGCACGATGCCGCCCACCATGATCGGCGTGGAGGTGGAGACCGGCAGGTACACGCCCACGGCGAAGGCCAGCGAGGAGAGCCCGCAGAGCTCCAGGACGATGCTGATGAAGACCCCGATCAGCACCAACCCCCAGGGGAGCTTCTGCGACATGATGCCCTCGATGATGAAGGACATCAGCACCGGCTTGGGCGCGGAGAACTTGGAGGTGACCTTCTCGCCGTTGTCGCGCTGGGTGAGCTGCCCGTTGATGCCGGGGTCCTCGAGGTACTTGATCTGCCCGCCATCGTCGACCAGGTACTTGCCGGGCGGCACCGGGCCGCGCGGATCGCGCAGGCGGACCACGTTGTACTCGGCGCCGTCGCGCCCCGCGTCGGGCCCGCGCAGGCGCTCGCGGCCGTCGTACTCGCCGGGGGAGAACTTGACCTGAGGGTAGTCGCGACGGGCGAAGACCGTCCCCGCGTCGTTGAGCTTGAGGATCACGAACCCGAGCAGGAGCGCGCTGGAGAGCGCGCCGACCAGGATGGCGATCTGCTGCCGCGAGGGCGTGGCGCCCACGATGTAGCCGGTCTTGAGGTCCTGCGAAGTGGTGCCGCCGTTGGAGATGGCGATGCAGGCGATGGCGGCGATGGAGAGCGCCGCGATCTTGTAGGGCGCGCTCACCCAGCCCAGCGAGAAGAAGATGAGCGAGGTGATGAGCAGCGTGGCCACCGTCATGCCGGAGATG
The DNA here is from genome assembly GCA_036393835.1 of Myxococcales bacterium. GTDB lineage: Bacteria > Myxococcota > Myxococcia > Myxococcales > 40CM-4-68-19 > VBKO01. The sequence goes on along the minus strand of DASWGI010000327.1, from coordinate 6,135 downwards.
GGGTTCGAAGAGCTGCCCACCTCGCCGGTGAGGCGCGAGCTGACCGTGACGAAGAGGAACCCCAGCACCAGGATCAGCACCGACCCCAGGATGTTGATCTTCAGCGACGGCACCAGCGCGCAGACGACGACCAGCAGCAGCGATCCTGCCCCCACGACCCACAGCGGAATGTCCCGATCGGTGCGGGGGATCTGCACGCGCTTGCCGCCCACGCCGCCGGACAGGCTCTTCATCCCGCGCATCGCGCCGCCCACGATGGTGGGAAGCGACTTGAACAGCGAGATGATCCCCCCGGCCGCCACCGCCCCTGCCCCGATATACAGAATGTATTGATGCCAGACGTCGTCCGGCGTCATGTCGCGGATCAGCTTGGTGGCCGGGTAGATGGGCTGGGTGGCCGAGTTGCCGAACAGCTTGATGGCCGGCATCAGCACCAGCGAGCTCAAGATGCCGCCGGCCCCCATGGTGAGCGCGATGCGCGTGCCGATGATGTAACCGACCCCGAGCAGCTCAGGGCCTACCTCGAGCGAGACGTTCCCGCCGTCGTAGGTCTTGCCGAAGATCTTCTCGGGGATGTCCTTGAAGAAACCGAACGCCTTGTAGCAGAGCGCGAAGAGCGACCCGACGCCCAGGCCGGCGAAGACGGTCTTCGCGGTGGTGCCGCCCTTCTCGCCCGAGATCAGCACCTCGGCGCAGGCGGTCCCTTCCGGGTAGACCAGCGTCTTCGCTTCCTTGACGATGAGCGCCCGCCGCAGCGGGATCATCAAGAGAATTCCTAGCAGGCCGCCCAGCACGGCGACCACGATCAGCTGGCTGATCTCCATGTCGTAGCCGAGGATCAGCAGGGCGGGCATGGTGACGCCCAGGCCGAAGGCGATGCTCTCGCCCGCGCTGCCCGTCGTCTGCGTGATGTTGTTCTCCAGGATGGTCGCGCGGCGGACGCGGAACACCTTGGTGAAGGCGCGGAAGATGGTGATGGAGAGCACCGCGACCGGGATGCTGGCGCTCACGGTGAGGCCGACCTTGAGCACCAGGTACATCGAGCTGGCGCCGAACAGGATGCCGAGCAGCGCGCCGACGATGAGCGGGACCGGGGTCAGCTCGGGGATGTCCTGCGAGGCCGGGATGAACGGCTGGTGGGCGTCTTCCGCCTCGGCGACGGGGGCGCGATCGACGGTGGCGGCATGCGGGTGCTTGGATTCGGGTGCGGTAACCGGCATGGACATGAAGTGGGGAGAGGTAGCACACGCCCGAGGGGCGAGTCACTGTCGTTGACCCATCCCTCGTCGTAAGATTGCACGGTGTTCAGCGTGAAGATGGTGGCGCGGCCGGACGCGCGGATGGTGGAGGTGCCGCTCGAGATCGAGGCGGAGCTGCCGCGCGATTTCGAGGGCGCGGCGCTGCTTTCCTCGAGCGGGCTGCCGCGCAAGGTGCGGCTCAAGGCGCAGCGCGACGCGCTGAAGCTCTCGACCGCGTACCGCGCGGACCAGCTGCTGGCCGACCTGGTGAAGACGGCCCTGCGGGGATCGCCCCTCGACGTCGAGAAGGTTCAGATCGCCGCGCGGAACTTCGTCCGCTCGGTGCGCGAGCGCCGGCAGGACGGGGCCACCCTGACCGTCGAGTCGAACGGCCGCGGGAAGATCGAGGTGAGCGAGTCCCTCCCACCCGCCCCCACCCCGGCGCGCGTCACGCTGGCGGACGGGTCGCGCCCGTCGCCCTCCAGCGTCACGGACCGGGTGGCCGCCATCGAGCGGCGCCTGGACCAGATCGAGGGCCGGATCGGGCGCCTCCTGCCGCACGGGGACGAGGCGGACCGCGTCTCGAGCCTGGAGAAGCGGCTCCTGGCCGTCGAGGCCCGGCCGCAGGCGCCGGGTGTGGGCGAGCCGCCGCGTGGCGTTCTGAAGGGGCGCGGCACCGCCATCGAGGCCTTCGCGGACGGCTTGCGCGCCGAGCTGCGCGAGCGGGTCGCCTCGCAGCGCGCCCAGGCCGAGCAGGCGGCGGCGCGCTGCGACAAGGCGGCCGCGCTGGCGGTGGAGGCGGAGCGCGTCCTGCGCGCGCCGCAGGAAGGCATCTCGCAGCACCTGCGGGCGACCTCGGCGCAGGCCGCGGCGCGCGAGCAGTCCCTGCAACGCGTGCACGCGGAGGTCGACCTGTACGCGGCTTCCGACCTTCCCCTCGCCGAGCGGCTGGTGGCGCGGCTCCTGGAGGGTGCCTCGACGCCGGATCCCGCGGCCCCGCTGGAGCGGCAGGCGCAGGCGCTGGTACGCGCGGCGCGCGGCGAGAATGCGGAGCTGCGCGCTTGGCTCGGGCGCGCGGCGGCGCTGTGCGGGTGGGAGCTGATCGATCCGCCGGCGGGCGAGCCGCTCTCGCCGCAGCTCCACGTGGCCGTCGACTCCGGCGGGGATCGCGTGGCTCGCGTGGCGGCGCCGGGGGTGCGCCGCAGGGACCGCTCGATCCTCTGCCGCGCCCGCGTCGAGGTGTCGCCCGAGGCGCGAGCGGCGGAGGGGCCCGTCGCCCCGGCGGATGCAGAGGAGGTCGAGCTGCTCGCCGAGGAGGTGGTGATCGAGGTGGCGCCGGCGCGGCGGAGCGACGACACGCCGCCGCCCATCGACGAGCGGACTCCCGTGCAAGGGCTCCCGGCCGCGCCCGCGGCTCCGGCGCAGCCCGAGCAGACCAAGCGGCTCGCGGCCCCAGGCGAACCTGAGCGCACGAGGCGGCTCGCCGTCCCGCCGGCCCAGGCGGGGGACGCAGCGGCGCCGGCGCAGGCTCCCCCGGCCGCCGGGCCGCAGAAGAACGCCGCGCCCGCGAGCGCCGGCCCGGCCGGGGAAGCTGCCGGCGGCCCGCAGACCGCGCCCGCCGCGGCCGATCCGGCGCCGGAGGAGGCCGCACCCGCGCCCGAGCGCGTGGCGGGACCCGCCTTGAAGCTGCCCGGGCGCGAGGCGCGCGACGTCGAGCGGCGTCCCGCGCGCCGGAACCAGCCGGTGCACGTCGCCGAGCTGGCGCCGCCAGAGGAGCCAGTCAACGAGCTCGATCGCGACGTGGCCGCGGCCGCGCGGCAGGTCCCCGAGATCAGCGGGGACGACCTCGCGCTGGCCGAGGAGGTGGCGGCCGCGGTGGAGACGGAGACCGACGAGGACCCCGAATGGGCCCAGCTTGCCCGCGGCCCCGAAGCCTTCCCCGGCGACCAGGCTCCCGACGCACCCGCCGAAGGCGACGACGAGGCGGGCCCGGACCGCCCGCGCGACTAGACCAAAAGATCAACGCGGAGACGCGGAGTCGCGGAGTCGATATCTTCAAAAAACCATCGAATCTCCGCGCCTCAGCGCCTCCGCGTTCGTCGTTAGCCCATACTTCAGCCCGTACTTCGCCGGGCGCGGAGCCAGTGGACGGCGTAGAGGCTTGCGGAGCGGGCGTCGCGGCGGAGCGTCCACGGCACCTGGTCGTCGTCCTCGACGACGGTCCAGCCGAGTTGGGCGGCCTCGGTGCGAAGCGCCGCGGCGGGATCGGCCCCGCCGAGCCGTTCCGCCTCGTCGGTGATCCCGCTGCGCCAGGCGTAGGGCGAGCCAACGGCGATGTCGCCGCCAGGCGCGGTGAGCTGATCGAGGTGGTGGAGCAGCTCGCGCGGCGAGCGCACCGAGTCGAGCAGGTTCAGCGCCACGGTCCGCTGGAAGGTGCCGGGAGGGAACGGCGGGGCCACGGCGTCGGCGCAGATCAGCTGCGCGCCCGGAGCAGCGTCCTTGTGCGCGCGCACGGTGGCCGGAAGGTAGGTGCGGCCGGCGGCGCGGCGCGGGTAGCCGACCTCCTCGCCGCGCAGGATGCGGCGCGCGAGCCGCAGCGCCCAGGGAGACTTGTCCACGCCGACCACCACTTCCGCGCCGCGCGCCAGCGCGGAGAGTCCGCGTCCGACTCCGCACCCCAGCTCCAGGCACAGCGGCACGCGCACCGACGAGAGGTCCCGCAGCTTGCGCGCGAGCGCGGCGAACCCGGACGGCGGCGACGGTCCGCCGGGCGGCGGATCGGAGCGGTCTCCCCACTGCGAGTCCAGGTAGCTGCCCAGCTGCGCCAGCGCGTGCGGGAGCGGCGCCTCGTCCGGGCCGGGCTCCGCCAGCACGGCGGCTACCTCGGGATCGAGGGGCTGCGACAGGAGACCCAGCAGATGCGCCTCCCCTACTTCGCGCAGCAGCACGGGGATGCCGTCGACCACCGCGAAGCGCCGCGCGCACCCCGTGCAGCGCAGCACTCCTTCCACCAGCTCCTCGCCCTCGGTGCGGGAGCGCGACTCGATCTCCAGCGCCGCCAGCTCCACGCCCCGCTCGGAACGCTTGCGGCACCCGGGGCAGACCAGGGGCAACAGCCGCGGCAGATCGAGCCGGATGGGCTACCCCATCTCGGCGGCGAGCGCCCTGGCCGAGGGCAGCCCCGGGAAGACGAGCAGCGCGTCGTGCACCAGCCGCTTCGCCTCGGCGCGCGCGCCGCCGTCCTGCTCGGACTTCCAGCGCTGCCACTGCTCGCGCGCTTCCTCGACCATCCCTTCGGCCTCGGCGCGGACCTCGGCGGTGCGGTTCGGATTGAGGAACGGGGCGACGGCCTTTCCGGTCGCCGCGGCGTCGCCCACCTGGAAAGGATGCGCCGCGCGCTTGCCGTCGCGGGAGCGGACGAGGACCGCGTACCAGCCCCGCGCGTCGCGGGGAGTCACGTTGTCGATCACGGCGCTGACCGAAGGAGCGACTGCCACCGCCGTGGTGAAGTCGGCGCGGCCGGCGAGGGCGTCCTTGAGCTCTTCCGCGAAGATCTGGTGGTCGGAAACGATGACCTCGTAGGCCGCGGCGCGGGGATCGCGATCCCAGCAGATGCGCAGCCCGTCCCAGGTCTGGTCGGCGCCGCTCATCCGCACCTCGAGGTCGTGCTCGAGCGGGATGCTGGACGGAGGGGCGGGAGGCTCGGGTGCCGCCTGGGAGGCCGCGCGCGGCGGCTCCTGGGGCTGGCGGGCGGGTTCCTGCGCCGGACGGGCAGGCTGGGCCGCGGCGGGGGGAGGCGGCTGGGCGGCAGCGCGGGGGGATTCCGCACCGGGCGCGACCCGGATGAACGGCTGCCCGCGGCCGAACACCTCGGCGGGACCAGGCGGTTCGGTCAGCGATTCCGCCGTCACGCGGGCGCGGGCCTCGCGCTGGGCGCGCTTGCGCGCCTCGAGCGGATCCTCCGCGGGCACCGGCGGAAGCGGCGCGGCGGCAGGTGGAGGCGGCGCCCTGCGTGGCGGGGCGGCGGCGGGGCGGGCGGCGCCCTGCGCGCTGGAGAGCGCTAGCGAAGCAGGCGTCGCGCCGTCGGGCATGGCGCGGAAGCGGGCCGGCTTCACCGTGCCGTCGGCGAAGATGATCGCCACCGCGTAGAAGCGCGGCTCGCCCGCGGGGGTGACGTCGTCGACCACCGACTTCACCTCCGGCCCGACCTTGGCGAACAGGCAGTCGTCCGTTCCCCCCAGCGACTCGGCCGCCTCCAGCTCTTCCGGCGACAGCCGCTTGTGCGCCACGAAGACCTCGTAGGCCTGCACTCCTTCCATCTCGCCCCAGGCCAGGGCCATTCCCTTGCTGCTCTGCCGCTGCGGGACGAGGACCAGGTTCAGCGCCATGGCGGACCCCCTCCGATGTAGGGGGGCAGCCTACCAGATGAGGCGGCGCTCGAAACCTGCGATGCGGCGTTTGACTTCCGCGAATCCGTGGTCTATGTGCCGCCCCGCTCGGACCTCCGAGGGGGACGATGGCGCGCGACCTGGGCACCAAGTACGTCTGCTTCAAGTGCGGCACGAAATTCTACGACCTGAAGAAGCCCTTCCCCGCGTGCCCGAAGTGCGGGGCGGACCAGCGCGAGGCCACGTCCGGCAAGCCCGCCGGCAGAGGCGCCCGTGCCGCACCCCCGCGCCAGGTCGAGCCGGAGGAGCCGGCGGCCGGCGACGAGGAAGAAGCCGAGGCCGAGGAGGAAGACGACGCGGCCGAGTCGGACGAGGACTGAGCCGCTATTTCAGTCGCTTGAGCAGCGCGCCGGCGTGAAAATAGTACGCGGCCGTGTCGTCGACGCGCGGGCCCGACCATCCGAAGTCGTTGCCCGTGTCCACGCCCGTCCAGCCGGTGCCGTCCGCGT
>DASWGI010000326.1:0-3313 GCA_036393835.1 Myxococcales bacterium | reverse complement strand
CGCGCGAACGCTGATCCTTGCCCTCCGCCGCGACGCCGGTGGGCAGGTGCACGAGGCGCACCGCGGTCTCCGCCTTGTTGCGGTGCTGCCCGCCAGGTCCACCGGCCCGGTGCGCCTGCACCTCGCACTGCGCGAGCAGCTTCGGGTCCGGAAGCTCGTGCCACGCCGCCATGCGCGGCAGCGTACTACGCGAGCTGGTCCTTGGCGGCGGCCTCGATCTGCCGGGCCAGCCGCAGATCGCGATCGGTGACCCCGCCCTTGTCGTGGCTCCAGAGCGTGACGGTGACCTTCGAGTACTGGATGAGGATGTCCGGATGATGGTCCGCCCGGTCCGCCAGCTCGCCGACCGTGCCCGCGAAGGCCATCGCCGCCTTGAAGCCTTTGAGGTCGTAGGTCTTCGCGATCGCTTTTCCCTGCTGCTTCCAGCCGGGCAGCTCCTCGAGCGCTGCCTTGATCTCCGCCTCGCTGGACAGCCCCTTCTGCTCGGCCATGGACACTCCCGTCAAAGCTCGTTCGCAAGGCAAGGTAGGCCTTGCCCCGCCTCTTCTACACCCCGTCGCGCGAAAGCGCTTGCGGAAGCGGCCGCGCCGGGGCAATCCAGACCAGGGAGGAGCTCTTCCGATGGCGACCACCCCCGCCTTTCCCCCCGAGGTCTTCCAGGCCCGCCGCGCCGAGGTGCTCCGGCGGATGCGCGAGTTGTCGCCCGGTCCCTCGGTCGCCGTCTTCCCCGCCACTCCCGTGGCTACCCGCAACCACGACGTCGAGCACCCCTACCGCGCCGACTCCGACCTGTTCTGGCTGACCGGCTTCGAGGAGCCCGAGGCGGTCGCGGTGCTCTCGACCGACGGGAAGCCGCTCACGCTGTTCGTCCGTCCCCGGGACCGGGAGCGCGAGATCTGGAACGGGCGGCGCGCCGGGGTCGAGGGCGCGAAGGCCGCCTTCGGCGCGGACCAGGCGTTCACCGTCGACGAGCTGGACAAGGAGCTGCCGCCCCTGCTCGGATCGGCCCGCATCCTCTATTACAGGCTGGGCGCCGTCGACCCGGCGTTCGACGCGCGCATCGCGCGAACGCTGCAGGCGCTGCGGATGCGCTCGCGCGCCGGTACCGCGGCGCCGCCGCGCATGGAGGACCCGGGCCAGATCGTGCACGAGCTGCGGCTGCACAAGTCGCCCGAGGAGCTGCGCGCGCTGCGCAAGGCGGTCGAGCTGACGCGCAAGGCGCACCTGGCGGCGATGGCCGCGGGCCGGCCCGCGTCGCACGAGTACGAGCTGCAGGCGCTGCTCGAGCGCGAGTTCCGCGGCGGCGGGGGGCGAGGATGGGGCTACTACCCGATCGTCGCCGCCGGCGCCAACGCGACCGTTCTCCACTACAACGACAACGCGGACCCGGTTCGCGAGGGCGACCTGGTGCTGATCGACGCGGGGGCCGAGGTCGATCTCTACACCGCCGACGTGACCCGCACCTTCCCCGCCTCCGGGCGGTTCACGACGGCGCAACGCGCCGCGTACTCGCTGGTGCTGTCGGCGGCGGACCACGCCATCTCGGCCGCGCGTCCCGGCGCGACGCTCGATTCGCTCCACGACGGGGCGGTGCGCATCCTCACAGAGGGCATGGTGAAGCTGGGGCTCCTCTCGGGCGACGTCGATCAGCTCATCAAGGACAATTCGTACCGGCGCTACTACATGCACCGCACCAGCCACTGGCTGGGACTCGACGTGCACGACGCCGGCAACTACCGCGGCCCCGACGGGGCACCGCGGAAGCTGGAGCCTGGAATGGTCTTCACCGTGGAGCCCGGGCTGTACGTGGCGCCGGACGACGAGAAAGCTCCCTCGGAGCTGCGCGGGCTGGGCATCCGCATCGAGGACGACATCCTCGTCACCGAGGGCGGCCACGAGAACCTGACGCAGGCGATCCCGCGCACCATCGAGGACGTCGAAGCGGCGACCCGCAGGTGAGGCCTACCTCTTCTCCGCCTTCACCTTCTGCGTCTTCTTCCCTTCCGGCTCGTAGGGCTCGATCAGCTCCCCGTACTTGACGAGGTCGCCGGTCTCCTTGAATTCCTGGATCGAGATGAGCACCTCGGTGTCCGCGCCGTTGAAGCCCACGCCGAGCAGGCCGTGCTCGACCTCGTCGGCCCGGTACATCGGCAGGCCCTGCTTCATGAGCGGCCCGATCTCGGCCACGTACTGCTCGACGCTGTGCACGCGGATGCGCTTCACTGCGGGTGCCCTCCGGGAGGCGAAGGTTGCGTATTCCTAGCACGCTTTTCGCGCAGCTCCTGCCCTGGTTCGCGCGGGCGCGGCGCGACCTGCCCTGGCGCGAGCCCCGCCGCGACCCGTACCGGGTGTGGCTGAGCGAGGTGATGCTGCAGCAGACGCGCGTCGAGGTCGTGGTGCCGTACTACCGGCGCTTCCTGCAGCGCTTCCCGACTCTCGAGGCGCTGGCGGCGGCCACCGAGGACGAGGTGCTCGCCCTCTGGAGCGGGCTCGGCTACTACGCGCGCGGCCGCAACCTGCACCGGGCCGCGCGTGCCGCGGCGGCGCTCGGCGGACTGCCGCGGTCCGCCTCTGCTCTCCGCGAGCTGCCCGGGTTCGGACCGTACACCGCGGCGGCGGTGGCTAGCCTCGCCTTCGGCGAGCAGGTCCCCCTGGTCGACGGCAACGTCGCGCGCGTGCTGGCGCGCGTCCTGCGGCTGCCCGGAGAGGCGGCCGAGGCGCGCGAGCGCGCCTGGCGGATCGCTCCTCAGCTCCTGCCGGCGGGCCGGGCGGGCGAGTTCAACGAGGCGCTCATGGAGCTGGGCGCGACGGTCTGCACGCCTCGCAACCCCCGCTGCGGCGAGTGCCCGCTCTCGCCCGGCTGCGGCGCGCGCCGGCGCGGCGACATGGACGCCTTTCCGGGTCGGCGGCGCAACAAGACCCGGCCGGTGCTGGTCTGGGCGGCGCCCGCGCTGCTCCGGCGCGACGGCGCGGTGCTGCTGCGCCGCCGCGGAGACGGCGAGCTGTTCGCCGGTCTCTGGGACCTTCCTTCGGCCCAGGTGAGCGGCGACGACGTCGCTGCGGCGTTGCGCGGCGCCCTGGAGGCGTGCGGGATCCCCGGCCGGCCGCGGCTCGAGGCGTGCGGCGAGGTGCGGCAAGTCCTCACGCACCGCGATCTGCGGGTGCTCTTGTTCAGGGCCCGCGCCCGCGCCGCGGCCCCGCCCGAGGGTCTCCGCTGGGCGCGCCCGGCCGATCTTCCCGCCCTGGGCCTCTCCTCGCTGGCCCGGAAATGCCTGCGCGCGGCCGGCCTGCGCCTTCCCGGTTGACATCGCGC
>DASWGI010000325.1:0-1531 GCA_036393835.1 Myxococcales bacterium | reverse complement strand
TGACTCTTGCGTGCGGCGTACGGAGGACCTGTTCGCTCGGCACGGAGGGCGCGCGCTGGTGGCGGCGCCCTGGGTTCCGGGGCTCGCCGTGGTGGCGCCGCCGCTCGCCGGCATGTCGGGCATGAGCTGGCGGCGTTTCCTGGCGCTGGATGCGCTCGGCGCGCTGCTCTGGGCCTCGGTGTTTGCAACGCTCGGATTCGTCTTCGGTCCGCAGCTGACGCTGGCCTTCGATGCCGCGCTGCGGCTGGGCAGCTGGTTCGGGCTGGGCGCCGGCATCGCGCTCGGCGTCTGGCTTGGGTGGAAGATCGCCCAGCGCCAGTGGCTGCTGCGCAGCCTCGCGCTTCCTCGCGCCGAGCCGGCAGCCCTGCTCGCGCGGCTGTACTCGGATGCGGCCCCGCTGGTGGTCGATCTGCGGCACGAGCTGGACCTGCAGGCGAACCCCACCTCGCTGCCCGGCGCGGTCGTGGTCGGCATGGACGAGCTGCTGGAGTGGGCGGAGGGCATCCCGCGCGAGCGCGAGATTATCCTCACCTGCGATTGACCCAACGAGGTCTCGAGCGCCCGTGCGGCGCTCCGTCTCCGCGACCGCGGCTTCAAGAATGCCGTTCCCTTGCGCGGCGGCATCAGCGGCTGGCGCACGCTGGGCTATCCCCTCCACCCGACTCGCCACCATTCGCACCCGGCTCCGCCGCTCCGTGTCGTGCAGGGATAGCGCGTTTCGAAGTAGGCTCTCGCGGCATGGGGGAGACCTACAACGCGACCACGGACCTCTTGGAGAGGAACCTGGCCCACCCGGACCGGCCGGCGTTCCGGCAGGACGGGAGGGTCACGACGTACGGCGCGCTGTGCGAGCGCGCCAACCGGGCCGGGAACGCGCTCAGAGCGCTGGGCGTCCAGGTGGAGCAGCGGGTGCTGCTCTGCATGCTCGACACGCCCGATCTGCCCGCCGTGTTCTGGGGAGCGATGAAGGCGGGCCTGGTTCCCGTGCCCGTCAACACGCTGCTCACCACCGCCGACTACGACTACCTTCTGCGCGACAGCCGCGCGCGCGTCCTGGTGGTCAGCGCGCCGCTGCTGCCCAAGCTCGAGCCCGCGCTGCGGGAGCAGCCGTTCCTGCAGTCCGTGGTCGTCGCGGGCGGCCCGGCGCCGGGTCAAGTCGCGCTCGACGACCTGCTCGCCCAGGCCCGCCCCGAGCTGGATCCCGCCCCGACGAGCCACGACGACGTGGCGTTCTGGCTCTACTCGAGCGGCTCCACCGGCCAGCCCAAGGGAGCGATCCACCTCCACGGCGACCTGGCCGAGACCGCGCGCCTCTACGGCGAGGGCATCCTCGGGCTGCGCCCGGACGACGTGGTGTTCTCCGCGGCCAAGCTGTTCTTCGCCTACGGCCTGGGCAACGCGATGACCTTCCCCTTCGCGGCGGGCGCGAGCTCGGTGCTGCTCGCCGATCGGCCCACCCCGCAATCCGTGGTGGCGCTCTTGCAAAAGGAGAAGCCCACCTTCTTCTTCGGCGTGCCCACGCTTTTCGCCG
>DASWGI010000324.1:0-6670 GCA_036393835.1 Myxococcales bacterium | reverse complement strand
GAGCTCCGTCCCGCTGGATCGGTCCGCAGGGGCCCGCATCCTGGCCAGGTCCTTCTACAAGGAGCTTCGCTCGAGCGGATACACCCCACGCCAACTGCTCACGCTCTCGACCGAGCTGATCGAGCTCATCACCCAGGATCTGCAAAAGGAGCGGCGCGAGGCGGTGAAGGGAGCTGCCTAGCAAGCCGGACGGACGACCCCCTGCTGCCGGACAACGGGCCCCTCTCCTCGGGGCCCGTTGTGTTTTCTGCGCTTGAGTCGCGGCAGGCCCTCGCTTGACGCTCCGGATCCCGCAGCCTATGTAGCCCCACTCCAGGGAGGTTTCATGGCTCGCATCGCGATCAACGGCTTCGGGCGCATCGGCCGCAACATCCTGCGCGCGGCGATCAAGCGGGGCGCCAAGCTCGACGTCGTCCACATCAACGACATCGACAAGCCGAAGACCCTTGCTCATCTGTTCAAGTACGACTCGGTCCACGGCATCTTCGACGGGACGGTCGAGGCGACCGAGGACGCGATCGTGGTCAACGGCACGAAGATCGCGGTCACCGCCAAGCGCGACCCGTCCGAGCTGCCGCACAAGCAGCACGGGTGCGAGGTGGTGCTGGAGTGCTCGGGCCGGTTCACCGACCGCGCCGGCGCCGAGAAGCACATCGCGGCCGGCGCGAAGAAGGTGATCATCTCCGCTCCGGCGAAGGGGCAGGACTTCACCGTCGCGTACGGCATCAACCACGAGAAGTACGACCCGGCGAAGCACAACATCGTCTCCAACGCCTCGTGCACCACCAACTGCCTGGCGCCGGTCGCCAAGGTGCTGATGGACTCGTTCGGCATCGAGCGCGGGTTCATGACCACCGTGCACAGCTACACGAACGACCAGCGCATCCTCGACCTGCCGCACGAGGACCTGCGAAGGGCCCGCGCCGCCGCGCTCTCGATGATCCCGGCCTCGACCGGCGCGGCCAAGGCGATTCACGAGGTCATCCCGGAGCTGAAGGGGAAGATGAACGGCACCGCCATCCGCGTGCCCACGCCCAACGTGTCGCTCATCGACCTGACCGTCGAGCTGTCCAGGCCCGCCACGGTGGAGTCGATCAACAAGGCCTTCCAGGACGCCGCCGGCGGCAAGCTGAAGGGCGTCCTGCAGTACAACACGGAGCTGACCGTCTCCGTCGACTACAACGGCAACCCCGCCAGCGCCGTCTTCGATTCGACGCAGACCGCGGTGGCCGAGGGCGGCAAGCTCGCCAAGGTGTTCGCCTGGTACGACAACGAGTGGGGCTTCTCCAACCGCATGGTGGACGTGGCGCTGCTCATCGGCAGCAAACTGTAGCCGCCGCCATGATCCGGGCGGTGGAGCAGCTCGACCTGGCGGGGAAGCGCGTCTTCATCCGGGTCGACTTCAACGTCCCGATCGACAAGAAGACGGGCGCCGTGAAGGACGACTCGCGCATCCGCGCCGCGCTGCCCACTATCCGTTACGCGATCGGGAAGAAGGCCAAGGTCATCCTTGCGTCGCACCTTGGCCGCCCGGAAGGCAAGGTGGTGCCCGAGCTGTCCCTGGAGAACGCCGGCGAGCGGCTCTCGCAGCTCCTCGGCCAGGACGTGATCTTCGCCGACGACTGCGTCGGCGACGGCGTCCGCAAGCTCGTCGCCGACCTGCGCGAGGGCCAGGTCCTCCTGCTGGAGAACCTGCGCTTCCACCCGGAGGAGGAGAAGAACGACGAGGAGTTCGCGCGCCAGCTCGCCTCGATCGCCGACGTCTACGTGGACGACGCCTTCGGCACCGTCCACCGCGCGCACGCCTCCACCGTCGGCATGGTCCGGCACGTCCCGCGGCGCGGCGCGGGCTTCCTGGTCATGGCCGAGCTGAAGCATCTGCAGCCGCTGTTGAAGGGCCCGCGCAAGCCGTACCTGGCCATCCTCGGCGGGGCGAAGGTGAGCGACAAGATCAAGGTGATCGAGCAGCTCATCACGCGGGTGGACGCGCTGCTGGTCGGCGGCGCCATGGCGTACACCTTCATGACGGCGCGCGGAGAGGGAGTCGGCTCGTCGCGCATCGAGAAGGACAAGGTCGACATTGCCCGCCGCGTGCTCGAGAAGGCAAAGCAGTCGCGCGTCGAGCTGGTGCTCCCCGTCGATCACGTGGTGGCGCGGGAGCCGAAGGGTGGCATCGAGACGCGCACGGTCGACGACCCCATCCCCGAGGGCTTCATGGGGCTGGACATCGGCCCCAAGACGGTCGCGAGCTACAAGGAGCGCATCGCCCGCGCGGCCACGGTGTTCTGGAACGGGCCGATGGGGATGTTCGAGACGCCGGAGTACGCGGCGGGGACGCGCGCGGTGGCCGAAGCGCTCGCGCAGGTCACGGCGCGCGGCGCGACGACGGTGGTGGGCGGCGGCGACAGCGCGGCGGCCATCGCGGAGATGGGGCTCGCCGACAAGGTGACGCACGTCTCCACCGGCGGCGGAGCCTCGCTGGAGTTCCTCGAGGGGCGCGAGCTGCCGGGCGTGAAGGTGCTGGATGACCAGGCGTAAGTTCGTCTGCGGGAATTGGAAGATGCACAAGACGGCCGGCGAGGCCGTGCAGCTCATCCGGGAGCTGCGGCAGCGGCTCGACGGCTCGGGTGCGCAGGTTGCCGTGGCGCCACCGTTCACCGCGCTTCCGGCGGCCAAGCAGGCCTTGCAGGGTTCGACCATCCAGCTCTTCGCGCAGAACTGCCACCACGAGAAGCAGGGCGCGTTCACCGGAGAGGTGAGCGCGTCGATGCTGAAGGACGTCGGTTGCGACGGCGTGATCCTCGGCCACAGCGAGCGCCGGCAGTACTTCGGCGAGACCGACGAGTGGGTCGCGAAGAAGCTCCGCGCGGCGCTCGCCGAGGGCCTGCACCCGATCGTCTGCGTGGGCGAGACGTTGCAGGAGCGCGAAGGCGGAAAGACCTGGGAGGTCGTCTCGCGCCAGGTGCGCGGCGCGCTCGGCGGGCTCGACGGCGTCGCGTTGCAGAAGGTCACGCTGGCCTACGAGCCGGTATGGGCGATCGGCACGGGGCGCACCGCGACCACCGCGCAGGCGCAGGACGTGCACGCCCAGATCCGAGGCCTCTTGCGCGAGCTGGGCGGCGCGGCCGTCGCCGACGCCGTCCGCATCCAGTACGGCGGCTCGGTGAAGCCGGACAACGCCGCCGATCTGCTCTCCCAGCCCGACGTCGACGGCGCCCTCGTCGGCGGCGCCTCCCTGAAGGCGGCGGACTTCGCCGCCATCGTCGCCGCCGCGCGCTCCTAGGCAACCCGGATCAGGCCGTAGTCGCCGACGACGGAGAAGCCGAGCGATTCGTAGGAGCGGCGGGCGGGGAGGTTTGCTTCGGGGGTGAAGAGGATGGCGCGTGAGGCGCCCTGCAACCCGGCTGCCTCGAGCGCGCCGGCGACCACGCAGCGCGCGTAGCCGCGGCCGCGCAGGGGAACCGGGGTCCAGACCCCGCCGATCTGTACCGCTTCGGCGATCCGCGCGTTGTAGCAGCAGTACGCGACGGGCGCGCCGGCTTCTTCCAGGAGGAAGTCCGCGCCGTCGGCGTGCAGCAGCTCGATGGAGACGGCGCAGCGCGCGCGCAGATCGGGGCCGGGATCCTCGACGAGCGCCTCGAGTACGTAGTCCGCGCGCCAGTCGATCAAGAACGGCAGCTCCGGCTCCCGGGGACGGCGGCACCGCACGCGACCCGAGGCCAGAGCCTCCGGGATGCGCAGAGCGCGCAGATCCAGCGCGTAGAGCAGCTCGCGTCCCTCGTGCTCGACCCGCGCCGCGCCCAGCGCCTCCGCGGCGGCCAGCGTCTGCTCGTACGGTCCCAGGAGTCCCTTCGCCCGGCGTCCCGAAGCCGCCACGGCCGCACGCACCACCTCCGCGAGCCGCACCGGCGCCTGCAGCAGCACGGTGCCCAGCCAGGAGTGCGCCGCCACCGCCATGATGCGCCCGCCTTCGAACGCGGCCGCGTAGGTCGCCTGGAAGGGCAGCCCGCGATCGACGAGGCCGCCCTTCCGCGAGTTCGCCAGCAGGAACATCGAGCTGTCCGCGTGGCCGGCGAGGAATTCCTCGAGCGCCGGCTGGTCGCCTTCGAGAAGCACCCGCACCATGGAGATACGAGAGATGGAAAGCGGCAGCCCCGTCAACCGGAGCCGCCGAGGCCGCTGGCGGACAGCGTAACCGTTTGCGCAGCTCCACTCGTCACCGCGGTGGTCACCCGTGTAGGTCGTGCTGCCACCGTGGCCGACGGCGCGGTCCCCCGGACGTCTGCGTGGATGTAGGTGTCGCACTCCTACGTCAACTTACCGATCCGGTGCGCCCCGGCGGCGGCGCCGTTCCGCCCGCTGCACGTGCGGGGAAGGGCAGCCGGAGCCTTCTCGGGCGAGCTGCCCCGCTGAGCCTCAGGTGCGCAGCTTGTAGCCGCGGCGGAGAAGCTCCAGGGCGGCGCCGAGCGTCGCGACCGCGAGCAGCGCCATGAGGCCGAAGCCGGTGCCGGGGGGGATGTGGCTGCGGCCGATGAGCGCGAACCGCATCGCCTCGATCATGTAGTAGATGGGGTTCAGGTGGAGCAGCGCTTGGAAGCGCGGCGAGAGCATGGTCGCCGAGTAGAAGACCCCGCCCAGGAACGTCAGGGGCGTGATCACGAAGGTGGGCAGGAAGTTCACCTGCTCGAACTTGTCCGCCCACAGCGCGACGATGAGGCCGCAGGCCGCGAAGCAGGCCGAGACGAGCAGGGCGGCGGCGAGCGCGAGGAACGGATGCGGGAGCGCCGTGCCCACGAAGACCGCGGCGGTCGCCCAGGTGAGCGCGCCGACGATCAGCGCGCGGGTGCAGCCCGCTCCGACGAACCCCGCCAGGATCTCCAGGTACGAGAGCGGCGTGACCAGGAGGTCCACGACGGTGCCCTGCAGCTTCATGATGAACAGCGACGACGAGGTGTTGAGGAAGCTGTTGTTGATGAGGCCCAGCATCACCAGGCCCGGCACCAGGAATCGGCTGTAGGGGACGCCGTCCACCTCGCGCAAACGTCCGCCCAGCGAGTACCCGAACACCAGGAAGTAGAGCGCGGTGGTGATGAGCGGCGAGAGGACCGTCTGACCCGGGACGCGCAGGAACCGCTTCACCTCCTTGCGGAAGAGGGTGCGCACGCCCAGGGTGGGGTCGATCGGATCCGCCGGCGTGAAGGGCACCGGGCGGGAAGGGACGTCGTCGATCGCGGGCGCGGAGTGCTCCGGGTCGTGGTCGCGGAGCAGCTCGATGAGGACGCTCTCCAGGCGCGGCTCGCGCGTCTGCACGTCGTCGACCAGGAGGCCCTCCGAGGCGACGGCGCGGAGCGGCGCGACCAGCGACTCGCCCGCGCCCGCGGAGAGGACCAGGGACCGCCCGCCGTCGTGCAGCTCCGCGCCCGCCGCGACCAGGCGGTGCGGCACCTCCGGGACCGGCGACTGCAGCCGCAGCCGCACGGTGCGCTTCCCGTAGCGCGCGAGCAGCGCCTGCTTCTCCTCGACCACCAGGAGCCGCCCGTTCTTGATCACGCCGATGCGGTCGGCCAGCTCCTCGGCCTCCTCGAGGTAATGGGTGGTGAGCACGATCGTGGTGCCGCCGCCCGTCAGCTTGCGCACATAGGTCCAGAGGTCGCGGCGCAGCTCGACGTCGACGCCGGCGGTGGGCTCGTCGAGGAACAGCACCGGCGGCCGGTGCACCAGCGCCTTCGCGATGAGCAGGCGCCGCTTCATGCCGCCGGAGAGCGCGCGGGTGTTGGCGCGGCGCTTGTCGAGGAGGCTCAGCGCGGAGAGCAGCTCGACCAGCCGCTCCTCTACGAGCCGGATCCCGAAGTAGCCGGCCTGGAAGACGAGCGTCTCCTCGACGGTGAAGAAGGGGTCGAAGTTGATCTCCTGGGGGACCAGCCCCACCGCGCGGCGCGTAATTTGGTACTCGCGCACGGCGTCGTAGCCGAGCACCTCCACCTTGCCGGCGGTCGGGCGGGCGATGCCGGCGACCAGGCTGATGAGCGTCGTCTTGCCCGCGCCGTTGGGCCCCAACAGGCCGAACACCTCGCCCTGGCGGATGTCGAGCGAGACGTTGTCGAGGGCGGTGAAGCTGCCGTAGCGCTTGGTGGCGTTGCGCAAGCGCACTGCGGGCGTCCGGTCTGTCGGCATTGGGTGCCGGGAAGATGCCACAGCGGCGCGGAAGTCGCGCACGCGGCGGCCGATCTGTCGTACAACGGGCGGCGAAGGAGATGGACATGGGCAACCGCCTCTACGTGGGAAACCTGCCGTTCGACGCCACCGAGAAGCAGATCCGCTCGTTGGTGGAAGGGGAAGGGCGGACGGTCACCTCGATCAAGATCGTCACCGACCGCGACACGGGGAGGTCGCGCGGCTTCGCCTTCGTCGACCTGGAGAACGCCGACCAGGTGCAGAAGGCGATCTCCGAGCTGAACGGGAAGGACTTCGGCGGCCGCGCCCTGGTGGTGAACGAGGCCCAGGACAAGGGCCCGGCGAAGGGCGGCAGCGGGTACCGCACCGCCTTCGCCGACAAGGGGCACGCGCGGGACCAAGCCAAGGGCGGATTCGGATCGCGGGGCCCGATGCAGCAGATGCCGCGCGGCAGCACTCGCGGCGGCGGCCGTGGCGGCACGCGCGGGAGCTGAGG
>DASWGI010000323.1:0-15750 GCA_036393835.1 Myxococcales bacterium | reverse complement strand
TGGATAGAGCGCCAGCCTTCTAAGCTGGATGCCGCAGGTTCGAATCCTGCTGGGCGCGCCAATTTGCTGCAGAAGTCGGGGCGAGAGGATTCGAACCTCCGACCTCCTGCGCCCAAGGCAGGCGCGCTACCAGGCTGCGCTACGCCCCGCGAAGCGACCGCCGGAAGTACTCGATTTCCTCGCTCCGCGCAAGATTAACGGGCAGGCAAGTCGCCTTCCCGCGACAGGCGGTCCAGCAGGGGCCGGAGCCGCTCCAGCGCGCGCCCGCGGTGGCTGAGGCGGTTCTTCTCTGCCGCCTCCAACTCCGCCAGGGTCCGACCTGGAGCCTCGTCCGGCAGGAAGAGCGGGTCGTACCCGAACCCGTTCGCGCCGCGCGGGGCGTCGGCGATCCGGCCGTCCACGCGGCCCTCGGCCCGGTAGAGGCGCCGCCCGTCCGGGGAGGCGAGCGCGACGGCGCAGAAGAAGTGCGCCGTGCGGCGCGCCGCCGGGATAGTGAGGAGGTGGTCGAGCAGCTTGCGGCGCCGCGCCTCCTCCGTCTCGGCGAACCGGGCGCTGCGCACGCCCGGCCCGCCATCGAGCGCGTCCACGCACAGGCCGCTGTCGTCGGCCAGCGTCCACAGCGAGGCGCGCGGGGCGCACGCGGTCGCCTTCGCCGCCGCGTTCTCGGGGAAGGTGGCGAAGGGCTCCTCGGGCGCGGGGAGGCCCAGGTCGGCCAGCGAGACCAGGTCGAGGTCCAAGCCGCCGAGGATCTCGCGCACCTCGACCAGCTTGCCCGGGTTCCCGGTCGCGACCAGCAGCTTCACTTCGCGTCCTGGGCCTGCGCTTCCGCCAGCGCCGCCGTCTGGGCGCGGTGCAGGTCCTGGATGCCCTTCTGCGCCAGCGCGACCATCTCGTGCAGCTGCTGCGGGGTGAACGGCCGCTTCTCCGCCGTGCCCTGCACCTCGAGCAGCTCGCCCTGCGCGTTGCCGATCACGTTCAGGTCCACCTCGGCGGCGAAGTCCTCCTCGTAATCGAGGTCGAGCAGGAGCTGGCCGTCCAGCATCCCCACGCTCACGGCGGCGACCGGCGGCCGCAGCGCCTTCTCGCGGCGCATCCGGCGCAGCGCGATGCCGAGCGCCACGTAGGCGCCGGTGATCGCCGCGGTGCGGGTACCGCCGTCCGCCTGCAGCACGTCGCAGTCGATCAGCACCTGCCGCTCGCCCAGCGCGGCCAGATCGCAGGCGGCGCGGAGCGCGCGGCCGATGAGCCGCTGGATCTCCTGCGTGCGCCCGCTCTGCTTGCCCTTGGCGGCCTCGCGGTCGGTGCGGGTGTGGGTTGCGCGCGGGAGCATTCCGTACTCGGCCGTGACCCAGCCGCGCCCGCTGCCCTTCACGTGGCTGGGGACGCGCTCCTCGGCGGTCGCCGTGCAGAGCACCCGCGTGCGGCCGAAGGTGCACAGCACGCTGCCTTCGGCGTGCTCGGTGAATCCGGGGACGATGCGGACCTGACGCAGCTCCGAGGGCGCTCGGCCTTGGCGGGGCATCCGGCTCTGCTACCGCGGCGGCGCGGCAGCCGCAACCGGCGCGACGGAGGACGCCGCCGGCGCCGGACCGGGCGCCGGCCTGCGCGCCACCAGCACGATCTCTGGCAGCACCACGCGCGGCGAGGCGGCGACCAGCCGCCTCGCGAGCACCTGGTCGGCGTACTCCCGCGCGGCGGCGGCGAGCGCCCGCGCGATCGTCTTCTGGTGGCGCTCCTTGGCCAGGAGCCGCCCCTCGATCGGGTGGGAGATGAAGCCGATCTCCACGAGCGCCGAAGGCATCCGGGTCCCCGCGAGCACCGCGAACGGAGCCTGGCGCACGCCCCGGCCGGAGATCCGTGCCTCGCGCACCATGCGCCGCTGCACGATCTCCGCCAGCCGGGCGCTGTCGTTGCGCGCCTGGCCGAGCGCGAGGTCGGCGAGGATCCCGCTGACCGCGTCCGGGCTCTTCGCGGGGGACGCCTCGGGGCCGCCGTTCTCGATCTCCGCCAGCAGCTTCGCGTCGGAGTCGGTCGGGTCGGGGGAGAGGAAGTACGTCTCGACGCCGCGGGTGAGCAGGCGATCCTTCAGCTTCGGCATCGAGTTGCAGTGGATGGAGAGGAACAGGTCGGCGCCGGCCTCGTTGGCGATCTGCGCGCGCCGGGCGAGCGGCAGGTCGGCATCGGCTTCCCGCGTCAGCACCACCGTGACGCCCGCCTCCTCCATCGCTTCCTTGGTCTGGAGCGCGACCGCGAGCGCCACGTCCTTCTCGACCAGGCCGCCTCTCCCGTGCGCCCCGTCGTTCGGATAGGCGCCGCCGTGCCCCGGGTCGAGCACCACCACCAAGGCGCGACGTGGCTCGGCGGCGGCGGCGGCGGCCGAGAGGCAGAAGAGCAGGACAGCGAGTCGTCGCACGGACGCCAGGATAGCAGACCCGCCGGGGTGCCCTATACTTTACTGCAGGTGGATCTCCTACCCCACCGACGCGCCTAAACGGTGGGCCCTCCGGAGAAGCGGTCGCGCACTTTCCGCGCTGTCTCCGGGGCCACCAGTGTCAGCACGAAGTAAACGATGCCGGCGACGATGAGGAGCTTCACGAACAGCCACGCCACCCCGAGGAGCAGGCCGAGGATCCCGCCCGCCACTCCGGCGACGATGCGGATTGCCACCAGGGCCACCAGGGCGACGAGGGCAAGGGTTGCTGCGGTCCGGAACATGTGCGGCCTCCTGACCATCCCTACGGATGGGGCGGTGCGGCATTTCAGCCCTGCAGCGCCCCCTCCACGGTGACGCCGGGCTCCTGCTTTCCGCGCGGGACGACCTCGCCGATCAGCGCCGCCGGCGCGCCCGCGTCGGCCAGCCTGCGCAGGAGCCGCCCGGCGGCGCGCGGCGCCACCGCCGCCAGCATGCCTCCGTTCGTCTGGGCGTCGGCGAGCACCAGCCGGTCCGCCTCCTCCATCTCCTCGGGCAGCCGGGTGCGCGGAGCGACGAACTCGAGGTTCGCGTGCGTGCCGCCGGGCACCAGCCCTGCCCGCGCCAGGACCCGCACCCCGGGCAGGACGCGCAGCGCCTCCGCGCGCACCACCGCCCGCGCGCCGCTCGCGCGCAGCATCGAGTCGAGGTGTCCGAGCAGCCCGAACCCGGTCACGTCGGTGAGCGCGTGCACGTCCTTCCACGCGCGCGCCAGCGTCTCTCCCGCCGCGCGGTTGAGCGTCTTCATCTGCGCAACGGCCGCGCGCAGGACGTCGGGCGAGGCCTGCTCTTTCTTGATCGCCGACACCGCGATTCCCGTGCCGAGCGCCTTGGTGAGCAGCAGCGCGTCCCCGGGGCGCGCGCCGGAGTTGGTGAGCACGCGCCGCGGGTCGACCAGGCCCGTGACGGCGAGCCCGTACTTCGGCTCGGCGTCGTCGACGCTGTGCCCGCCCACGATCGGGCAGCCCGCTTCGTTTGCCTTCTCCGCGCCTCCGGCAAGGATCTCCGTCAAGAGCTCCCACGGCTGTCCCCGCGGGAACCCGACCAGGTTCAGCGCATAGAGGGGCTTCCCGCCCATGGCGTAGACGTCGGAGAGCGCGTTCGCCGCCGCGATCGCGCCGTAGTCGCGCGGGTCGTCGACCACCGGCGCGAAGAAGTCCACGGTCGCGACCAGGGCCCGCTTGGCGTCGAGGCGGAACACCGCCGCGTCGTCGCGCGTCTCGGTGCCGACGATCAGCTGCCTGGGGCGGGGGAAGACCGGTAGGCCGCGCAGGACCTGCGCGAGCTCCGCTGGGCGGAGCTTGCAGGCTCAACCCGACCCGTGGCTCAAGAGCGTGAGCCGCGGCGTCCTTACGCCCGGTTGCCCCTTTGCGGTGACCTGTCTCATCGAGGGGTGCTCTATCACGACTCCAGCTCCACCCGGTCTCCCTCGACGATCGAGGCGCCGCGCTCCACGAAGCAGTCCAGCGCCAGCAGTCCGCCGAACTCGCGCTGGATTCCGCGCAGCACCCCGACGTCCTGCTCGAGGGTCTCCGGGTCGTACGTGGTCATGACGCAGCGCTGCCGCAGCTTCAGAGCGCCGATCAGGGCGTCCCCGATGCGCAACCGGCGGCCCGGCCATTCCCGCTCCGCGAGCCCCGGCACTCCGGCGATGACGAGGTTCGGGCGCAGCCTGCGGCCGTCGTGGCCGAAGGCCTCGATCGCGCCGTCGGTCGCGACCAGGAGGGGCAGGATGTCGAAGCGCTCGGCGAGCTCCGCGCGCTCGAGGCGGGCGCCGGCGCCAGCGGCGGCGCGCACGTCCCGGGCCACCTCGGCGGAGTCCCACGGACGGCCGTCGACGAGGGGCTCCCCGGACGCGGACAGGGTCGCGCGGTGGCCGAGCAGCAGCGGATGGGTCCGCGCGGTGACGATGCGGCCGCCGGCGCCGCGGACCAGGACCAGCCGATCTCCCGCCACGCCGGCGAGGCCCACCTCGGCGCGGGCCAGCCGCTCGCCCGCCATCGACTTGACCGGAAAGCGCCAGATCTCCGCGACGCGCACGCCTCGGAGATGCCGCAGCCGGAGGCGCGATTCAGAACTGCCGGAGGTACCCGGTCTGTAGTAAAGCCGCGAGCTTCTGCGCGACTTCCAGGTCGCTGGCCTGGGCGCGGTCCAGCACCGCCTGGACCACCCCGTAGTTGTGGACCAGCTGCAAGAGGTCGATTTCCTCGGGGGTCAGGTCGCGCAGCCGCGGAGTGAGCGGCATGGCGATCCCGATGGCCGAGGTGGGCGCGGGCAGCGTCCCGCGGGCCAGCTCGTCCTGCTGCTGCATGGCCTCCATGACCAGCGCCTCGGTGCTCTCCTGGATCTCGTTGGGCATCGGCGGCATCTCGCCCTCCTGGGGGACGAACTCGAAGCCGCCTTGGGTCCAGCCCACCATCCGGTACAGGGCCTTCTTCGGCGGGAGCGTCGGGTCCGCGTCGATCACCGCCGCCACCACGCGGCCGTTGCGCAGGTGCACGCGGCCGCCGCGGTAGCCCTGGATGACGATGGCGCCCGTCTTCTTCGAGGTGCTGAGGAGCTGCAGGAGGTCCACCAGCGGGACTTCCTCGAGCCGGCCCTGCACCGCGCTGCGGCCGCGCAGCTCCTGAGCGGCCGCGGTGCGCTCGAGCTGCTGCTGCGCCGCGCGCGCGTCGATGGGCTGCGCGCTCCGCTGGACGGTGACCAGCTTCAGGATGCTGGTGCCGATGAGCACGCGGTCGCCTTCCTTGAGCTGCGCCTTCTTCACCTTCTCGCCGTTGACGAAGGTGCCGTTGGTGGAGCCGAGGTCCGCGATGGTGATCGCGCCGTCCTGCAGGGTGATCTTGGCGTGCTTGCGGCTCACCATGTCCTCGATCAGCACCATGTCGAGGTCGCTGGAGCGCCCGATCACCAGGTCGCGCGCGTCCTGCAGGGGGTATTCGCCGCCTTGGTACTTGCCGCTGATGAACCGGAGCGCGTAGGCGCGTTCCGTCATCGCGCTCTCCCGGCGGCCCCCGGCGCGTGGGCCCGCCCCAGCTTCAGGTAGAGCTGCGCCGTGCGGTGGCCCGGGTCCATGCGCAGGACCTCTTCCCATTGCTCGATCGCCTCGTCCACCTTGCCGCCGGCGGAGCAGGCGAGGCCCAGCGCCACCCGGGCCGGGACGTAGGCGGGGGCGTCGCGCACCGCGCGCCGCAGCTCGGCGGCCGCCGCCTCGGCGTCGCCGCTCTCGCGCAGGGCGGAGGCTAGCTTCATGCGCAGGTCCACGAACCCGGGCGACAGCTCGAGCGCGAGCCGGAACTCGGCCGCCGCGTCGGCCGGGCGGCGGGCGGCGAGGTACGAGTCGCCCACCGCCCCGTGCAGGTTGGCGATCTTGCCCCGGGTGAAGGCGTCGAGCGGCTCGTCGCCGGTTTCGTGCCGCGCTCCGTTCCGGGCGCGCTCCAGCGCGTTCGAGTAGACCTTCTGCGCCTTCTCGTACTGGCCCAGGTCGTTGCAGAGGATGGCCAGGTTCAGCGAGGCCTCGACGTACCCGGGGTTGATCTCCAGCGCGCGCTCGAAGGCGCGCTGCGCCGGGTCGAACTCGCCCATCTGGTGGTAACAGACGCCCAGCATGTGGTGGACGTCGGCGAAGGCCGCGCCGCGCGCGATCACCTGCTCGAGGTGCCCGGCGGCCAGCGACCAGTCGCCGCGCTGGAAATGATCCTTCCCGAGGGCGACCAGCTCCCGGACGGAGTCGTCCATGAGGAAAGGCTACCACGCGTGTCAAAAGGCCGGACCTACCTGGGGGGCTCGGTGGGTTTGGCGGGTTGCGGCTCGGTGGGAGTGGGAGAAGGAAGCTGGTTGAGCCGCGCCTGCGCCTCGCGCGCGTGCTCGCCCGCGGGCGCCTCTTGCACCAGGCGCTGCAAGACCTTGCGCTCGTTCGCGGGGTCGTTCAGGTTGCGGTAGGCCTCTCCGGCGCGCCAGAGCGAGTCGGAGCGGAGCTTTCCGCCTTGCAGGTCGCCGTAATTGTCCGCCAGGCCGATCAGCCTGCCGGCCGCGCCTTTCCACGCGTTCCGCTTCCAGTAGAAGTCCGCCACGTACTGCTCGTGCCTGGCCAGCCGCTCACGGGTATCGGCGATCAGATCGCGGGCGCGCGGGACGTACTCGCTCTTCGGGTAGCTGAGCACGAATCGCTGCAGCGCATCGAGCGCGGAGCGGAGCGGCGCCTGGTCCTTCTCGGAGGACGGGGGCAGGAACCACAGGTCCGACGGCCTGTCTTCCCAGCGCGCGAGGCCGGCCCGGAACGCCGCGTAGTCGGCCTTGGGGTGGGAGGGGTGGCTCTTGACGAAGTCCTGGTACTGCGTGGCGGCCGCGCTCCAGTCGTCGCGCTCGAAGCTCATGTCGGCGATGGCCAGCTCCGACAGGCCCGCGAACTGCGAGTAGGGGAAGTTGTTGCGGACGTATTCGAGGTAGCGCACCGCCTCGAGGTAGTTCTTGTCCTTCCGCTCCTGCAGGCCGCGGTTGTAGGCCTTCTCCGCATTCGCGGCCTCGGCGCCGGTGACCGGCTTGGTGAGGTCCACGCTGTCCTTGCCGCCCGCGCAGGCGGCGCACAGCGCCAGGCCGACCGCCGGGATCCACTGTCTAGGAATCATCGCCTTCCCATGTGAGCCCCAGCGCGCGTGCCACCTGCGCGGGGCGGTGTCCCTTCGCGACGAGCGCCCGGAAGGCGCGGCGCCGCTCCTTGTCGCCAGCCGGCGCCCGGCCGCGCAGCATCCTGTGCAGCGCGCGGTCGAGGAGCTCCGCCTCGGACGCTCCCTGCGCCGCCTCGCCCACCACGGCGCGCGCCTGCGCCGCGCCCACGCCCTGCTCACCTAGCCTGCGCTCGGCGAGCCGCGGTGCCGCCCCCCGGCCGAGCAGGGTGCGCGCCCGCGCGCGGGCCACCTCCAGGTCGTCCATGTATCCCAGCTCCCGCAGCCGCGCCACCGCTTCCGCGCGCTCCGCCTCGGCCACTCCCGCCTTCGCCAGCGCCTTGTCCATCTCCAAGGCCGTATAGGCCTTCCGCGCCAGCAGCCTCAGCGCCCGATCCAGCGGCGTCACGCCTCAAATACTAACGCGGAGACGCTGAGACGCGGAGGATTTGGGGCGGTCGCACCCCCAAACTCCGCGTCTCCGCGTCTCCGCGTTGATCTTTTTGGAAGTCTAGAAGCGTTCGATCTGGAAGTCGTCGTCGGCGGCGGGGGTGGCGGCCGCGGCCGGCTTGGCGGGGGCAGGTTTCGCGGCGGCGGGCGTGGGGCGGCCCGGGGCGGCGCCGGGGCGGGCCGGGGGAGGCGGACGCGCCGGGAGCTTGCCGTTCTGCGCCGGCTGCTCGTCCTTCTTGTCGAAGTCGTCCCAGGTCGAGTCGCTGGTCCCGCTGATGCCCGAGGCGCGCAGCGCGAAGTCGTCCGGGTTCGACGACTGCCGCAAGGCTTCCTCGTACGTGATCACGTTCTGCCGGTAGAGCAGCATGAGCGACTGGTCGAAGGTCTGCATGCCGTACGTGGTGTAGCTCTGCGCGATCGCGGCGGGGATCTCCTTGGTGCGGTCCTTGTCCTCCACCATCTCGCGCACGCGCGAGTTGGCCACCAGGACCTCGACCGCCGCCACGCGGCCCTTTCCGTCGGCGCGAGGCACCAGCCGCTGCGACACCACGGCGCGCAGCACCGAGCCGAGCTGCAGGCGGACCTGCTTCTGCTGGTGGGGCGGGAACGCCGAGATGATGCGGGAGATGGTCTCGGTCGCATCCAGGGTATGCAGGGTGGAGAGCACCAGGTGGCCGGTCTCGGCGGCGGTGAGCGCGGTCTCGATCGTCTCCGAGTCGCGCATTTCGCCGACCAGGATCACGTCCGGGTCCTGGCGCAGCGCGCTCTTCAGCGCCTGGCCGAAGCTCATGGTGTCGACGCCGACCTCGCGCTGGTTGACGATCGACCGCTTGTCGCGGATGAGGAACTCGATCGGGTCCTCGATCGTCATGACGTGGCAGGTCTCGTTGGTGTTGATGTGGTCGACCATGGCCGCGAGCGTGGTCGACTTGCCCGAGCCGGTGGTCCCGGTGACGAGGATCAGGCCGCGCTGCTCGCTGGCGATCTTCTCCAGCACCTTGGGCAAGAGCAGCTGCTCGATGGTGGAGATCTTGAAAGGGATGACGCGCAGTACGGCCCCGAGGGTGCCGCGCTGCTGGAAGACGTTGACGCGGAACCGGCCCAGGCCGGGGACGCCATAGGCCAGGTCGAGCTCGTTCTGCGCCTTGAACTTCTCCTTCTGGTAGTCGTTCATGATGCCGAACGCCATCCGCGAGATCTCCTCGGGCGGAAGGCGGCGGGCGTCCTTGAGCGGCACCAGGTTGCCGTCCACGCGGAACATGGGCGGCAGGCCGGCCTTGAGGTGGATGTCGGAGGCGCCGCCGCGCAGCGCCACCTGCAGGATCTCGTTGAGCTCCATCGTGCCTCCACCTCGAGGGATGGGAAAACGATAGCAGCGGCGAATGAAGGCGCGAAAGTTCCTCTCGCGCGCGGACCTGGGCGCGTCGGCGCGCAGGTCGCATGTACGCGTAGAAGGCCCTACCCCGTCACGGGCCCTGGGCAGTCCGGCGCCTTACGGGCACTGCGTGGCGTCGACGTGCCGGCAGGCGTGCTGCTCGACGGTCAGCGGCATCGAATACAGCATCTGCAGCATCTCGGTGGAGGTAGACACCGTCATCTGCGTCACCTCCTGCGCGCCGGGCTGGATCTCGAGGGTGGAGAAGCGCAGCGAGCTGCCGCCGGGACCGATCGCGACCGCCGCGGCTGGCTCGGGAGGCGGCGAGAGCACGTTGCGCTGGATCGAGCGCACGTAGGACGAGCCGCTCAGGAAGCTCGCGGCGCAGTTGGGCGCGCCGGTCAAGGCGTCGGCCTGGTAGAACGGCGCGATGGTGGCCCCCGCGGAGGCGCAGCCCACCGCGCCGCCGGTCGGGATCAACGAGCTCCAGATCACGCAGCCGCCCAGGATGGTCGAGCTCGTCACCGTCTTCTCGTCGATGGCGGAATAGCTCACCGTCCATCCCGCCGAGCTGCGGCCCGCCGTGTTGCCGGTCACGGCCGTGGTGGTCGCGGTGGTGGCGGTCACGTCGACCAGATCGGCCGCGGACAGCCGGTTGCTGTCGTAGGCGCCGGCTTGCGCCGGCAGGCTCATGCGGCGGCTGCGCGAGGGTGAGCCGGTGGCGTCGGCCAGCACCGCCACCGACACGAACGAGTTTGCTCCGACGGCCGTCGAGGCGGCGGCGCGGTTCGCGTTCGGGGTCGGCTGGCGGAAGGCGCCTTCGCTGCAGGAGTAGGGGCTCCCGCCGCAGGAGAAAGGCAGGGGCTCCGTGATGCTCATCGCGGCGGCCGGGCATGACGAGACCGTGATGTTTTCGTTCGCGTTGGCCAGGGTACACGCCGCCGCCGGGGCGGTCGACTGCGTCTGCGCTGGCGAGGCCATCAAAGGGTTCGCCGCGTTGCTGCCGGCCGCGCTGGTGAAACTGCTCACGTAGTGGTTGGGGCCGTTGTCGAGCGTGAGCGAGGTGTTCACCGAGCATCCGGCGTTGACGCAGCTGATCGGGTCGTCCGGACGGCAGTCGCCTCCACCAGTCGAGCGCACGTGCGCGCGGTCGCCGCTGCCGGCGTACGCGCGCAGCCAGCCGTTGTCGGGCTGAACGGTGGTCGCTGCGATCGCGTAGATGGGCTGGTGAAAGCGGGTGTCGTCGCTGGCCGTCTTGCGCGGCTCGTAAGCGCGCCCGAAGGTCCAGTTGTCCACCAGGCCGGTCGCGCTGTCGAGGTGCCCCGGGTCGGGGAAGCGGAACGCCCAGATCTGCCCGCCCTCGTCGCCGAGAACGGCGGTATCGAAGAAGCCGTCGGGTGCGAACGCGTCGCCGTGCCCGTAGTCGACCAGCGCCGGCGTCGCGGGAAAGCCGAACCGCATCTGCGCGGTCGCGTCGGAGGCGGCGCGGTCGTAGGTCGCCTTGAAGAGCGGGACGCCCGTGTACACGTCCAGGATCGCCGCCGCGCGCCCGCGGTTGTTGAACGGATCGTGCCCTCCGTTGAGGAAGACGGCCCAGCGCTCCTGGGTGTGGGGATGGCCGTAGTTGGGCGGGCCCGCCGTGTCGGTGGTCTCCAGAAGCACGGGTCCGATCGGAGGCGGGCGAGGCGAGAACTGTCCCCAGGTCTGCCCCCAGACCTGCTCGTCCGGGCTGCAGGGAGGCGGGTACATCCACAGCATCTTGGGCGTGGCCGTGTCGGTGACGTCCAGCGCGACGAAGTGGTTCCCTCCCTGCCGCTCGCTGGCGATGGCCACGGTGTGGTACTCGACGTCCTGCTTGACCATGGGCTTGTTGGTGAAGGGGCTGGCGTTGTTCGGCTTCCCGTCCACCCAGACGTCGCGCACCATGATGTCGCCGTCCATGTAGAGCTGGTGGCCGTTGCGCAACATCAGCCACAGGCGCGGGAGCTGGTCGGGCGGAACGAATGCCCACACCTCGTGCCCGTCGCCGCTTCCATACTGGATGCGCCGGAAGGGCGACTGCGGGTCCTGCACGCCAGGAGTCGAGGTGGCGCTGCCCGCGTCGAAGGCATGCAGCATCCCGTCGTTCGCGCCGACGATCACGATGCGCGGGCGGGGCGCGCCGATGTTGTTGTCCTGCCAGAACTTCTCGTACGCGTCGACCTCGCGCGCGCTGGGGCCCGAGCCCACCGTGTACCTGTCGGTGGGCATCGGCGTCGCCTGGCCGTTCGAGTTCTGGTAGCCGTAGAGCGTCGACACGCACTGCGCGTGCAGCCCGAGGCTGCAGATGAACTGGTCGACGGGCGGGTCCACCACCACCGGCGAGGAGTGGAAGATGTCGCCCAGCATGTGGGGCCGGTTGACGGTCACGGAAGTGGTGGTCGGGACCTCGTTGAGGATGTTCTGCCCGCGCACGTAGTCGATGATCGCCTTGGCGCAGTGGTCGCGGTCGAAGGGCAGATACGCGGCTGGTATCGGCGCCGCCATCATGCTCTGGATCTGCGCGCACGCGTTGGTTCCGTCGATGCCGAGGTAGCTCGCGATCGCGGCGAAGTTGGGATCGCCGATGTTCCCCGTGAAGGGGATGGTCGCCCAGGCGCCCGCGGCTGCATCCCAGACCGCCGTGTAGATGCTGCGGGTCGCGTAGCTGGTCGCGTTGAGCTGCGCCCCCGCGTCCCAGACGGGCACCGCGGGGGCGTTGTTCTTCAGCTTGTGAAAGGCGCCCTTGTCGTCCTCGGTGATGATGTCGCCGTCCTTGTCGACCAGGAACACGCCGTTCAAGTTGCCGTCGTTGTTCTTGTCGACGCCGGCGACGAACTCGTTGAACAGGTCGAAGCGGAAGAGGTGGCCGTCCCAGACGGCCTCGATGGGCGAGCCGGGCACGAAGCGCGGAACATAGGCGGTCGAGCCGGTGCCAACCTCGAGGGTCTGGATGGCGGTGGAGGAGAAGGCGGTCGCGCGGGCGACGATGTTCACGACGGCGCCGGTGACGTCGTCCTGCAACTGCTGCGCGCTGTCGGCGCGCATGGCGCGGCTGCTCTTGCCGAACTTGGCGGCGTTGTCGAGCAGCGGCACCTGGAGCCCCACCCCGATCACGAACGTGACCACGTCCTGGATGCCGGTCAGCGAGGGGCTCAGGTCGTTGGTGGCAAGGAAGTTGCTCACGTCGTCGAGCAGGGCCGGCGACCCGTTGTACTGGTCGGTGCCGCAACCGGCGCAGGTGATGGTGTTGTCGCGGAATGCCTGCGGCAGGTTGTTGTCGCCGAAGGGCTCGCCGTCGGTGATGAGCACGACGGCGCTCGCCTGGCAGGAGGCGCAGAGCGGTTTGTTGGCGCCGGTGGGGGCGGTGAACGCAGCCTTGGTCCACTTGGCCCCGAACTTCGTCGTGTAGAAGGTGTTGTCGCCGGAGAAGAACTGGCCGACGTTGAAGAGGGTCTCGGCCAGCGGCGTCGCGATCGCAGCAGCGAAGGAGCCGAAGGAGATGGAGCGCACGGCGGCGACGAGACTGCCCTGCTGCGCCTGTGCCGCCGGCGTGTTCCAGTCGATGACCCCGCAGTCCGGCACCATTCCGGAGGAGACGAAGGCGCCGCCGTCGTTCGCCCGCAGGCCGGTGTTGACGCTGGGGTAGTCGAGCGCGCTCACGTTGTTGACGTCGTAGGTCACCACGCCGATGCGCACGGGCGTGGCCGCGATCGATTGCCGGGTGATGAAGTCGGTGAGCACTTTGCGCGCGATGAGGAACTTGGGCGGGTTGAAGTTGAGCCAGTTGCCCTTGAACACGTAGGAGCCGTTCTGCACGTCGTTCTGGCTGCCCGAGGTGCTCGGCTTCAGGTAGTAGCTCGCCTCGTCCAGGCACTGCTGGCAGCGCTGGCGCTGCGTCATGCTCCAGGCGGTGGCGCCGCTGCCACCGCTCCCGCCGCTGCCCGCTGTCGTGCTCATCCCGTTGCAGGAAGCGCCCGGGGCAGCCAGGGTGCCGTTGGCGGCGCCCCCTGCCGCGGCGGAGGTCCACTCCATGTATTTGTAGTTGCTGGCGCTGGCGAAGTAGTTCGGGAACGCCGGGTCCGGCGCCGCGTACGTGGTGGCCTTGTTGTACGGGTTGCCGCCCGGGTCCTTCAGTCCCTCGAAATACGTGTTGGAGTGGCAGCTCGCCGCCGCCCCCGCCTGGGACGCGCCGGAGCCGGCTGGAGTTGCGCCCTTGCTGGTCCAGGCGGCATTCGGGAAGGCGGAGACGTCGTATGGCAGCTCGTACATGGAGGTGGAGTTGTCGAGGATGAACAGCACGTTGGGGAGCTGACCGGACTGGGAGGAGAAGAAGGTCACGTCGCCGCGGTCGTCGGTGTTCACGGAGGTGGGCTGGACGCGCTGGGAGAGGGCGCTGTTCGTCAGGCACTCGTTGACGGCGCAGGCGGCGGCGTCGGACCGCAGCGGCGCGTCGAGCAGCGCGAGCCCGAGCACGAAAACCAGAAGGCGCAGGTTTCGCAGTCGCATGGCGTTCCTCACAGCCCGTACTTGAAGGTGAACTCCAGCTCCATGTCGCCCGCCAGCGGGTCGGTGCAGGCGACCACCACGCGGTAGCTGCGACCACCGAGCGTGGGCCCCGGCACGATCACGTTGCTCATGTCGCGGTTCTTCGCGCTGGAATTGCCGACGAGCTGCGGGGGGATTGCCTTGACCGACGTGACCACCGGCCCGTCCACGTGGCCCGTTCGCAGCTTGCGGGTGCCGGTCTCCACCGTCACCGCCTGGTCCAGCGCGATGGTGGTCGGGTCCAGGCCGAACACGCGCAGCCGGCCCAACACGTGCTGGCGCGCCGCCTCCACACAGGAAGTCTGGCTCAGGCGGCGCGCGTCCTTGGCGGACTGCTGCTTGCTGATGCCGGCGAGCTGCAGCGTGGCCACCGTCACCAGCGCGAGTACGCCGACGACGATCATCGCTGCGAGCAGCGCGCTGCCGCGGTCCCTTGGCCGCATCATCCGCCTCCCACGTTCGAGTCCGCGAACACCGGCGGCAGGAAGTGCGCCCGGGTGAGCAGGTTGTCGGGCTGCTCGGTCAAGGTGAGGAGGGACCGGCGGAACTTGTCGGCGGGTCGCGCCGGCCGGTTGCCGACGAGCGGCACGGGCGCGCCGCTCTGGTCCGGAGACGGTTGGATGGAGCGCGCCACGATGCCGATGTTCACCTTGCGGATGTTGACCGGGTGCCCGGTGTACCGGTTGGCGCTGTCGTACTGGTCGTTGCGCCAGTCGGGCGCGGCGGCCGCGGAGCTCGGGGTCCCTGCCGCCGCGCACACCCCGAAGGTCCACCCCGTCCCGCAGCCGACCGGCGGCGGCGCCGGAGTGGCGCCGACGGCGGCGAACGGCGACCCGGGCGGCGGCTGCCCGATGTCGTAGCTGAGCTGCAGGTCCTCGATCCCGCGGAACAGCTTCTCGGGCGCACCGCGCCCCCGCTCCTTGAACAGGGTCGGGACGCCGTCGCCGTCGTTCGCGATGTAGTAGCGCACGCGCTCGACCAGCATCAGGGCCGCCGCGTCGAAGCACGCATCCGCGGGCGCCGCCGCCGGGTAGTACCCGTCGGCATCGGTCGCGCCCCGCAAGGTGAGCACCGTGGACCCCGCCGCCGCATCGTTCGCGACTGCGAGGTACGCCGCCGGTTCCGCGCCGGAGCACAGGAGCTGCACCATCCGGCCCGCGTTCAGCGGAGCGGCGAGCGCGCGGTCGATGGTGACCGTGTACGGGCCGGAGCCGTTCTTCGCGACGACGTTCCGGTAGAAGACCGGATCGCGGAACGAGACGACGAGCTCATCGGGGCCGTCGGCGCGATCGCGCCCTCCGTTCGGGCAGGTGGCCGCGTTGCCGGGCGTGGCGCAGGCGTACCGGTCGAAGTCGAACGCGGCGAGCGGGGTGATGCCGTAGCCGGCCAGCCGCGCCGCACGGCCGATTTCCAGCAGGGCCAGGCGGCCGTTCCCCTCCAGGTCGCGGTCGAGCGACTGCTTCGCCGATGCCTGGCTCTGCTTGATGAGGACGGCGGAGATGCCGGCCACCACCAAGGCAAGGATGGTGACGGCGATCATCATCTCGACGAGGGTGAAACCGCGCCCGCGCCTCATAGCGGAAGCGTTCCCACCCCCACCACGGCGGGGTTGTAGCGGTAGCCGATCGCCACCGCGCGCATGTACTTGGAGCCGACGTGGTAACGGACGATGACGGCGAACTGGCGGCCCTGCTCGACCGCTGCGTTGGCAGGGTCGAGTTGCGGCGCGACGTTGACGTAGGTCTCGAAGCTCTCATCCCCGACCGACACGTTTCCCAGGTTTCCGTCGGCAGCGTCGTTGCCGGTGGGGAACGCAGCGCGGGCGAAAAGGCCGTCCGGGTCGGCGAAGGCGACATCATTGTTCGCGTTGCTGTTGGCCAGCCGGGCATCCGCGTAGGGCGCGTGGCTGAGCGTCACCGCGATCGACCGGGCGACCGCGACGGCGGTGGCCTGGCGCCGGGCGAGCACGCCGAACTGGCCGCTCGCGACGAACGTGACCACCAGTCCGTTCATCGCGATGCCGACCAGGCTCATCGCGACGAGCGTCTCGATCAACGAGAAGCCACGGCATCGCTTGTTTCGCGCCAGCGTGACACGTCGTGCGCCCATCGCGCCCTCCGATCGAGCACCGATCGAGCGAGTTACGGACCACGGCGAACCGGCTCCGCTCTACGTAACTGGTATCGTCCAAGGGCGAAACCACACCCGATCTCACAGAGGACGAG
>DASWGI010000322.1:0-1626 GCA_036393835.1 Myxococcales bacterium | reverse complement strand
GCGGTTGTGGAAGACGCAGGAGATGCGCGGCCGCTCGACCGGCTGGCCCGTCTCCTTCTCCACGATCGAGGCCAGCGTCACCGCCTGCAGCTCACCCAGGGTGACGTCCGGGGCCCGCTGCGCCTGGGCCTTGTGCCACTCGTCGCGGAAGCGGCCCACCATCGCCTGCACGATCCCCGTGCAGCCCGCGCTGCGCGGCACCGAGTAGGTGTCGGGGAAGAGGAAGCCCTCCAGGCCCTGCGCCGGGACCCCCAGCTTCTTCGCCACCGCCGGGTCGTGCGCCAGCTTGAGGAACTCGTCGGCGGGGCACACGGTGGTGGCTCCCACGATGGGAGCAATCTCGTCGGCGCGCAGCCCCTCCGGCACGGTGAAGCGGTACGTCTTCACTTCCCCGCGGACCAGCTTGCCGATCACCTCGTCCGGGAGGAGCGGCCCGTCGAACTCGTACTCGCCGGCCCGCGGAACGGCGTTGCGGCGGAAATAGTGGAGGTGGACGTAGAAGCGGCGAGCGTCGGAGACCACCTCGGCCCGCGCGAGGAGCTGCGAAAGCTGGCGGGGGCCGCTCCGCGGCGGAACCACCACGGTCCGCGCACCCTGTCCGTACGGCGTGGCGGCGAACCTGCGCTCGTCGAAGAGGCGCCAGGCGGCGAACCCGATCGCCCCAATCACGATCAGCGCGAACAGCCAGAGCACGGCACGCTTCATCGGCGCGAAGCGTATCATCCCTGGTCGAGCCGCGCCTCGGCCCGTTGCAGCTCTTCCTGCCGCTCTTCCCAGCGCCGGTACAGCTCTTCGAGGTCGCGCTGTGCGTCGCGGTACGCGGTGACCGCCGATGTGCTGCGCGCGGGGTCGGCGAACACACCCGGATCGGCCAGCTGCGCCTCCGCGTCCTTCTTCTCCTGCTCGAGGCGCGCGATCCGCTCCTCGATGCGCCCGATCTCCTCGAGAAGCGGTCCCAGGGCCCGGAGCCGCTTCTCGCGCTGGAGGGCGCGCTCGCGGCGCGCGTCCTTCCCCTGCCCGCCGGCGCGCTCGGGGTGGGGCGCCGGCGGAGCGGCCTGCGCCGACTCCGCCCGGCGGCGCTGCCAATCGTCGAGGTCGCCGGGCTGCGCGTCGAGGCCGAGGTCCTTCACTTCCCAGACGTGCGTGGCGAGCCCGTTCACGAAGGAACGGTTGTGCGAGACGAAGAGCAGCGTCCCTTCGTACCCGGTGAGGGCCTCGATGAGCGCCTCGGAGGAGTCCAGGTCGAGGTGGTTGGTGGGCTCGTCCATGAGCAGGAAGTTGGAGGGGACGACGAGCAGCCTCGCCAGGGCCACCCGGGCCCGCTCTCCTCCGGAGAGCACGGCGATGGGCTTGTCGACGTCGTCGCCCGAGAAGAGGAAGGCGCCCAGCACGCCGCGGACCCAGCTCTGCGGCTGATCCGGGACCAGCCGCGCGACCTCGTCCAGCACGGTGCGAGAAGGGTCGAGTTGGTCAGTGTGGTGCTGCGCGAAGTAACCCAGCCGCACGTTGTGGCCGAGGTGGACGGTGCCCGCGTCCGGCGCCAGCTCGCCCGCGAGCAGCCGCAGCAGCGTGGTCTTGCCGGCGCCGTTCAGGCCGATGACGGCGATGCGCTCGCCTCGCAGCACC
>DASWGI010000321.1:0-30915 GCA_036393835.1 Myxococcales bacterium | reverse complement strand
CGACAAGATGGACGAGGCGATCATCCAGCACATCAAGCGCAAGTACAACCTGCTCATCGGCGAGCGGACGGCCGAGCTGATCAAGATGGGCATCGGCAACGCCTACCCGACCGACGAGGTGCTGACGATGGACATCAAGGGACGCGACCTGGTTGCCGGCGTCCCGCGCACGCTGACCGTGTCGAGCGACGAGATCCGTGACGCGCTCGCCGAGCCGGTGAACGCCATCGTCGAGGCGGTGAAGGTGACGCTGGAGCGCACCCCGCCCGAGCTGGCCGGCGACATCGCCGACCGCGGCATCGTGCTCGCCGGCGGCGGCGCGCTGCTCAAGAACCTCGACGCGCTCCTGCGCGAGGAGACCGGCCTGCCCGTCTTCCTCGCCGAGGACCCGCTCAGCGCCGTCGTGATCGGCGCCGGGAAGGCCCTGGAGGAGCTCGACATCCTCCGGCAGGTGTGCTCGCCGGCGTAGGTTTGCGTCGGGCGGCGCGCGGCTTAGACTCCAGTGGTGCTGCCGCAGCTCGCCAAGCAAAAGCTGGGAAAGCTGTACCTCGGCGAGATCGGACGCGCGCGGCGGCGCGTGGACGAGCTGCGCTCGCGGTACCCGAGCGCGCAACCGCAGGAAGTCGCGCAGCGGCTCATCGACGCCAAGAAGACCTGGGCGTCAACCGGCGGCGCGCTGAGCGGACTGTTCGGCCTGGTCTCGGTGCCCGCCGACCTCGCCTTCGTGACCGCGCTGCAGCTGTCCCTGATCATGGAGATCGCGCTGGTGTTCAGAGCGAACCTCAAGTCCGATCGCGCGCGCACGGAAGTCTTCGAGGTGCTGGGCTACTCGAACGGCGCGGACACGGTGAACCTGGCGAGCCGCGCCGGTCCGAAGCTGTTCGCCCGCGTCGCCGAGATGGTGCTCACCAAGCGCGGCCTCGCCTCTCTGGGCCGCGTGCTGCCGGTGGTCGCCGCTCCCGTCAGCGCCTACTTGAACAACAAGGACATCCAGCGCGCCGGGGAAGCCGCGGTCCGCTACTACGGCACGATGCGCCAACTCCCCCGCCGCCCCTCCCCCGCCTAAAGGATCAACGCGGAGGCGCTGAGGCGCGGAGATGTTTTTGTGCTCCCGATCGAGTGCACGCGCCCGATTGACTCACCCGATTGAATCCTCCGCGTCTCCGCGCCTCCGCGTTCGTCTTTTAGAGGTTCGCGGCCAAGAAGGTGCGGGTCTTCTTCCAGGCGTCGGCGGCGGCGGGGCCGTTGTACTTGCCGCCGGAGGGATTCGCGAAGGCGTGGTCCGCGTCGTAGGCGTGGAACTCGTGCTTCACCCCCGCCTGGGTCAGGGCGTCATCGAACGCCTTCACCTTGTCCGGCGTGATCCAGCCGTCCTGGTTGGCCCAGATGCCGAGCACCGGACCGCGCAGCGTCTTGAGCCGGTTCACGTCCGTGATCGGCATCCCGTAATAGATGACCGTCGCGTCCACGTCCTTCGGGTCGTTCAGCGACGTCTTCAGCGACTCGCCC
Source organism: Myxococcales bacterium (assembly GCA_036393835.1). Taxonomy (GTDB): domain Bacteria; phylum Myxococcota; class Myxococcia; order Myxococcales; family 40CM-4-68-19; genus VBKO01. The sequence goes on along the minus strand of DASWGI010000321.1, from coordinate 29,406 downwards.
CCTCCCATGCACCAGCCGAGCGTGGCGACCTTCGCCCCGCCCGCGTTCGCCTTGAGCCACTCGAGCCCCGCCTCCTCGACTGCGTCGCCCCACTTCTCGTCCTTCTGTCCCATCAGCGCGCCGGCCTCCTTCGGGTCGGCGGTCACCTTCCCCTTGTAGAGGTCGACGGCGAGCGCGAGGTATCCGTCGCCGGCGAGCCGGTCGGCCACCGACTTGACCCAGTCGTTCAGCCCCCACCACTCGTGAAGCAGCAATATTGCCCCTCTCGGCTTCGCCTTGGGCTTGGCCACGTAGGCCTTGGCCTCGCCCCCGGCGGCCTTGAGCGAGACGTTCTGTCCCTTGGGCCGGGGCGCCTGAGAGTCCATCGGGTGCATCTGGTGGACGGGCACCTTGGCGTCCTTGTTGGACCCGGAGCCGTGGACGTGCTCCTCCGCGAACGCCGGGAAGGCGAGCGCGAGGACGGAGAGCGGAATGCGCATGGGAGACCTCGATTCAGGCGTACGGCGTGGGATCGGGCACGCCCGCTTCCGCGAAGCCCTGTCGCCTGAGCCGGCACGAATCGCAGCGGCCGCAGGCGCGCCCCTCGGGGTCGGGGTCATAGCACGAATGGGTGAGCCCGTACGGAACGCCCAGCCGGGTCCCGAGGCGGATGATCTCCGCCTTGGAGAGCTGCAGGAGGGGCGCGTGCACCGTGTACCGCGCGCGGCCTTCCACCGCCGCCGCGGTGGCCACGTTGGCGAGCGCCTCGAACGCGCGCACGAAAGCCGGCCGGCAATCGGGGTACCCCGAGTAGTCGATCGCGTTCACGCCGATGTACAGGTCCTGGGCGCCGAGCACTTCGGCGTATCCAAGCGCTAGCGCGAGCAGCACCGTGTTGCGTGCCGGGACATAGGTGACCGGGATGCCCTGCCCGAGAGGAGCATCCTTCGGCACCGCCAGCTCGCCCGTCAGCGCCGAGCCTCCAATGGCGCGCAGGTCCAGCTCGACCACCTTGAGCGGAACGCCCGCGGCCGCGGCGACGCGCTCCGCGGCGCGCAGCTCGTGCGCGTGTCGCTGACCGTACCGCACCGCCAGGGCGTGCGGCGCGAACCCTTCCTCCCGCGCGATGGCCAGGCACGTCGAGGAGTCGAGGCCGCCCGAGAAGAGGACGACCGCGGGCCTCATCGACTGAGCGTCCCGGTGAGCGTGTAGTGCTCCGCGCACGGGAGGTCACAGAGACAGAACCCTGCGTCGGTGGTGAGCGTCTGAACGACCGACCCGTCGATCCCGGTCGGCTGCGGAACGAGCCCGCCATCCGGTCCCAGCGCGAAGCCGCCCGACCCGGCGCCCAGGAGCATGCCGCTGATGGTCTCGTTCACGTCGGCGAGGCAGCCGCAGAGCGTCTGCGCCTGGATCAGCGGCGGCGAGACGAACGAGAAGCCGCCGTCCGGATCGAACGGGCTCTGGCGGACGACGCTGCTGTTGGCGACCACCAGGTACAAGGTCGGCCCGGCGTCGGCGACGCCGGCGCACAGGATCGACTCCACCGGGGGCTGGTTGGGAGGCACGATGGAGCCGTCCGGCGGACCGGGACCGCCGTCGGCCTGCCTGAGCTGGATGCACTCGTCGGGCGTGTGCTGCAGGGTCAGCCCGAGTTGGAAGCTGCCCGAGGGCAGGCTGTTCGACGGGCACCGCTGCGCCAGCGAGTCGGGGCATCCGGCGGTGGCCAGGGCCAGGAAGGCGAGGAGAAGGATTGTGCGCATGGTCAGTTGGGCAGGGTACCCTGCCCGGGCTGCGTCTGCGCGAGCGTGGCGGCGACGTGCTGCGCCACGCGGCGCAGGCGCTCCTCCGGAGAGGAGGTCTCGAGCAGCTGCTGCCGGTCGTGCGGCGACTCGATCACCATGGCGCCCACGGCGTCCGCCAGCTCTCCGGGCAGCGCCTTGCTCCCGGCCATCTGCGCCAGAGCGGTGGCCGCGGCGCCGGGTCGGCGGGCGCAGAGCGCGAGCACCAGCTGGCGCAGCTCCTCCGCGGAGCGCGTAAGGTCAGCCGGGTCCGCCTCCGGTACCGCCAGCGGCTCCGCGCGCACCAGCCGGTAGGGTTCCTGGGCGGGCAGCTCCTCCACGATGCGCGCGCGCAGGACGCCTCGCAGCACGATGTTGGAGCGTCCGTCGGGGAGCGGATCGACGCGGGCCAGGATCCCGGCGCCGATCACCGGCAGCACCCGCGGCGGCTGCGTGCGCTCGCGCAGCGCTTCCGCCGGGATGTTGGCCAGCGCCAGGACGCCGGTCCCGGCCTGGCAATCGCGGACCATCTTGCGGTAGCGCGGCTCGAACACGTGCAGCGGGATGAGCGCGAACGGCAAGAGCACGGCGCCCGGCAGCGGGAAGATGGGCAGCCGGTGCAGCTGGCGTTCGACTCGCTGCGCGTCGTCCATCGTCGGCTCGCGGATCAGGCGGCCTGCGCCTGCCGGGCGCGCTGCTCCTTCACTCCTGCCTGGATGCGCATGCCGTAGAAGGACCGCCAGACGAACACCAGGGCCACGCCGAAGAACAGCGCGGCGAGCACCCAGCGGGTCGAATTCTGCAGCTCGGTGGCCAGCTCCACGGCGAGCAGGCCAAAGAGGGTGGTGAACTTGATGATCGGGTTCATCGCGACGCTGGAGGTGTCCTTGAAGGGGTCGCCCACCGTGTCGCCGACCACGCTGGCGGCGTGCAGCGGCGTGCCCTTCGCCTTGAGCTCCACCTCGACCACCTTCTTGGCGTTGTCCCAGGCGCCGCCCGCGTCGGCCATGAAGATGGCCTGGTACAGGCCGAAGATGGCGATGGAGATGAGGTAGCCGATGAAGAAGTACGACTCGAGGCAGGCGAAGGCGAGGGTGATGAAGAAGACGGTCAGGAAGATGTTCCACATCCCGCGCTGCGCGTATTGCGTGCAGATCTCCACCACCTTCTTCGAGTCGGCGATGGACGCCTTCTCCGAGCTTTCCAGCTTGATGTTCGCCTTGATGAACTCGACCGCGCGGTAGGCGCCGGTGGAGACCGCCTGGATGGAGGCGCCGGTGAACCAGTAGATGACGGCGCCGCCGACGATCAGGCCGAGCAGGAAGGGCGCGTGCAGGATGGTGAGGAACTGCATGTTGGCGGTCAGGCCGTCGGTGAGCACCATGATGATGGAGAAGATCATGGTGGTGGCGCCGACGACCGCGGTGCCGATCAGCACCGGCTTGGCGGTGGCCTTGAAGGTGTTGCCCGCGCCGTCGTTCTCCTCAAGGTAGTGCTTGGCGCGCTCGAAGTCGACCTCGAACCCGAAGTCCTTCTTCAGCTCCTGCTTGATGCCGGGCTGCGCCTCGATCACCGACAGCTCGAAGACGCTCTGCGCGTTGTCGGTCACCGGGCCGTACGAATCCACGGCGATGGTCACCGGCCCCATGCCGAGGAACCCGAAGGCGACCAGGCCGAAGGCGAATACCGCCGGGGCGAGCATCAGGTGCGACAGGCCCGTCTGCGACACGGCGAAACCGATCGCCATCAGCGCGGCGATGGCGATGCCCATCCAGAAGGCGCTGAAGTTCCCGGCGGTGAGCCCCGCGAGGACGTTGAGCGAGGCGCCGCCCTCGCGCGAGGCGGTCACGATCTCGCGCACGTGGGCCGACGAGGTGGAGGTGAACACCTTGACCAGCTCCGGGATCACCGCGCCGGCGAGAGTACCGCAGGTGATGATGAGCGACAGCTTCCACCACAGCGTGGTGTCGCCGCCCAGCTCGGGGATCAGCACGTAGCTGGCGGCGAAGGTGAGCGCGACGGAGACGAAGCTCGTCAGCCACACCAGCGAGGTGAGCGGCGCCTCGAAGTTCATGCGGTCCACGCCGCCGTACCGGGCGCGCGCGGCGGCCTCGTTGACGAGGTACGAGACGACCGAGGTGACGATCATCAGGATGCGCATCGCGAAGATCCACACCAGGAGCTGGACCTGTACGGTGGTGTCCTTCACGCCCAGGAGGATGAAGCTGATGAGCGCCACTCCGGTGACACCGTAGGTCTCGAAGCCGTCCGCGGTGGGGCCGACCGAGTCGCCCGCGTTGTCGCCGGTGCAATCAGCGATGACGCCCGGGTTGCGCGCGTCGTCCTCCTTGATGTTGAAGACGATCTTCATCAGGTCGCTGCCGATGTCGGCGATCTTGGTGAAGATGCCGCCCGCGATGCGCAGGGCCGAGGCGCCCAGCGATTCGCCGATGGCGAACCCGATGAAGCAGGGGCCGGCGTAGTCCCGGGGGACGAAGAGCAGGATGCAGAGCATCATCACCAGCTCGGTGGAGATGAGCATGGTGCCGATGCTCATGCCCGCCTTGAGCGGGATGGCATAGGTCGGGAACGGCTTGCCGCGCAGCGCGGCGAAGGCGGTGCGCGAGTTGGCGAAGGTGTTGACGCGGATCCCGAACCACGCCACGCCGTAGCTGCCGCCGATGCCGAGCAGGCTGAAGACCAGGATGGCGATCACCTTCGAGGCGTCGAAATGCCGCAGCCACCCGAAGTAGACCACCATGATCACGCCGATGAACGCCTCGAGGATGAGGATGAACTTGCCCTGCGTGATCAGGTACGTCTTGCAGGTCTCGTAGATCAGCTCGCTCACCTCGAGCATGGAGCGGTGCACCGGGAGGCCCTTGAGCTGCCGGTAGATGACCAGGCCGAAGACGCCGCCCAGAGCGCACACCACCAGGCCGAGGAGGAGGAGCGAGCGGCCGCTCATCCCCAGAAACTGCACGCTGCCGAGGTCAGGCAAAATCAGGCGCGCCTCGTCGGCCCGCGCGGCGGCGGGCAGGAGCAGGGCGAGCGCGGCGGCGCCGAGGGCCGAAAGGGCGCGCGAAAGCGACGTCTTGAAGGTCTGCATGCAGCCTGATCTCCGCTGGACCCCGGGGGCCAAAAGTGGCCGCGCAAGATAGGCGGATCAAGCCCCTGTGTAAAGGGGCTCGAAGGTCAAAAAGACGAACGCGGAGGCGCTGAGGCGCGGAGGATTTCCTGATCCAGCAACTCCGCGTCTCCGCGTCTCCGCGTTGAGCTTTTCGTCCCTGCCCCGGCCCGTTCGGCGCGCTATTTCAGCGCCACCTTGCGCGGGCCCTCGCCTTCCTTGGCCAGCGCGGCGAAGTTGATGTTGCCGAAGCCGCTCTGGTTGCAGGCGAACATGATCCGCTTGATCACCTTGAAGGGGATCTTGCGGTCGGCCTGCACGTTCACCAGGCCGCGGAACGGGTGCTCGAGGTCCTGGGCGTGGATGGTCTCGTAGCGCCGGCGCTCGTCGCGCAGCGCGTCCTCCAGCTCGGGCACGTTGAGCACGTCGCCCTTGACCAGCTCGTCGGTCGAGGCCACCTGGCGGCCGTCGAAGGTCACCGCGTCCCCGGACACCGAGATGACCGGCGCCCGCTCGAGCTGCGCGCCGTGGTAGGCGTCGGGCAGCTTGATGTCCTTGCTCATGTAGAGGACCTCTCCGTTGGCGGAGAAGTTCATGAGCAGGAAGATGACGATGATGGTGAACATGTCGACCAGCGAGGTCAGCATCAGGCCCGCGTAGCCGTTCTTCTTTCCACGGGCGAACTTCTTGCTGAAGACGCGGCTCTGCTCGATGCGCGGGCCGGGCCGCTTGCCGGGTTCGACGATCGCCATCGCTAGTTCAGCGGCGCAACGGTCACGTTGCGCAACTGCTCCCCCAGGCAGATGTCCACGGTGCTCACCAGGTCGTCGTAGGCCACCGCGTCCTCCGGCTGCACGGTGATCGCGCTCTGATCCGGAAGGCTGGTCTTGAGGGTCTTGAGCTTGTCGGCGAGCGACCGCCGGTCGAAGGCGGCCCCTCCTCCGGCCGAGGTCACCTTGGGGATCTCCACCGCCGCGCCGGGCATGGTCAGCTGGTATCCCTTCTCGGTGAGGAGCAATTTCAGATCCACCGTCTGCTCCTGCTTCTGCTGCGGCTCCGGCGGCCCGCCGCTCGAGGAAACTTGAAGGCCGGCGATCTGGGTCCACACCGCCGTGATCAGGAGGAAGCTGATGCAGCAGGAGAGGAGGTCGATGAACGGCACGAGGTTGATCTCGGCGTCCATCGCCTTCTTGCCGCTTTTCGTATGGGGTTGAGGTGCCGCGCCCGCCATCGTCGTCGCCCTTTTTCCCGGAGTCGGCCGCTACTGCTGCGGCAGGTCCTGCGAGACGCGCATCTTGTCCTTGTTCGCCACGATCAGGTTCAGGACGCCCACCGACGTCTCGTTGATGTCGTCGATCATGTGCTGCGTGCGCCCCTGCAGGAGCGAGAACGCCACCAGCGAGGGGATCGCCACGATGAGGCCGAACGCGGTGCAGTTCATGGCCTCGGCGATGCCGTCGGAGAGGACCCGCGCCTTCTCGCTAGCGTCCACCCCCGCCACCGCGGCGAAGCACTGGATCAGGCCGACGATGGTGCCCAGGAGGCCGACCAGGGTGGCCACGTTGCCGATCATCGCCAGGTAGCCGGTGCGCTTCTCGATGCGCGGCATCTCGCGCAAGGAGGCCTCGTCCATCGCCGCCTGCACCTCGTCCTCGCCCTTGGGGACGTTGATCAGGCCCGCCTTGACGATGTTGGTGAGGGGCGTTTGCTTCTGGCCGGCGGTGTAGCTGATCGCCTTGTCCAGGTCGCCGTTGAAGATGTGCGTCTTGAGCCCGCGCAGGAACTGCTCCTTGTCCACGCTGGCCGAGAAGAACAGCACCTGCACGCGGTCGATGATGACCGCGATGGCGAAGACCAGACAGATGGCGATCGGGTACATGCCCGGCCCGCCGCCCTTCCAGTGCTGCGCCAGGGTCTCGAAGAACTGGTTCATCGTGTCCTCTGCTCCGCAAAAGAGTTCGAAATCCACCGTGCCGCGGGATGGGCTCGCCGGACGCCCTCCGCCTGCCGCCCCGAGGCCACCCTCGGCTCGCGAGCAGCAATCTTGGGTGCGCATGCCCGGGATGCAATCGGTCGCCCGCTGCCCCCCCGCGGCAGCGCCTGGCGGCGCGCCGGACTTTCCGAAAGTCGACTCCTCGCGGGCGCTTTCGCGTGGTCCGCCGATCGGCTAGCGTCGCGCCGCGCATGGCCCGCGGACCCGACTTCCCCAAGGTGCGGCACATCGCGCTGTCCACAGCGGAACCGGGCGCGGGCGCTGACGCGCTCATCGTCGCGTTCGAGGCCGCGCAGCCCGAGCCCGCCGAGCCCGCGCAAGGGGCGCCCGACGGGGCCCTGCCCGCGGCAGCGAAGGATCCCGCCCTGCGCGCCGGGGCGCAGGCCGCCGCCCCCGCGGCCACGGGCGTCCCTCCGCCTCCTCCGGCCCCGTCGCCGGCCGTGGCCCGCGTGGTAGCGGTCGACGTGGCGCGGGCGCGCGACGACGGCGAGGCTTGCCGGACCGCGGCCGGAGCAACGGTCATCGCGGAGGGCCGGCCGGTCCGGTGCCCCAACTCCGCCGCCGGCCTCGAGCACGCGGGCGGCGTGGCGGCCTGGGCCACGCACCTGGGAGAAGCAGTGCTGCTCGACGGCCTCGATCGCTGGTACCGCTCCGGCCCGGCCGGCGCGGGCTTCTGCCGCTCGTGCGAGCTGGCACTGGTCGAGGCGCTCCGCGAAAGCTACGGCGACCATTTCGAGCCGTTCGACCCCCTCGCGCGCCTGCGGGAGCAGCCCGCTTCGCGCACGGCGCCGTTCGCGGGCGCGCGGGAGGCGCTGCGGCTCGCCTCGACGGTGGAGGCGGCAAAGCGCGCGGCGCTCCGCGCCCGAGACGAGGCGCGCCGCGGGCGCGGGGTGGAGATCGCCGTGCTGGGCCGCGTCGGCACCTTGAGCGGCGCGGCGCTCGCGATCTGCCGCCACCTGGACGGGCTCGTCTTCGACCTGCCCTCGCTCGACCCGGAAGAGGCCGTGTTGCCGCTCCTCGCCACCCGGGCCGCGCTCGGGCTGCGGCCGGCGGTGGGAGTGCTGCCCGCCGGGGCGACGCCCGAGCAGGTGCAGCTCTTCGCGGCGCTGGCGCTCGCCTGCGACGCGGACGTGACCTTGCCCCCCGGCGCGTCGCCCGGGGCGGAAGCGGCCCTCGCCGAGCACCGCAAGTTCCAGGAGGTGGTGCGCGAGCGGTTCCGCCCGTCCGAGCCGCTGCTCGATCTGGAGGTGCTCGTCTCGCCCTTCGCGGAGCACTGGGGCGGCGCGCACCTGCGCACCGCGAGCGTCTGCGCCGCCGCGCTCGGCCGGGCGCATCTGCTGCTCGGGGCGAGGCTCGATCTCTCGGAGCCCCGCGCGCAGGTGCTGCTGCTCGCCGGCTGCGCCGCGCTCCCGGCCGAGGACGCGGCCCGCGCCCGCCGTCACGTCGAGTCCGGAGGAGACGCCATCGTGGTCGGCAAGTGCGCCACTTGCGACGAGGAGGGGCGCCTGGGCCCGCCCGTGTTTCCCGAGGCCAAGTCCGGGATCCAGCGGATCGGCGAAGGCCGGGTGTACGCCATCGGGGTGGACGCGGACGCGCCGCCCTCGCCCGAAACGCAGGTGGTCCGCGCGACCCGCGAGCTGTTGGGCCGCGGCCGGTCGCACTTGAGCCTCTCCGGGCGGGCGCGGCTGTTCGCTCGCGCGTACCTCGATCCGGAGCGGAAGCTCGACGTACACCTGGTGAACCTCGACGCCCCGCGGCCGGCGCAGGGCGTCCTGCTCCACATCGCCGGCCAGGCCGCCGGCGCGGGCCGCACCGGTTACTGGTTCGCCCCGGAGCGCGACGCGGGCAAGGACGGAGAGCGCATTTCGCTCAACCCCTCCGGCTTCTCGGTCAGCACCGTCCTGCCCGGCATCTCCGCCGGCGCCCTCCTCGCCGTCCCGCGCTGAGACAAAATGATGAACGCGGAGGCGCGGAGGCGCGGAGTGTCAGGGCGGCTCGCGCGCCTTTCGAACGCGGTGCGCGATCCCGGAGAAAATCACGCCTCCTCCGCGTCTCAGCGTCTCCGCGTTGATCTTTTGGTCCTGGATGAGTCCTTGATCACGATCGGGCCCGGAGGCGGCGGAGGAGGCTCGGAGGAGCGCTCGAGGTCGACGATGCGGCGGTTGCCGACGTACTCCATGGTCTCGTAGCGGGCGATCTTGCCGATCTTGCGGACGATCAGGGCCATCCGCTCGGCCTCGTGGAGGATCTGCTCCAGCTCCTCGCGGCCGGGCCCGTCCCCCTTGGCGCGGCGGAAGAGCAGCTCGGAGAACCCCAGGATGCTGGTCAGCGGCTGGTTCAGCTCGTGCGCGGCGGCGCCGGCCAGCTCGGAGGCCACCTTCGCCTTCTCCGCCAGCGCGAGCTTGGCCTGCGCCTCGTGCAGCTCGGCCTCGACGCGCAGGCGGTGGCGTTGATCGCTGAAGACGCCTACCGTCGCCGTCTTCCGCCCGCTCTCGGTCAAGAGGGCCGCCGAGAGATGGACCGGGATCACCTCGCCGCTCCTGGCCACCACCTCCGCGTCCAGGAGCCGGATCTGCGCCTCGCCCGGGTTGGCCCCGCGCAGCCGGTCCATGATCTCCCGCGCCTGCCCGGGCGGGTACACGTCGGCGACGGACATCTTGCCTACCACCTCGGCGGCGGAGAAGCCGGTGACGCGCTCGGCGCCCTTGTTCCAGAGCAGGATGCGGCCGCGCAGGTCGGCGGCGACGATCCCGTCGACCGTCGCGTCGATCAGGCGCTCGAGGAAGTCCTTCGTCTTGCGCAGCTCGGCTTCGATCTCGCGCGGCTCGGTCACGTCGCGGAAGCTCAGGATCGCGCGCCCGTGCTGCGAGCGGAGTGGCCCCGCCGACACGCTCAGCACCAGCCTCCGCCCGTCGCGGGTCTGGATCTCGAGGTCCGCCGAGAGCACGCGGCCGCCGCGCTGCAGCTCCCGCCAGACCAGGGCGGCGTTCATCGCGCTCTGCGGCGCGACCAGCTCGGTCCAGGGAAGCCCGCGCGCCTGCTCCATGGTGACGCCCAGCGTGGCGCACCCGGCCGGGTTGAGGCTGAGCACCCGCCCGTCCTCGTCGAGCACCGCCATCCCGTCGGAGACGTGGCTGAAGAACTCCTCGTAGCGGCGGAGCTGCTGCACCTCGCGCTCGGCGGCGACCCGCGCGGCCACCTCCTGCGACCGCTCGGTCTGCACGCGCCCGACGAGCTGCGCGTTGCGCAGCGCCACCGCGGTGGCATTGGCGACGATGGAGAGGAAACCGATCTCGCGCGGCGCGAAGGCGGAGCGGGCCATCGCGCGCAGGAAGAGCACGCCGACGACGTCGCCCTCGGAGACCATGGGGACGACGGCCACCGCCGAGATGCCTTGCTTGTCCACCGCCTCGCGCACGGGATCGAGCAGCGGGTGGCGGCGCGCGTCGTCGATCACCAGCGGCTTGCGGGTCTGCAGCACCTCGCGGATCTCGGGGTAGGCGGACAGGTCGATGCGCAGCTCGCGGACCATCGCATCGTCGCTCGCCGCCACCACCCAGCCGGTGCCGCGCTGCGGATCGACCAGCACCATCGAGCAGCGCTCGACGGTGAGGCGGCCGGCCAGCTTCTCCACCACCTCGAAGAGCAGCCGGTCCGTGTCGCCGCTGGCGGCGAAGGTGCGGGTGACGTCGAGCAGCGCGGCCAGGTCCTGCGTCTGCCGCAGCATCTCGTCGCGATCCCGGCGCGCGCGGGAGAGGGCCCGCAGGAGCGGGGGAAGATCGGCCGCGGCGTAGGGAGCGCGGACGAACCCGTCCAGCCCGTCCGCCAAAGGCGCCTCGCTGTCTCGCGGCAGCACGCCGACCAGCGGTCCGTAGCACTGCCGCGCGAGCGCGATCAGCTCCTCGCGATCGCGCGCGGCGAGGTCGATGACGGCGGCCACCATCCCGGAAGCGCCGGGGTCGCCTTCCAGCAGGAGGCCGGAGGCACGAAGCGCGTCGCGGAGCGGCCCGTTGCCCTCGGTGAGGCCCAAGAGGGCGACTGTGAGCGGCTTCTGCAACTGAAGGCCCTTCGGCTCCCCCCACGGCCGAGCATAGCCCAGGCCGCCAGGGTGCGGAAAAGCCTGGCGGAAATCCGCCGGTCGGGCGAACGGCCGAGGGGACGCCCGGGCGCTCGCAACCGTTTCAGATTCTAGAGCAAAACCGCTGGATTAGCCGGTAGAACGCCAGGCGGCGAGGGCCGCGGCCAGCACTTCCTTCACCGCCACGCCGTGCTCTTTGGCGCGCAGGCGGCAGTCCTCGAACTCGGGCGCCGCGTTGACCACGGCCCCTCCGCGGCGACCGAGCTTGACCCGGACGGGACCGTACCGCGTCGCGACCTCCACCACTTCGCGATCGAGGACGCTGCGCTCGACCCGGTGCGCGCGCACGCCCAGGGTGCTCGTCTCTCGGAACAGCGCCTCCTCGACGGCCGCCCGCGCGGCTTCGGGCACCACCGCCCCGAGCAGGTGCCCCGGCCTGCCCTTCTTCATCGTCACCGGGGCGATCCACGCATCGGCCGCGCCGGCCGCCAGCACCGCCTCGAGAGCAGCCGCCACGAGCTGCGGCGAGAGATCGTCGAGGTTCGCCTCCAGCACCCACCCGGCGCCGCCTCCCGGCTGACCTCGGACGGTCGCGCCCAGGACGGCGCGGAGCAGGTTGGGCGCATCCTCCCAGCGCCGTGTCCCCGCGCCGTACCCGACCGCCTGCACGGACAGCTCGGGCAGGGAATCGGCGGACTCGGTCCACGCGGCGACCAGCGCCGCGCCGGTAGGGGTGGTGCGCTCGCCCGGTCCGCTGGGCCGCAGGGCCCGCCCGCGCATCACCTCGAGCACCGCGGGCCCGGGGATGGGGATCGGCCCGTGCGCGGCGCGGGCCGTCCCTCCGCCGGAGGGCGGCGGAAGGCACACGATGCGCGCCGGAGCGAGCGCGGCGACGAGCAGCGCGCTTCCCACCACGTCGACGATCGAGTCCACCGCTCCGACCTCGTGGAACTCGACCTCGTCGGGCGGGACACCGTGAACGCGCCCTTCCGCTTCGGCGAGACGCGTGAAGGCGAGCAGAGCCAGCTCCCGCGCGCGCTCCGGCAGCCGGGCGCGGCCGAGCAGCTCCCGAATGGCGCGCCACGGACGGTGGTGCGGCTCGCGATCGCGCACCTCCGGCGGGACGCGCACCTCGACCCGCAGGGCGCGGATGCCGCTCACCTCGACCGGCTCGGCCACCACCCGCGTGCCGCGCAGGTCGACGGCGCCGGACGCCTCGGCGAGGGCCAGAAGGCCGTCGTCGAGCGCCGCGCGCGGAGCGCCCAGGTGCAGCAGCGCGGCGAGCATCATGTCGCCGGCGATGCCGCCGACCGGCTCCAGCGCGAGCACCGTCACCTGGCGCGGCCCCCCGCCGCCGCGCGAGCGATCAGCGCCGCCTGGAACCCGGCGCCGAATCCGTTGTCGATGTTCACCACGGACACGTTGGCCGCGCACGAGTTGAGCATCGCGAGCAGTGCGGCCAGGCCCCCCAGCGAGGCGCCGTACCCCACGCTGGTGGGGACCGCGATCACCGGCCGCGGAACCAGCCCGCCCACCACGGACGGCAGGGCGCCTTCCATCCCCGCGCAGACCACCAGCGCGTCGGCTTCGCGCAGGTCCGGCGCGCGGCGAAGCAGGCGGTGGAGGCCCGAGACGCCCGCGTCGTACAGGCGCTCGACGGCCGCTCCCACGAACCCGGCGGTGACCGCGGCCTCCTCGGCGACCGGGATGTCCGTGGTGCCTGCGCAGACGACCGCCACCAGCCCTCGCGGCTCCTGGACGGCGCCCGGCGCGCGGGCATGGAACGTCCTGGAGACGGCGTCGTACCTGCCCTCCGGCGCCGCGGCCATCGCGGCGGGCGCCGCCTCCGGCGAGAGGCGGGTCACCAGCACCGCCTGCCCCAGCTCGCGCAGGCGCGCGACCAGCTGCCCGATCTGCTCGGGCGACTTGCGCTCCCCGAAGATCACCTCGGGCGCGCCCTGCCGCACGGCCCGCTCTCCGTCGAGCTGCGCGAACTCCGCGATGCGCTGCACGGGCAGCTCGGCGAGCCTCCGCGCCGCCTCCGCCACGCCCAGCTCGCCGTTCCTCACCCTCTCGAGGAATTCCATCAGCCCATGCAGGTCCACCGACCCGATCTACACCGGACAGCGTCAAAAAACATGAACGCGGAGGCGCGGAGACGCGGAGTTCCTGGTTTCAACGACCAGTCTCCGCGCCTCCGCGTTGATCTTTTCGACCCGTCAGGCGGCGCCGAGGAGCTTGAGGAGGCGGGAGAGGGATTCTTCCTCGGGAGCGGCGACGATGCGGCCGGCGGAGCGGACGCCCGGCAGGCGGAGATCGGTCACGAGGAGCAGCGCCGAGCCCAGATCGCCGAAGCAGGCCTGCAGCGCGCGCTCCAGCGGGCCCACCTCGACGTGCGGGATCGACGGCACCAGCGTCACCCCCACCGCCGCGCCCACGCCGCCGACGTAGCTGGAGACGACGATGTTGGCCGCCTCCGCCAGCGCGCTGGTGTACATGGGAACGCCGGAGCCGAGCGGCTCGAGAATGGGCTGGCCCAGGAGCAGCCCGCCCATCAGCGTCGCGCCCTGCTCGGTGAAATGGAGCAGCCAGCGCAGCCGCGCGCCCCCCTCGACGGTGAAGTGCACCGCGAACGACGGGCCGTCGGGCTGCAGCACGCGCGCGACCGCGCCGCGAGGCGCGACCTGCGCCTTGGGCAGGTCGACATCGACCGAGGTGCCGAGGAGCCGGCCCAGCGAGCGCGCCGCATCCGTCGAGGCGAGCCCGGCGAGCTGGCGCAGCGCCTCCACCTGCCCGGAGGAGAGCATCAGCGGCGAGAGGAGGCCGCGCTCGCTCAAGCCGCCCCCTTGGCCGCCGGAGCGGGCTTGAGCGGATCATGAATGCCGCACAGCTCCGCCAGGCCGCGCGGGTCGAGCACCAGGAGCGGCCTCCCGTTGCCGAGCACGGTGATGCCGGCGAGCCCGCGCACGCGGTCGAGCGGCGGGAAGAGCGGCTTGAGCACCGACTCCTCCTGGCCGACCAGCCGGTCGACGGAGACCGCGAAGCGGAGCCCGTCCACCTCCATCACCACGAACGGTCGCGGGCCCGGCGGCGCCAGGGACGGGAGCCCGAAGAGCTTGGCGAGGCCGTACGCGCGCACCAGCTCGCCCATCACCACCAGCGAGCGCGCCTCGAAGCCTTCGCCGCCGCGCGCCGACAGGTCGTACTCGGTGGTGAGCAGCACGCGGTGCAGCGGAACGCCGTACAGCTCGCCGCCCACCTGCACCAGGAGCAGGTTCGCCATGCTCACCGAGAGGGGCAGCTCGACGACGAAGGTGGTGCCCTTCCCGGGGACGCTGCGGATCGACACCTTGCCGCCGAGCGACTCCACCTTGCGCTGCACGGCGTCGAGTCCGACCCCGCGTCCCGAGACCTCTGTCGCGTCGTCACGGGTCGACACACCGGGCAGGAAGGCCAGCTCGTAAGCCGCGTCGTCCGACAGCGCGTCCGCCGCCTCCTGCGTCATCGCGGCGCTCTTCACCGCCTTGCGCCGAAGCGCCTGCGCGTCCATCCCGCGCCCGTCGTCCTGCACCTCGACGATCACCTTGTCGCGCTCGCGCCGCGCGGTCAGCGTGAGCTTGCCGCGCGCCGGCTTGCCGGCCTTCTCGCGCGTCTGCGGATCTTCGAGGCCGTGGTCGGCGGCGTTGCGCACCAGGTGCGAGAGCGGGTCTCCGAGCGCCTCGATCACCGTCCGGTCCAGCTCCACGTCCGCGCCTTGCACGTCCAGCTCGATGCTCTTGTTCAGCCGGTGTGCCAGGTCGCGCACTGCGCGCGGCAGCCGCTCGGTCAAGGACGAGAACGGCGTCAGCCGCGCGCTCATCACTCGCCCGTGCAGCTCGCGCGCGGTGCGGCGCAGGCGATCGATCTCCGCCTCGAGCGGGGCGGCCGCGTGCTCGGGGAGGCGCTTGGCCACCTCGCGCAGCCGGGCGATCCCGTGCATGACGTCGGCGGCCTGGTCGAGCAGCTGGTCGAGCGCCTCGGCCCGCACGCGGACCGTCGGCTCGGGCCTCAGCTCGTCCGCGTCGACCGGCGCCGGCGTGAGCTCCCGGCGGCCGGGGGGCGGCGTGAGCTGGCCGCGCATGGACGCCTGCGGGGGCGAGACGACCGGCGGCGGCGGCGAGACGGGAAATCCCTCGTCGACCGGCCGCGCCGCCGGAGCGATGCGCACGTCGACGTGGTCCACCTCCGGCAGCGCGACCAGCGCCTCGCGCACCTCGTCGGTGGCGGTCAGCGTGGCGAGCAGCGCGGTGATCCGCGCTCCGCCCTTCTGCTGCATGAGCTGCGCCGGCGTGGGTTCCATCTCCAGGAGCGTCCCCATCGCCTTGAGCTTGCGCTGCACGATCAGGGCGCGCGCGCCGGGAGCCGCGCAGGTCTTGGCGAGGACCACGGACACGTCCAGCCGGGGCAGCGACGGATCCGCGGCGGGCATCACCGGAGGCGGAGGGACCGGCCGCACCGCGGTGAGCGCCGGGTCGGGCAGCGCCTGGGCCGCCTTGGCCAGCCGATCGACGAGCGTGATGGTGCGCTCGTCCTCTTCCTTCTTGTCGAGCTTGACGATCTCCTTCACCAGCGCGTCGGTGGCGGCGAAGAGCAGGTCCACCTCCGCCCGCTCGATCTTTCCCTGCTTGCCCTTGAGCCGCGCGATCAGGTTCTCGGCGGCGTGGGCGATGTCGACGATGCGCGAGAAGCCGAGCGTCGCCGCGCTGCCCTTCACCGAATGCATGCGCCGGAAGATCGCGTCCCACAGCGGCGCGGCGGGCGGCTCCTGTTCGAGCCGCACCAGCTCCGACTGGAGCGTGGCGAGGTGCTCGGACGCCTCCGCCACGAAGAGGGTCAGGTACTTTTGGGAGGCGGACGGCACCGTGAGCTACTCGCCGAGCACCTTCTTGACGACCGCGAGCACGTCCTCTCCCCGGAACGGCTTCACGATGAAATCGGTCGCGCCGGCCTCGATCGCCTCCATCACCAGCGATTCCTGGCCGAGCGCGCTGCACATGACCACCACCGCGTTGGGATCGAGCTGCACGATCTCCCGGGTGGCGTCGATGCCGCTCTTGTAGGGCATCACGATGTCCATGGTGACCAGGTCGGGCTTGAGCTCGCGGAAGAGGTTCACCGCCTGCACGCCGTCGTCCGCCTCGCCCGCGACCGTGAACCCCGCCGACGAGAAGATGTCGCGGAGCGTGTTGCGCATGAACAGGGCGTCGTCGACGATGAGGACGCGCTTGGGCATCTCTAGGCCTCCACCAGGTTGTCGATGGCCCGCTGCAGCAGCTCGGCGTCGATCACCTTCACCGGGCCCTCCGCAAGCTCCACCGTGGCGCACGCCGCGCCGAGAGGCTGCGGCAGCGGCTCGCCATCGCTCGGGAGCGATTCGATGCCCGCCACCTCCGCCACGTACAGCCCGACGTCCCCCCGGGGACGCTGCAACATCACCACGCGCCCCTCCGGACGGGCGGGACGCGGCTTGAGGCCGACCAGCGGCCCCAGGTCCACCACGCAGGCGACGCGGCCCTGCTGGTTCATCACGCCCAGGAGCGCGGGCGGCGAGCGGGGGACGCGGGCGATGACCGACACCTCGATCACCCTGCGCACCGCCCAGAGCGGCAGCGCGTAGCGCTCACCGGAGTGGATGCAGATGACGGCGCGCACCTTGTGCTCACTCCAGCTTGAAGCGCGAGACCACGCTCTGTAGCTCGACGCTGATGTTGGTCAGCTCCTGCGAGGCCTGCGCCATCGAGGCGGTGGTCGAGGTCTGCTCGCGCACCGCGCGCTGCACCTCGTCCAGCGAGCGCGCGTTGCCGGCCGCCACCCCGCGGATCTCCTGGAACGCCTCGACCATCTCGGCCGATCCCTGCAGCTGCTCGCGGGCCAGCCGCGAGATGACCTGCACGCGCTCGGACCCGGTCTGGGTCGCGTTCACGATCTCGTCCAGCGAGAGGATGATCTGGGCCAGGTCCTCGCGCCCCTGGCCCAGCTCGTCGATGCCTTCCTTCATCGCCGCCACCGCGTGCTGGCTGCGCTGGCTGATCTCGTGCGCCAGGCGGCTGATCTGCTCGGCGCTGCGCCCGGCGCTCTCCGCCAGCTTGCGCACCTCGTCGGCGACCACCGCGAATCCGCGGCCGTACTCGCCGGCCCGCGCCGCCTCGATCGCGGCGTTCAGCGCGAGCAGGTTGGTCTGCTGGGCCACGCCGGTGATGGCCACCACGATCTTGCTGATCTCCTGGGTCTTCTCGCCGAAGGCGAACACCGTCTCGCTGGCCGCCTCGATCTCGGCGAAGACCTTCTTGATCTTCTCCGCCGCCAGCTGCGCGGCCGCTCCGCCGGCCTGGGCGGCGGTCGAGGTGGCGGTGGCGGTCTCCGCGGCCGCGCCGGCGGTCTTGGCGCTGGAGCCGATCGAGTCGGCGATGCGGGCGATCAGCGCGCTGGCCTTCTCGACCAGCTGCAGCTGGTGCTCGGCGCCCTGGTTGATCTTCGCCATGCTGCGGTCGATGTTCTCCGCCTGCGCGCTCACGTTGGCGGAGGACTCCTGCATCTCGTCCGCGCTGTCGGCGACCGAGCGGCTGGTGCGCTGGATGTGGCCCACCAGCTCGCGCAGGTTCGCCTGCATGTTGGAGATGGCGGTGGTCAGCTCGTCCACCTCGTCGCGGCCGAGCCAGTCGGTGCGCTCGGTCGCGAGCGGCTTGGAGAGGTCGCCTCGGCTGATCTCGAGCGCGCTCCGGTTGAGCTGCATCGCGCGGTTGGCGACCTGCTTGAGCCCGACGGCGACCGCGAGCGCCACGGCCAGCCCGACCAGCGCGCCGAACAGGGCGTGTTCCGGGGCGAGGTGCTGCCGGAGCGCCTCGTAGCTGAGCACGCCGGAGAGCACGCACCACAGGGTCAGGTCCCCCAGCAGGATCTTCTGGAACAGGCCCACCCGGCGCAGGCCGCGTGGAACGGGGGGCTGGCTGCGGCGCGCGGGCAGCGCGACCGGAGGCGGAATGATGGTACGCGGCGGCACCGCGCGGAGCGGCTCGATCGCGGGCGGCGTGTGGCGGGGCGAATCCTGCCCCTGCCGCCCTGGCTCCTGGCCGTCGGGCAGCGGGTGCTCGTGTGCGGCGGGGGTCGCCATTCGCGGCCCACTCTATCCCGCCGAGCGGCAAGGGCAAATGTGCGCTAGAACAAATCGCGGCATGGCAGGTGGGACAACGCGGCAGATCGGCGCCCCCGGTGGGCCGGGCGCGGCTGACGCGCTCGACGAGCGCGCGCGGCGCATCCTCGCGTCCATCGTGCGCGATCACATCGAGGGCGGAGAGCCGGTCGGCAGCCATGCGGTCGCGCGGCGGCCCGAGGTCGACTGCTCGTCCGCCACGGTGCGCGCGGTGATGGCGGACCTGGAGGCGCTCGGGTACCTGGAGAAGCCGCACACCAGCGCCGGGCGCGTGCCCACCTCGCACGGGTACCGGTATTACGTCGACGTACTCTTGCACCTCACGCCTCCGCTCGCGGCCGAGCGCGAGCTCATCGAGCGCCGGGCCAAGGACGCCGCGTCGCAAGTGGACGGCCTCCTGGTCGAGGCCTCGCGCATCCTCCACCGCCTCACGCGGCATGCGGGCGTGGTCGCCTCGCCCCGCCCGCAGGGCGAGCGCCTGCGCCGGATCGAGTTCCTCAAGCTGCGCGAGGGGCGCATCCTGGCCGTGCTCGTCTCGGCCTCGGGCCGGGTGCAGAACCGGCTGCTCGCGATGCCTTCGCCGCCCCCCAGCGAATCTGAGCTGATCGAGGCGCAGAACTACCTCAACTCGCTGCTCGGCGAGCTGACGCTGGAGGAGGCGCGCGCGCGGCTCGCGGCGGAGCGCGACGCCCAGCGAAGCGAGCTGTCGCGCCTGCGCGAGCGGGCCCTCCTCCTCGGCGCCGCCGCCATGCAGCCGGAGCAGCCCGCGCTGCACCTCGAAGGGCAGGCGAGCTTCCTGGAGGAGCCGGCGCTGGCGCAGGACCTCTCCAAGATGCGCGCGCTCTTCCGCGCCCTGGAAGAGAAGGAGCGCCTGCTGCACGTGCTGGATCGCACGCTCGCCGCGGAGGAGCTGACCATCTTCATCGGCAAGGAGAGCGGCTTCTCCGAGCCGGAGCTGTCCATCGTCGCCGCTCCGTACCGCCGGGCGGGCGAGATCGTCGGAGCGCTCGGCGTGATCGGGCCCACCCGCATGGACTACTCGCGCGTCATCCCGCTGGTCGAGTTCACCGCTCGCGCCATCGGCCTGGCGCTCGACCCCACCGAAGGATAGGAGAAGACCGCCTTGTCCGAGCACCAGAACGGCGACGGCGCCCCGACGGGCGGCCCGCAGGACCCGCAGCCGGCGAAGCCGGCCGAGGCCCCGCCGCCGCAGGAGGCGCAGGCCGAGCAGCCGCCGCTCACGCGCGAGGAGCTGGAGCGCAAGGCGGCGCAGCTCTCGGCCATGCTGGAGGAATCGATGAGCCGCGCGCGCGAGACCCAGGAGCGGCTCAAGGACACGCACGAGCGGCTGCTGCGGGTCGCGGCGGAGTTCGACAACTTCAAGAAGCGCGCCACCAAGGAGAGGGAGGACGCGCAGAAGTTCGGTATCGAACGGCTGCTCAAGGATTTCCTGCCGGTGGCGGACAACCTCGAGCGCGCCGTCGATCACGCCGAGGAGCACGACCTGCGCCAGGTGATCGAGGGAGTGAAGCTGGTGCAGAAGCTGCTCGAGAACACGCTCGCCAAGCACGGCGTCACCGGCTTCTCGGCGCTGGGCCAGCCGTTCGACCCGAACCTGCACGAGGCGCTCATGCAGCAGGAGTCCGACGCGCCCGCGGGCACCGTGGTGTCGGAGATGTCGCGCGGGTACAAGCTGAACGAACGACTGGTGCGCCCTGCCGCGGTGGTGGTCGCCCGGCCCCGATCCGCCGGTGCGCCTCCCCCGGCGGCCTCCGATGGTTCAGCGCCCTCCGGGGACGGCAAGTAGGTGTTTTGCCTACGTTTCCCTTTGTTGACCAGCCGCCCCGGTTCCGTCCAATCTAGCCTTCCGCGGAGGGGCGGCACACCGCATGGGCAAGGTGATCGGGATCGACCTCGGGACCACGAACTCGTGCGTCGCCGTCATGGAAGGCGGCGAGCCGGTCGTCATCCCGAACTCCGAAGGAAGCCGCACCACCCCTTCGATGGTCGGGTTTACCGAGGCCGGCGAGCGGCTGGTGGGACAGATCGCCAAGCGCCAGGCGATCACGAACCCGGAAGCCACCGTGTTCGCGGTGAAGCGCCTCATCGGCCGCAAGTTCGACTCGGAAGAGGTGCGCAAGAGCATCGCGGTCTCCGCCTTCCGCATCATCGCCAGCGAGAACGGCGATGCCTGGGTGGAGCTGCGCGGCAAGCGGCACAGCCCCGCCGAGATCTCCGCGATGATCCTCGCGAAGATGAAGCAGACCGCGGAGGACTACCTCGGCGAGCAGGTCACCGAGGCGGTCATCACCGTCCCGGCCTACTTCAACGACGGCCAGCGCCAGGCGACCAAGGACGCGGGCCGCATCGCCGGCCTCAACGTACTGCGCATCATCAACGAGCCCACCGCCGCCGCCCTCGCCTACGGCCTGGACAAGGCCGCTGCCGGCGGAGGCGCGAAGGCCGGCGCCGCCCTGCGCACCGCCGGCGCGGAGAAGATCGCCGTCTACGACCTGGGCGGCGGCACCTTCGACATCTCGGTCTTGGAGCTGACCGCGGGCGTGTTCGAGGTCAAGGCGACCAACGGCGACACCTTCCTCGGCGGCGAGGACTTCGACCAGCGCATCGTCGACTACCTGGCCGGGAATTTCCAGAAGGCGAACAAGCTCGACCTGCGGCGCGATCGCATGGCGCTGCAGCGGCTCAAGGAGGCCGCGGAGCGGGCCAAGCACGAGCTGAGCTCCGCCAACGAGACCGACGTGAACCTGCCGTTCATCGCGGCGGATGCCTCCGGGCCCAAGCACCTCACCGAGACGATGACCCGCGAGCAGCTCGAGGGCCTGGTGAACGAGCTGGTGCAGAGGACGGTCGAGCCCTGCAAGCTGGCGCTCAAGGACGCGGGCGTCCAGCCGCGCGACATCGACCGCGTCATCCTGGTCGGCGGCATGACGCGCATGCCGCTGGTGCAGAAGGTCGTGCAGCAGTTCTTCGGCAAGGAGCCGCACAAGGGCGTGAACCCGGACGAGGTGGTCGCGGTGGGCGCGGCCATCCAGGGCGGCGTGCTCAAGGGCGAGGTGAAGGACGTCCTCCTGCTCGACGTGACGCCGCTCTCGCTCGGCGTCGAGACGGCGGGCGGGGTGAACACCCGCATCATCGAGAAGAACACCACCATCCCCTGCCGCAAGGCCCAGGTGTTCTCCACCGCGGTCGACAACCAGCCGATCGTCAACGTGCACGTCCTGCAGGGCGAGCGCGAGATGGCCGCCGACAACAAGACCCTGGCCCGGTTCGAGCTGGTCGGCATCCCGCCCGCGCCCCGGGGCGTGCCCCAGATCGAGGTGGCGTTCGACATCGACGCGAACGGCATCGTGCACGTCTCCGCCAAGGACCTCGGCACCGGCAAGCAGCAGTCGATCCGCATCGTCGCCTCCAGCGGCCTGACCGAGCAGGAGATCCAGCGGATGATCGGGGAGGCCGAGTCGAACAAGGCCACCGACAAGAAGAAGAAGGAGCTCGCCGACATCAAGAACAACGCGGACGGGCTCATCTACACCACCGAGAAGGCGCTGGAGGAGTACTCGACGTTGCTGCCGGCCAAGGACATGGCGGAGATCCGCGCCGACCTCGAGGCGCTCAAGACCCTCTCACAGAGCGAGGACGTGGCGAAGATCCGCGCGGCGGTGCAGCGCCTGGAAGGCTCCGCGTACCGCATCGCCGACGCGCTCTACTCGTCCGAGCCGAAGGACAAGAAGGCCGCGGGCGCCACCGGAAAGCCCTGAAAGACCGGCGCGCCGGCGCGGGTTATTGACAAGCGTTGTCGCTGCCTTACGTTTGGCCTGTCGAACTGCCTGCTGGGCGGCCGGCTTTTGACGCCTACCGTCTCGAGGTCGAACCTTCGTGCAGCCCCACCCCAAGCACGACTACTACGAAGTGCTCGGCGTCGAACGGACCTGCTCCGCGCAGGAGCTGAAGAGCTCCTTCCGCAAGCTCGCCGTCCAGTTCCACCCCGACAAGAACGAAGGCGACAAGAAGGCCGAGGAGAAGTTCAAGGAGATCTCCGAGGCGTACGAGGTGCTCTCCGACCCGGAGAAGCGCGCCCGCTACGACCGCTTCGGCCACCAGGCCCCCGGCGGGTTCCGCCCCAGCCCGTTCGACCAGGGATTCGGTGGCGCGAACATCAACGACATCTTCGAGGGGATCTTCGGCGACATCTTCGGCGGCGGCGGACGCCGCGGCCGGGCCGCGCGCAGCCGCGGGACCGACCTCCGCTACAACCTGGAGATCAGCTTCACCGAAGCCGCCTTCGGCACCGAGGCGAAGGTGAAGATCCCGCGGCACAAGAGCTGCGACGCGTGCCGTGGCTCGGGAGCGAAGCCCGGAACGGGGCCCAAGCAGTGCCCGACCTGCCACGGCACGGGCGAGCTGCGGCTCACGCAAGGGTTCTTCCAGATCGCGCGGCCGTGCGGCCATTGCCAGGGGACCGGCAAGGTGGTCACCGACCCGTGCCAGGCGTGCAAGGGCGCGGGCAAGGTCGAGCACGAGAGCATGCTCAGCGTGAAGGTGCCGGCGGGCGTCGACACCGGCACGCGCCTCAAGCTGTCGGGCGAGGGCGAGCCCGGCGAGAGGGGCGGCCCTCCGGGCGACCTGTACGTCGTGGTCCACGTGCAGGAGCACCCCATCTTCATCCGCGAGGATACCGAGGTCATCTGCGAGGTCCCGATCAGCTTCACGCAGGCCGCGCTGGGGGCCCAGATCGGCGTCCCGACGCTCGACGGCAAGGTGAAGATGAAGATCCCCTCGGGAACGCAGAGCGGGAAGGTGTTCCGGCTCAAGGGCAAGGGGATCCCCAGCCTGAACGGCTACCAGCGCGGCGACCAGCACGTGCGCATCACCGTCGAGGTGCCGGAGAAGTTGACCCGCAAGCAGCGCGAGCTGCTCGAGCAGTTCGCCGCCATCTCGGGCGAGGACGCGCACCCGCAGTCGAAGTCGTTCTTCGACAAGGTGCGCGAAATGTTCGGTGCCGAGGAGGCCGGGCAGGAAGAGGACGTGGCATAGCTAGAACGCATTCCATGACGTCCGGGCTGGGAAAGGCGCAGCGCAGCCGAATACCGGGCGACTCGTCAGGCAGCCGGGGACATGAGCAGCTTGCGCAGCTCGGTCGAGCCGAGCTGGGCCGGCCACCCGGGAAACCGGGTGGCGTGCAGCGCGAGCTCCCCGAGGGCGAACACCCAGGTCGCGACGCGCGCGCGCGCCAGGGGGAACACGCCCGCCTTCCGCGCCTGGTCGAGCACGAACTCGCGCTCCTGCGCGGGGACGGGGCGCTCGTAGACGACGAGCTGGAGGGCCTGCACCGGGCCGTTGACGCGGTCCTTCATCGCGGCGACGCGCTCGGCGAGCATCTCCGCCCGCCTCACCAGATCGGCCCCGGTCAGCCGCGCGCCGGAGGCGACGGCGATCAGCGCGACCACCTCGCCCAGGTCGCCCGTCCACAGATCGTCGTAGTGAGGGAGCCCCGCCAGGGCGAGGCTGGCGGCGTACGCCGCCGGGTCGCGCGCCTCGGGGTACACGCGCGACATCCCCGCCGCCGTGAGCAGCGGATCGAGGCGCGCGAGGAACTGCGCCTTGTCCAGCCCCTGGGGCATGGCGCCCTTCTACCCCAGAAGACGCTGCCGGGAGTCGGGGATCAGTGCGAGAGGATGGGGAACCGGGGCCGCGGCATGCGGGCAGCCGTCGCTTCGACCGGCAGGGCGGTTCCGAGAAGCTGCGCGCGCGCCGGGGCCAGCGCCGCGGCAGGGCCGTGCGCTCCCGCGATCCCGCCCACCAGGTCGTAGTCTCCCGCCTGCTCGACGAGCACCGGGACGATCTGGCCGGGCGCGGCCTGGCCCCGGTTCACGTACACCTTGCCGTCGATCTCCGGCGCCTGGCCCATCCAGCGGCCCTCGAGCAGGAGGTCCGTCTCCTCGCTGACGCCTTCGACCAGCACCTCCAGCGTGCGCCCCACCAGGGCCTGCTGATGCATCTTGCTGATCTTCCTCTGGATTCCGAGGAGCTTCTTCTGCCGCGCGGCCTTGGTCCGGGCGGGGAGCTGGCCGCCCAGGTCGTTGGACGCGGTGCCTTCCTCGCGAGAGAACTGGAAGACCCCGACGCGCTCGAAGCGCATCTCCTCGACGAAATCGCAAAGCTCCTGGAACTGCTCCTCGGTCTCGCCGGGGAAGCCGACGATGAAGCTGGTGCGGAAGGTGAGCCCGGGCACCCGGTCGCGCAGCTTGCGCACCAGCCTCCGCACCCAGGCCGAGTCGCGGCCCCGCTTCATCCGCCGCAGCACGGGATCGGCGATGTGCTGAAGGGGCATGTCGAGGTAGCGCGCGAGGTTGGGCTGCTCGGCGAGCGCGTCGATCAACTCGTCGGGGAAGTCGCGGGGGTAGGCGTAGTGCAGCCGGATCCAGCGCGCCGGCACTTCCCGGAGCGCCTGGAGCAGGTGGTGCAGCCTGGGCCGGCCGGGGAGGTCGTGGCCGTACGCGGTGAGGTCCTGGGCGACGAGGTTCAGCTCCACGGCGCCCTGCTGGACCAGCCGGTGCGCTTCCTCGACGATGTCGGCGATGGGACGGCTGCGCTGCGCGCCGCGCAGCGTGGGGATGATGCAGAAGCTGCACTGGTTGTCGCAGCCCTCGCTGATCTTCACGTACGCGGTCCAGCGCGGCATCGAATTGCGACGGGGCGTGCGCGCGTCGGCGATGTAGTCCGGATCGGGAATGACGGCGCGGTCGCGCTCGCCCCGGATGATCTCCGCGATGCGCGGGTAGGCCGAAGTGCCGACGAAATAGTCGACCTCCGGCATCTCCTGCTGCAGCACGTCCGCATACCGCTGGGTCAGGCAGCCGGCGACCACCAGCGCCTTGCACCGGCCCGTCTCCTTGTACCGGGCGTGCTCGAAAATGGCGTCGATCGACTCCTGCTTCGCCTCGCCGATGAAGGCGCAGGAATTGATCAGCACGACCTCCGCCTGCTGCGGGTCCTGGACCAGCTCGTATCCCTGCTCGAGGAGCGTGCCGAGCATGACCTCGCTGTCCACCCTGTTCTTCGGGCAGCCGAGCGACAGCAAGTACAGCGTGGGCCGAGCGGAGAGGACCGTTTTCTGCACGAACGGGTTCTTTCGGGAAAGGGGGTGCTTCTATAACCGTTCCGAGGCGGCGGTCCAGTCCGGCCGGTCCGCGCCCGACCCGTCAGTCGCGGAAGTTCTCGAACTGGGTGTCCACCCCCAGCTCGTCCTGCTTGCCGCGGACGAGCTGGATGACCTGCTGCAGGTCGTCCCGCGACTTGCCGGAGACGCGCACGCTCTCGCCCTGGATGGCGCCCTGCACCTTGAGCTTGGAGTCCTTGATCAGCTTCACGATCGCCTTGGCTTTCTCGGACTCGATGCCCTGGGCGAAGGTGAGCAGCTGCTGCACGGTCTTGCCGCTCTGCTCGACCGGCCCGTACTTGACGCCCCGCAGGCTGATGCCGCGCTTGGCGAGCTTCTGCACCAGGACCTCGCGCGCGGCCTCCAGGCGCTGCTCGGTCGAGCTGCGGATCTGGATGCCCTTCTCCTTCTCCTTCTTCTCGACGTGGGTGTCCGTGCCCTTGAAGTCGTAGCGCTGCTCGATCTCCTTGCGCGCCTGCTGGAACGCGTTGTCGACCTCCTGCTCGTTCACCTTGTTGACGATGTCGAAGGACGGCATGGCTCCCTCCTCACATCTCCAGGACGACGGGCAGCACCATGGGCCGCTTTTCGAATCCCTTCTTGAACACCGATCGCACCGCGCGGCGCAACGCTTCCTCGACCGAGGCGTGGTCGGTGCGCTGGGCCGGGAGCAGCTCCTCCAGCGCGGCCAGGGCGGCGGAGCGCGCCTGCGCGAGCCGCGTCTCGTCCAACCCGGCGACGCCGCGGCCCAGGAGCTCCGGATCGCGCAGCAGGGCGCCCGACTTGCGGTCCAGCACGCACAGGCAGACCAGCATGCCGCTGTCGGCCAGGAGCTTGCGGTCGCGGAGCACCACCTCGCCCACGTCCGCGAACGCGCCGCGCGAGTCCAGGTAGATGCGCCCGGCCGCGGCGCCGCCGGGCACCACGGCCGCGGGCTGCCCCGCGCGCAGCTCGATGACGTCGCCGTCCTCGGCGACCAGGCAGCCGCGCGGGTCGACCCCGGCCGCTTCCGCGGTGCGCGCGTGCGCGGCGAGCATGCGGAACTCTCCGTGGACGGGCACGAAAGAGCGCGGGCGCACCAGGTCGATCATCATCCGCTGCTCGCCCTGGCAGGCATGGCCGGTGGTGTGGATGAGCTCGCCGCCGTCCCCCATCGTGGAGAGCACGCGGCACCCGCGCCGGACGAGGTGGTCGATGAGGTTGGCGACGTCCCGCTCGTTGCCGGGAATGCTGCGCGACGACAAGATGACCAGGTCGCTCTTCTCCAGCTTGACCGTGGGGTGCTCGCCGAGCGCGAGGCGGCTGAGCGCGCTGTGCGGCTCTCCTTGTGCCCCGGTGCAGACCACAGCCAGCTCGCGCGGCGCGAAGTGGTCGGCGGCCTCCGGATCGACGAACAGCTCGGGAGGACATCGCAGGTAGCCCATCTCCAGCGCCAGGCGGACGTTCTGCTGCATCGAGCGCCCCAGCAGGCACACCTTGCGGCCGTGCTGGAGCGCGGCTCGCACCACGCTCTGCACGCGGTGGATGTTGGAGCCGAACGTCGCCACCACGATGCGCCCGCGCGCGTACGGCGCGCCGAAGATGCGCGCCATCGCCTCGGCCACCTGGCTCTCCGAGACGCTGGTCCCCTCCCGCTCCGCATTCGTCGAATCGCTGAGCAGGCAGGCGACGCCCTCCTCTCCCAGCTCCGCGAAGCGGCGCACGTCGAGCAGGCGCCCATCGGGGGGCGACCAGTCCACCTTGAAATCCCCGGTGTGCACCACCACCCCCGCCGGCGTCCGCAGCGCGTAGCCGACCGCGTCAGGAATGGAATGGGTCACCTGGAGCGGCTCGACCTCCAGACCGCCGACGCGGGTCACGGCGCGCGGGGACATCTCGACGAACCGCGGCGAGATGCCGTGCTCGGCGAGCTTCTCCTTCACCACGGCGAGTGTGTAGCGGGTGCCGCACACCGAGGCGTCCGGGTGCTCGCGCAAGAGGTACGGCAACGCGCCGACGTGGTCCTCGTGGGCGTGGGTGAGCAACACCGCCGCCACCGGCGGTCCCGGCGTGCGCAGGTGCGCGAAGTCGGGCGTGATGATCTCGACGCCGAGCGCGGCCTCGCCGCCGGGGAAGAGCACGCCGCAGTCCACCACCACGCGCGACTCGGGGGTCTCGACCGCGAGGCAGTTCATGCCCACCTCGCCCAGGCCGCCGAGCGGGACGAGGCGCACGGGTGCGGGGGCGGTCTCCACGGCGGCGCAACTTAGCACCGGCCGGCGGGCAGGGCGGGCGCGAATGCGCGCGTCAGCAGGGTGCCTTTGGTGTTACACGCACGCCGTGGACCCCCTCGCCAAGGTGCTCAACCCGGAGCAGCTCGCCGCCGTCCGGCACGAGGGCGGGCCGCTCCTCATCCTGGCAGGCGCCGGCAGCGGCAAGACGCGCGTCTTGACCCACCGCATCGCGCATCTGTTGTTCGAGCGGAAGGCCCGCCCGGCGGAGATCCTCGCGGTCACCTTCACCAACAAGGCGGCGGGCGAGCTGAAGGAGCGCGTGGCGAAGCTGGTCGGCCCCGACGCGGAGCGGCTCTGGGTGGCCACCTTCCACGCCGCGGGTGCGCGCATCCTGCGGCGCGAGGCCGAGGCGCTCGGGCTCAATCGGGCGTTCGCCATCTACGACGACGCGGACCAACTCGCGGAGGTGAAGCGCTCGTGCCAGGAGCTGGGAGTGGACGTGGGCACCGCCCGGCAGCACGCCGCGCGCATCGATCGCTGGAAGAACGCCGGCCTGTTGCCGGGCGAGGTGAAGCCCGCCGACTACGACGTGCCCGGCCGGGTCTCGCAGAGGGTCTACGAGCGCTACCAACGCGCCCTGCAGGCCGCCAGCGCGGTCGACTTCGGCGACCTGATCGTCCGAGTGATCCAACTGTTCCGGGAGCATCCCGACGTCGCGCAGCGCTACGCCTCCCGCTTCCGCCACGTCCTGGTGGACGAGTTCCAGGACACCAACCCGGCGCAGTACCAGCTCCTGCGCATGCTCGCCGAGGAGCACGGCAACCTGTGCGTGGTCGGCGACGATGACCAGTCGATCTACCGGTGGCGCGGGGCCGAGGTGGACAACATCCTCGATTTCCCGCGCCACTTCCCCGGCACGCGGGTGGTCAAGCTGGAGCAGAACTACCGCTCGACGGGCCGCATCCTGGCCGCGGCGCACGCGGTGATCGAGAAGAACCCGCGGCGCGCCGAGAAGAAGCTGTGGACCGCGGCCGGAGAAGGGGACAAGCTGCGCGTGCTGCTCGCGGAGGACGAGCGCGACGAGGCGCAGCGGGTCGCGCAGGAACTCTACGCCGAGAACGCCCGCGGCACCTCCTACAGCGAGATGGCCGTCTTCTACCGGGCCAACGCGCAGTCGCGCGCTCTCGAGGACGGGCTGCGGGCGCGCCGCGTGCCGTACCGGGTGGTGCGCGGGCGCTCCTTCTACGACCGGGCCGAGATCAAGGACGTCGCCGCCTACCTGCGGCTGTGCGTCAACCCGCGCTCCGACGTGGACCTCTTGCGCATCGTCAACACCCCGCCGCGGGGCATCGGCGACACGACCATCGAGCGGCTGCGCGATTCGGCCGGGCGCACCGGGCTCTCGCTGTGGGAGGCGATCGAGTCGATGGAGCGCGATCCCGAGCTCGCGCCCTCGGCGCGGACCAAGCTCCTGCCGTTCCGGGACCTGCTCCGTCGGATCGGCGAGGCGGTCCGGGGCGCTCCGGGCGCGGCGGACGCGATCGAGCTGGTGATGAGCGAGACGGGATACGAGGACAGGCTGAGGCTGGAAGGGGAGGAAGGGGAGGACAGGCTGGAGAACCTGTACGAGCTGGTGGGGGCGGCAAGGGAGTTCGATGCGCGGTGGGCGGAGGCGAGGGGTGCGAGTCCGACTGCGACTGCGACTGCGACTGCGACTACGACTGCGACTACGACTACGACTACGACAGCGACTGCGACACCGACAGCGACTGCGACACCGACAGCGACTGCGACACCGACAGCGACTGCGACACCGACAGCGACTGCGACACCGACAGCGACTGCGACACCGACAGCGACTGCGAC
>DASWGI010000320.1:0-3178 GCA_036393835.1 Myxococcales bacterium | reverse complement strand
CGGTGCCGTTGGACGATCCTGCATCGAGCAGCACGTGTCCCGGGCCTTCCGCGCGGATGCGCGCGTGGCTGCGCGAAACGAAGGGGTCGACCAGCAGCAGGTCGCTCGAAGGAGCGCGCCCGATGGTCACCTCTGGCCCATCGAAGCGGAAGCGCCGTCCGCGCCCGGTCCCTTCGGCGATGGTCAGCTCGAAGGGCATCAGAAATCCCCGCCCAGGAAGACCTGGTACGCGATGGGCCCGAACAGCATGAGGAAGATGGTCGGGAAGATGCATCCGATGAGCGGCAGAAGGAGCTTCACGGGCGCCTCTCCGGCCAGCTTCTCGGCGCGCTGGGTCCGCTCCGCGCGCATCTGGGTGGAGAGGACGCGCAGCACCTTGGCCAGGGGCGTGCCCATCCGGTCCGCCTGCGCCAGGGCGTGAGCGAAGCTGGTGAGCGCGGGGAGCTCGACGCGGGCAGCGAGGTCCCGCAGCGCCTCCTCGCGCGTCCTGCCGAGCCTCAGCTCCTTGAGGGTGATCGACAGCTCGTCCGAGAGCGGGCCCTTGCGCCCCTTGTCCACGACCTTGGCGAGCGCCGCGGCGAAGTCGAGGCCTGCCTCGACCGAGAGCGTGAGCAGGTCCAGGTCGTAGGGGAGCGCGCGGGCGATGGCCGCGCCGCGCGCCCTGGTCCGGTCCCGCAGCCACAGCAGCGGGACCGCGGCACCTGCCAGCGCCGAGCCGGGGATCGCGACCGGTTCCACACGCAGGCAGGACCAAGCGAACGCTCCGACCGCCAGGAACGCTGCAGCGGAGAGCAGCACCAGGGCGACGGCCTCCTCGGAGGACAGCTCGCCCGGATGACCGGCGCGGCGCAGGGCCGCAGCGGCCGCCGTTCGCCAGCGCGCCGGGAGGACGCGACCGCTCGCGGCTGCCGCCGGGGCGAGCACCGCGCGCCGGAACGCGCGCACGGCCGCCGGGGCGGTTCCGACCGGCTCAGGCGCGACCCGCCTGGCTCCAGTCAGGAGAGCTGCTGCGGCTCCGAGCGCCGCGCGAGCGACCAGCGCCGCGGCGGCGCCGGCGAGCAGTGCGGCGGCGAGCGCGGTGAGCTGCGGGAGGGGGCCGGCCTGCACGGTGGCGTCTCCTAGACGTCGACGGCGACGATGCGCCGGATGAGGACGAACCCGGTCGCCTCGAGCAGCACGATGGCCGCGACGAGGACGTAGCCGTACGCGTGCTCGAACATGGGCTGCAGCAAGTCGGGCCGGTACCAGTCCAGGAACGCCGCCACCCACAGCGGTAGGGTCGCGACGATGATCCCCTGCAGCTTCCCCTGGCTGGTCAGCGCGCGGATCTTGCCCTCCAGGCGGAACCGCTCGCGGACGGTCGCCGCGATCGTCTCGAACATCTCCGCCAGGTTTCCTCCCATCTGCCGGGCGAGGTTCGTCGACGCGGCCACCAGCTCCAGGTCCTCGCTCCCCACCCGGGCCGCCATCGCGGAGAGCGCCTCGTCCGCGGGAACGCCCAGCTTCACTTCCTTGAGGTAGAGCCCGAACTCCTGCGCGAGCGGCGGCAGGGCATCCCGGGCGGCCTGCTCGACGGCCTGGCGGAAGGTGAGGCCCGCCCGGAGCGCGTTCGCCATCTGCTGCAGCGCCTCCGTGAGCTGCGCCTCGAATCGCCGCAGCCGGCGCCGGCGGTAGACGCGCACGCCCAGCGCGGGCGCGAAGAACCCCAGCGCGGCGGCGGGCGCGCAGAGGAAAGGCCCGCCGGCCCAGAGCCCCAGCGCGGCGAGGAGCGCCATGGCCGCGACGTTCAGCAGCACGAGCTGCCGCGGCTCGACGAAGAGGAACATGTCCGACAGATCGCGCAGCGACCGGGCCACGTACCGGGCCCGGTACTGCTCGAACGCGCGCCGCAGCACGGCGAACGCGAGCAACGCGAGCAGGAACACCGCCGCCGCCACGAGCAGGAAGGAGAGCCAGGCGAGCACGGCTTCAGTCGCTCCTCGCCGCTGCGCCGGCCGCCTCGCCGCGCGCGCCGCGGATGATCTGGATGGTCCGGTACCGCTTCTGCTGCAGCTCGCCCGCGCGCTCTCCGGTGAGAAGTTGCCTCTGGTCGACCACGGCGCGCTTCTCCTGCGAGTCGAGATCGTCCGGATTGCGCAGGAGCAGCGTCAGGGTGCCCGTCTCCTGCGCCAAGGTGAGGATCTCCGCCTCCTCCGGCAGCACCAGCAGCGTGACGCTCGTGTAGCGGCGGTCCTCGTCGGGCACGTGGCCCGTGCTGGCGTTGACGCGCCCGGTGGCCAGCACCACCACGTTCTGCAGCAGGGTGACGCTCTTGAGCTGCTGCGTCTGCGGGTCGCGGAACGAGCCCACCACGTCGACGTGGTCGTTGGGGCGCACCCAGAGACCCACCGCGTTGCGCTCCTGCACGTCCACGGTGACCGCCCGGCCCTTGGGATGGACCATGGCGGACAGGTCTGCCTCGCGCGCCGGCGCGAAATGAGAGGCGAGGATCGGGTCGCCGGCCTTGAGCGGCACCAGCACGCGCTGCCCGACCGGGTCGTTCTTCACCGACCCGTCCTCCTCGACGGAGAGATAAGAGTCGGTCACGAACCGGGCAGGCACCTCGCGGATGGCCACCATCGGGCGGGCCAGCTCGGCGCCCTCCGGGACGTCGCGCGCGGCGCAGAGCACCTTCACCGTCTTCCAGCCGTCGCGCGCCTTGCGCTGCTGCCCGTCGATGGCCGACCAGGCGGCGAGGCCCGCGAGCAGGCCGAGCCCCAGAGCGAGCAGCAACGAGTTCCTCCCCGAGGGCAATTGAGCTCCGGCTAGCGGGCGCGAGCGGAGCGACTGTACGCGGCCAAGGGGGGCGGGCGCAGTCCGCCGGTTGCCCGACCCGAGCGACCCCGATCACGCGGAGGTCACTCCTTGATCAGCGCGCGCTTCTCCTCGTCCGCGGGCAGCCGGACGCTGCGCAGCGCGGAATCGGCGGCCGCTTTCGGGCCGGAGTGATCCGGGAAGACGCGGAGCAGCTCCTTGCGCGCGGCGACCGCCTCGTCGACCTGCCCGCCCGCGGCAAGGCATTCCACCGCGTGCGCCATGTCCCACGCGGCCCGGGCCGGCTCCGACTGCCTGCGCAGCGCCGAGGCGTCGCGATAGAGCGCCGCCGCGCGCGCGTAGTCGCCGCGGCGCCTGGCGGCGC
>DASWGI010000319.1:0-7549 GCA_036393835.1 Myxococcales bacterium | reverse complement strand
GCGAGATCGGCGTCCGGATGGCGCTCGGCGCCCGCGGCGGGGCCGTCGTGCGGCTGGTGGTCGGCCAGGGGATGCGGCTGGCGGCGCTGGGCGCGGGGCTGGGCGTCGCCTTCGCCCTGCTGCTGGGCCGGGTGATCGCGGCCCTTCTCTATGGTGTCGGTGCTCACGACCCCATGACCTTCGCCGCGGTGGTGGTGCTGCTGCTCGGCGCGGCGCTCCTCGCCTGCTGGGTCCCCGCGCGCCGCGCATCGCGCGTCGATCCGCTCATTGCCCTGCGGGCGGAGTGACCTGCACCGAGCGCGCGATCCATCCCACGCCGCCGCGGCCGTCGCGCACCACCACCCAGAGGCGCGCTTGCTGCGCCGAGCCGGGCGTCGTCCAGTCCACGAACGTGTCGGCGGGCTGTCCCGTCGCGGTGGTGTCGGTCGAGCGCAGGTCGCTGATCGATCCGGCCGTGGCGAAGAAGCTGTAGCCCAGCGCTTCCACGCCGCCGTCCGCCGGCTCCTTCGAGCCCGGCGCCGGAACGGGGGTCAGGCGCTGGGTCGTGCTGGCCGGCGCCACGGTGCTCCCGTCCGCCGCGATCTCGATGCCGGCGTCGCCCATCCAGAGGGCCGCGATGCCCGGATTCTGGTTCGGCGGAGCTCCGGGTCCCCGCGCGGTCACGGTCGTGAGCCCCAGGAACACCTGCACGTCGCCGCCGTCCGCTCCCGGCGGGCCTCCGTCGGGCAGCATGTGCGCCGGCGCGGTCGCGCGGAAACCCACCAGCACGGGGATGCCTTCCGGCGGCAGCGCGCCACCGTCGGCCACGCCCCCGTCCTGCGCGAGCTGCAGCGCCAAGGCGATCGCGCGAGGGTCTCCCAGGTCGAGCACTGCAGACGTGGGTCCCGCGGACGGCAGCGGGATGCCCTGCGTGCCCGGGCAGTCGACGTCGGGTGGCGGCACCGCCTCCTGCACGGTGCAGAGGGCGAACTCCATGGCGGTCGGCGCGCTGGACGGCTCGACGGCGAGCGCGGTGAGCGTCGTGCGCGGCAGCGGCTGGGCCGGATCGACGATCAGCTCCGCCGGCTCGGCCTGCACCGCGAGCACGCGGAGCTTGACCACCTCCGACTGCTTCTCCAGGTCTCCGGGACAGCCCCAAAGCATCGCCGCGCCCAGAACGGCGCAAGCGGCCGCGCCCTTCCGCAAGTCGCGAGCGGCAAGCCGCAAGCCCATCAGAACGACCCTTTCAGCCCGAGCGTCGGGATGATCGGCAGCCCGCGGAGGTACTGCGACTGCCCGAAATCGTAGCTGTACAGGGTGGCCTCGACCGGGCGCCGGTTATAAGCATTGAGCACGTCCAGGTACGCGTCGAGCGTCCACGCGTCGAACGTC
This sequence comes from Myxococcales bacterium, assembly GCA_036393835.1. Classification (GTDB taxonomy): domain Bacteria; phylum Myxococcota; class Myxococcia; order Myxococcales; family 40CM-4-68-19; genus VBKO01. The sequence goes on along the minus strand of DASWGI010000319.1, from coordinate 6,178 downwards.
CAGACCTTGTCGACGCGCACGTCGAGCTGGCTGAAGGGCGGGACCCGGTCGCTATTGGTCAAGCCGTAGATGGGCAGGTACACGTCGACGGGCGCCAGGTACCGCGACCCGACCACCGGCGTCTCGGGGTTGCCGGTGATGAAGCGGAAGCGCGCCCCGATCTGCCAGCCGCGCGGCAGCTTGTAGGACGCGATCGCCGTCAGGTTGTGTGTCTGGTCGAAGTCGAAGAGGCGCCACGGCTCCCCGGGACGGTCGATGCGCTGGCTGCGCGAATAGGTGTACGCGAGCCACCCGAAGAGCCGGTCGGTCAGCTCCTTGCGCAGCAGCACCTCTACACCAACCACGCGGCCGATCCCCGCGTTGTCCAGGATGACCGGGAGCGTCTGCCCGTCGATCACCTGGGTGTCCGGAGAGCGCACGATGATGTCCGAGAGGCGCTTGTAGAACGCCTCCCCGCTGAAGAAGAGGCCGGGCAAAGGCCGCATCTCCGCGCCCGCCGTGAGCTGGAACGCGCGCTCGGGCAGGACGTCGGGGTTGCCGAAGGGGCGCACCGCATCGGCGTTGCGCGCGCCCTGCGAGTAGAGCCCGGCGCCGGCCTTGAACGCCCAGACCGGGCTCGCTTCCCAGCGGACCGCCAGGCGCGGCGACAGCGTGGCCGTGGTCGTGCGGTCGCGCGCCGCCACGCCGTACACGTACGCGTCGAGGCGCACGCCCGGAGTGAGGGTGAGCCCCGGCAGCGGCCGGATGCGCGCCTCCGCCCACAGCCCGGGGCTGAAGCGGCTGACCAGCGTGGGCGGCAGGGTGGTCAGCGGCTCGTCGATGCGCGGGCCCTGGTTGTTGAACTCGCCCTCGCGGACGGCGAGCGACTGCTGGAAGCTGGCCGACACGAGGGCGCGCCGGTTTGCCAGATCGATGCCCGCCGAGAGCGACAGGGCGTCGGAGGCCTCCAGCCGGACGGTGCTGCGCAGGAACAGGTCGCGACTGAGGACGTCGAGGTCCTGCTGCGCGACGGCGAAGCGCAGGAGGAGCCGCTCGAACATCGCGATCGAGTCGACGGCCAGGGCGCCGCTTCGCCAGGAATGCTTGAGGCGGAGCTGCTCGAATCCCGTCTCGGTGTCGATGTTGCCGCTGATGTTCGGGTCCTGGTCGATCGGCCGCGCGACGAGCAGCCCGAGCTTGTCGTCGGAGGTGAGCGCGAGGAATTGCAGCGCGTGGTTGGAGCCGGGCGGGCGCCAGTCGACGCGCAGCTGCGCGTCGTAGTAGCGGGGCGCGACGGTGAAGCGGACGTCGCCCTCCGACACCGCGGCGCGCAGAATATAATCAATGTAGCTTCGACGTCCCGCCAGCGCGAAGCTGAGCCCGGGCACCCCGGGGACGCTGCTCTCGACCATGGCGCTGGCCTCGAGCAGGTTCAGGTTCGCGTACCCGTGCGGCTCGTCGCGCAGCTTCCGCGAGCGCACCTCCACCAGCCCGCCCACCAGGTCGCCGTAGCCGGCGCTGAAGTTTCCCGGGATGAAGTCGATGCCCTCGAGGAGGTCGGGGTTGATGGTGCTGGAGATGGCGCCGAAGTGGTACAGGAGCGGGATCGGCTCGCCGTCGAGGTAGACCAGCGAGTCGCCCGGGTTCGAGCCGCGGATGACCAGCAGGCCGCCGCCGATCGGGCTGGTGCGCGCGACCCCGGGCAGGTCCTCGATCACCTTGAGCGCGTCGCCCTGCGCGCCGGGGATGCGCTGGATCTCCGAGGTGGTGATCGTGGTGCGGCTCAGCTCCTCGCGGTCGCGCTCGCCCTCGACCGTCGCTTCGAACGGGTTGGCGAAGAGGGGCTCCAATAGCAGGGAAGTGTCGGTGCGCTTCCCGGGCTCGACGGTGACCGGGGTGGCCAGCCGCTGGAATCCGGGTGCGGTGACCACCAGCTCGGCGTCGCCGGGCGGGACGCCGCGCAGCTCGAATCGGCCTTGCCCGTCGGTGACCGCTACGAACCCCGCCGATGGCATCGCGACCTCGATGCCGGAGAGGCGCCGGCGCGAGCCGCGCTCCCGGACTGTCCCGGAGACGTTCACTGCCTGATCGGCGGGCGCGGAGGGCGCGGGCGGCGGCGCGAAGTTGAACGCGAACTGGATGCGCACGGCGAGCGACTCGTCGCCCCGGCGGGCGGGGTCGAAGCGCAGCCGCCGCGCGGCGGCGAGCGCGGACTCGTCGAACCGTGGCCGCGGCGGGCTCACCACGTGCGCAGCCGCCACCTGCCCCTGCGCGTCCACCTCCAGGTCGAGCACGACACGCGCGCCGCCCGTCTCCCCGACAGGGTACTCCGCCTCGACCGGCGGGCCGACGGGCTGCGGCGGCGTGATCGGCGGGGCCGGCGCCGCTGGCTTCTGTTCCGGCTGCGGATCCGGCACCGGCTGCGCGGTCGCTGCTCCGGCGCACACGATCAGCAGCGCTGCCGCCCGAGCCCTCACGCGCGCTTTCCTTAGCCGAAGGTCACTCCGAGCGCACGGCAAAACGAGTCCTTACTTCGTGCGGATCGGCGGCAGGCGCATGCGCCGGCGGGCGTCGGCGAGGCGACCGAGGCGCTCGAGGGCCTGCTCCGGGTGCCGGGTCAGCTCGTCCGCCAGCGCGCGGAGGCGGTCGGCGAGCTCGCGCGCGGCGCCCGGGACGTGCCGGTTGAGCGCGGCCGCGCCGCCGACCGTACCGTCGCCGGCGAGCCGGGTGGTGTCTCGGAAGCCGCCCGCCGCCAGCTCCGCCGCGAGCGGCGCGAGGTCGGCCACCTTCGAGAGCGATTCGACCACCATCGCGGCGGCGAGGTAGGGCAGGTGAGAGGCGAAGGTGACGGCGCCGTCGTGCCCGGCGGGATCGACGTCCAGCAGCTTTCCCGCTCCGGCGGCGCTCCAGAGGTCCTTCACTGCCGCCACTGCGGGCTCGCGTCCGGCTTGCGCGCCGACCGGCGGGCAGACCGCGACGGTGGCGCCCTCGAAGAGAGCGGCGCTGGCGGCCGCGAAACCGCGGAACTCCGTGCCCGCCATCGGATGCGCGCCGACGAAGACGACGCGATCCTGCCCGGCGGCCCGCGCGCAGACGGCCTCTTTCGATCCGCACACGTCTGTGAGCACGGCGCCGGGGCGCATCCGGGCGGCGGTGGGCTGGATGCTCTCCAGGAGAGCTCCGGCGGGCTGCGCGAGCACCACCACGTCGCAGTCCTCGAGCGGCGCCGATGCGGGCGGAGCCCAGGCGTCGACCGCGCGCGCGGCCAGCGCCTCCTTCAGCGCACCCGCGTCCACGTCCACGCCCAGGATGCGCAGGTCGGGCCGCGCGCGGCGCAGCGCCAGCGCCAGCGAGCCGCCGATCAGGCCCAGGCCAATGATCCCGAGGCGCTGCGAAACGGCCATGATTCCTTGTACACTGCCGGAGCGTGTTCTGGCGCAAGAAGGCCTACGACCGTTCCGCCGTTCTCGATGCCGCCGACAAGGCGCGCGGCCGCGGGCGCGTCCGCAAGGCGATCGCCGGCTACTCGCAGATCCTCGCGCAGGATCCCAACGACCACCAGGTGCACGCGCGCATCGCGCCGCTCCTCGCCCGATCCAAGCGCTGGCACGAAGCGCGCCTTTCCTTCGACGCGGCGGGCGTCGGGTTCCTCAAGGTGGGGTTCGCGGACAAGGCGATCGCCATCTGGAAGGTGGCCGCGAAGACCTTCCCCGAGGACGTCGAGTACTGGGAGCGCGTCGCCAACGAGCAGGTGAAGCGCGGGCGCAAGGCCGACGCGGTGCAGTCGCTCTTGGAAGGGCGCGAGCAGCTGACCAAGAAGGCGCAGAGGTCGCTCGCCATGACGCTGTTGCGCCAGGTGCTCACGCTCGACGCGTTCCACTTCGACGCCACGCTCGATCTGGCGAAGCTCCTCGCCGCCGAGGGCCAAAGGCGCGACGCGGAGAAGCTTTTGCGCGAGATGCGCATGTGGGTGAAGGGAAGGAACCTGCGCAGGCTCCGGGCCGCACAGTTCCGCTTGTCCCCCTCGTGGCGAGGGCTAATGGACTGGATTCTGGGCAAGTAGAAATTGGCGGCGCCGCGCCTGCGCGCGCTCCCCACCTCAGGGCCTCGCAGACTCACATCCCGGGCTCCTAACCTCTGGAGCTTGTTGGTTCGCTCCAACCCAGGAGTTCAACATGGAGAGTCTGTACCTCTGGCCGGCACGCCCGGCCGCCTCGCTGCTGGCGCTCTGGCTGCTCAGCCAGCTCTTCTGCTGGGCCGCGCGCGCGCCTGTGCACCGGGCGTTCCGGGCCCTGGGGCGGGTGATCGCCGGCGCGTTCCGCATCACCGCGCGCTGGTGCAAGTCGGTCTCCGTCTCGGTCGCCAAGCGCGACCGCGAGATGGTGCTGGAGATGGGGAAGGGCGACGCGGAATCGAAGGTCGCGCGCGAGTTCCGCCGGGTCGAGGTCAGCTTCGCCAAGGAGCTGGGCCGCTATCCCGAGCTGCACCGCAAGATGGACGACCTCGCCGCGCGGCTCGACGCGGACTACAAGGAGTGCGGCAACGCCGCGCCCACGCCTCCGGGCTGGGCCGAGGCCACCGCGGCCGTCGCCAAGATGCCGGCGAACGGCGACAACGTGGTGAAGAAGGTCCTCGAGGAGATCCACAACACGGCGAAGTCGGGCGAGAAGAAGGCGCTGCAGGAGTACCGCGACGCCACCGCCAAGCGGCACAAGATCCTGAACGGCATGGCGCCGATGTTGAAGGAGCTCAAGGAGAACGCGGCCGATGCCGGCAAGTCGGTCGGCGCGGCGCTGGAGACGACCAAGCGCATCGACGCCCACATGACGACGTACGAGCAAATCCGCAAGGGCGAGGACAAGGCGGTGCGCGCGATGGGCTGGCAGTCGACGCAGCTCTTCGTCGCCTCGCTGCTGGTGCTCGGCGTCGCCATCGGCGGCGCGTTCGTGAACTTCAACCTGATCGCCCTCCCGATGTCCGAGCTGGTGCCCGCCGGCAGCCGCATCGGCGGCATGCCGGTGTCCACCGTCGCCGCGCTGGTGGTGGTGCTGATGGAGGTCGCGGCGGGCATCTTCGCGATGGAGATGCTGGGCATCACCAGCTTCTTCCCCAAACTGGATCTCCTGCCCGCGTCGCGCCGGCGCATCATCCTCGCCGTCTCGGTGGGCGGCCTGTTGCTGCTCGCCTGCATCGAGTGCTCGCTGGCGGTGCTCCGCGAGCAGCTCGTCGAGTCGGCCACCGCGCTGAAGCAGTCGCTGGCCGGCGTCCACGAGAAGGCCGTCGCGGATCCCGCCGCCTCGCGCATCCCGGTGGTGGGCCAGGCGGTGCTGGGCTTCATCCTCCCCTGGATCCTCGCCATGGTGGCGGTCCCGCTCGAGACGCTGATCGCGACCGGCGGCCACATCGCGCTGACGCTAACGGCCGGCATCCTGGCCCTGATCGGGACGGTCGCCCGGCTGCTCGGGCACGGGTCGCGCTACCTGCTCGAGGGCGCGCGGCACTTGTACGACATCTACATCGTGCTGCCGCTGCAGATCGAGCGGCTGGCGACCGGCGCGCGGCCCCCGATGTCGACTGCCAAGCAAGGGGCCCGTCCATGAAGAAGCTCAGCCTTCTCGCCGTGCCGCTGCTCCTGTCCTGCTCGAGCAGCAAGAACTACGCGCAGGCGGTGGTTGCCCTCGTCGACGTGTCCGGCACCTACGCCGACCAGAAGCCGGAGGTGGTGAACGTCATCAAGCGCGGCATCCTGCCCAAGCTGCAGCCCGGCGACAGCCTCTTCGTCATCCGCATCGACGACGAGAGCTACAAGAAGGCGAACGTCGAAGGCGGGATGACGCTGGACGTGCGGCCCTCCAGGGCCAACGCGCAGAAGCTGGCGTTCGCCACCAAGATGGATCAGTTCGCGGCGAAGCACCAGCGCTCCAGGCACACGGACATCCGCGGCGCCATGATGCTCGCCTCCGAGTACCTCAAGGAGACCGGCGCGGGGTTGCGCACCATGGTGGTGTTCAGCGACATGGAGGAGGACCTGCCCAAGGGCGTGAAGCGCACGCTCGCGCCGGACGAGTTCGCCGGCATGCGGATCCTCGCCATGAACGTGAAGAAGCTGAACGCGGACAACGCGAACCCGACCGCGTACCGGCAGCGGCTCGCCTCGTGGCAGCAGCAGGCCAAGTCGCACGGGGCGAAGGAGTTCCAG
>DASWGI010000318.1:0-4623 GCA_036393835.1 Myxococcales bacterium | reverse complement strand
TGGCTGTCCGCCCGGACCTCGACCTCGCGGGCGCCCATCTGGCGGGCGCGCCGCAGCCCGAGCAAGAGTCCCTGGTACTCGGCGACGTTGTTGGTCTGCTTGCCGAGGAACCGTCCCAGCCGGGCCAGCACGCGGCCCTCGCCATCGAGGATCACGGCGCCCGCGCCGGCGGGCCCGGGATTGCCGCGCGCCGCTCCATCGGTGAAGACGCGCACCCGCCGCACCTCGCCGGACGTGACGCGCACGGTGGGCCTGGGCTCCGGTATCGCGCCGCCCAGCTGCTTGGCGGCTCCGCGCAAGAGCCGCCGCGCTTGCTCCTTCTCGATTCCGAGCGCCTCGGAGGCGGCGTCGAGCGTCCCGTGCTCGGCGAGCGCGAGCAGGAGCTGCGCGGGCGAGGCGGGCACTTACGCGGGCGCTGCCGCGGCCTCGGCCTCGGCGGGATAGATGAAGCGGTGGCAGTTGGGGCAGGTGAGCAGCTCGTTCCCGGTGCGCAGGTTGTTCGCCATCTGCGGCGGGATGTTGCGCTGGCAGCCCTTGCAGGTGATCCCCACCACGGGCACCACCGCGAGCCCGCCGCGCTGCTTGCGGATGCGCTCGTACCTGGACAGCATCGAGCGGTCCACGCTGGCGGCGACGGCGTCGCGCTCCTTCTCCAGCACCTGCACTTGGCCCTGCAACCCGGAGAGCACGTCCTGGATCTGCTTGCCCTCGCTCTGGACGACCGCTTCCTTCTCGGCCAGCACCCGCTCCAGCTCGGCGGTCCCCTTCTTGAGCTCTTCGTATTCGCCGGACAGCCTGCGGATCTCTTCCTCCGCTCCCTGGTTGGTCTTCTTCGCGATGTCCAACTCGCGCGCGAGCGCGGCGTACTCGCGGGCCGTCTTCAGCTCGGAGAGGCGCGACTCCCACTTGCGCACCTTCTCCTTCTCCAGCTGCAGCAGCTGCTCGTTCTGCCGGCGCGCCCGCTCGTTGTCGGCCAGCCGGCCGCGCTGCGCATCGAGGGCCGCCCGGGCCTGGTTGCGCTCCGTCTCGATCTGCTTGAGCCGCGCGGGATGCTTCTCTGCTTGCTGCGCGAGGTCGCGGATCTGGAGATCGACCTTCTGCAGCTCCTCCAATGCCCTCAGCTTGTCACGCGACACGTGTCCTCGCTCTTGACGTTTCGACCTGCCGGACCCCGCCGCCCGGGGGGAGAAGCTTGTGCACCTCCGAGCGCCGATCTGTCAACGCCCCGTGTCGCCCCGAAGTTCCTCGAGTGGGCCCGGCAGGATTCGAACCTGCATGCGACCGGTTATGAGCCGGCTGCTCTGACCGTTGAGCTACGGGCCCGGGCGCATCGTAGAGCACATTCCGACTTCCGGTGAGGTGCGCGGCGCCCGGGGGCGGCCAAAGTCCGTCCCCTGACGTCCGCGATGTGAAAGGCGTAGCGCCGCGCTATCGGCGGCGACTAGGATGCCGGCCCGGTGAAGGCGCGCATCCTACTCGGGCTCACCGTGGCGGGCGCTTTCGCGGCCCGCGCCGACGTCGTCGACCTGACCCGCGGCGGGCGGCGCGGCGAGACCGATCTGGGCGGCCTCTCGCTGCGGGCGGAGTTCGGCAACGACTACGCTCCGTACGGGCTGGTCGGGGCGGCGGTGAGCTACCTCACTTCCACGGGCACGGCCTTCGAGGCCGGCGCCGGGGCCGGCTTCCCGGGCGTCCAACTCGGGCTCGGGGTCCGTCAGCTCTTCGGAGGCGGCGGATTCAACGTCGCCATCGAGCTGGCTTTCGCGGGCAACACCAAGCAGCAGCGGGCGTCGAGGGTGGTCGCCACGACCGTGGACACGTCGCGCTACATCTGGACCAACCTGGGCGGCGGGTTCGAGCTGCGCCCCGGAGGACCGTTCACCGCCAGCGTGATCGCGGCCCTGGCGTTCACGCCCGCGGATGGAGAAGCGCACTTCGGCGTCCACGGCGGGATCGGCTACTACTTCTAGCCGGCGCCGGGGCGAAACATGTCCGGACGCCGTTCGTCCATGCGTCGTCGGGGTAGGCCCCGCGCGGTGCGGGGCGGCGAACAAAGGAGCAGGCCATGGCGGACTTCCTGTACGTTTTCCGGGGCGGCGGCTACCAGCAGCTCTCCCCCGAGCAGATGCAGAAGCACATGCAGGCGTGGGGCACCTGGATCGGCGAGCTGTCCAAGCGCGGGCAGTTCAAGGGCGGCGATCCGCTCGAGCCGGGCGGCAAGCAGGTGAAGGGCAAGAAGAAGACCGTGGTGGACGGCCCGTTCGCGGAGGCGAAGGACCTGGTCGGCGGGTACCTCCTGGTCACGGCGGAGAGCCTCGACGACGCCACGGAGCTCGCGCGCGGGTGCCCCATCCTCGAGGTCGACGGAACGGTCGAGGTCCGCCCCATCCGGAAGATGTGAGTCCCGCAGCGCCTCTTCCCGGTCTGGTGGATCACCTCTTCCGCCACGAGGCGGGGAGGCTCGCGGCGGCGCTCGTCCGCGTCCTCGGCCCGACGAACCTGGATCTGGCCGAGGACGTGGTGCAGGAGACGCTCTGCCACGCCCTCGAAGTCTGGAAGATGGGCCGCGTGCCCGACAACCCGGCGGCGTGGCTGCGGGCCTCGGCGCGCAACCGGGCGCTGGACCTGCTTCGCCGGCAGCGGATCAGGATCCGCCTCGCGCCGGAGGTCGCTCAGCTCCACGGCGAGCTGGCGCCCGCGGTCGATGCGGTCTTCACCGAGGACGCGCTCCGCGTCGAGCAGCTTCGCATGATGTTCGCCTGCTGCGACGCGCGGCTGCAGCCGGCGGTGCAGGTCGCGCTGGTGCTCAAGCTGCTCTGCGGATTCGGGGTGGACGAGGTCGCGCAGGCGTTCCTCGCCTCGCCCGCGGCGATCGAGAAGCGGCTGGCGCGCGGCAAGACGGCGCTGCGGCGGGCGGGCGCGCTGGCGGATCTGTCGGATCCGCAGCTGGCCCGCCGGCTGGAGGCGGTGCTCGACGCGCTCTACCTCCTCTTCAACGAGGGCTATCACGGCGCCCATCCCGAGCTGGCGGTCCGCGCCGAGCTGTGCGCGGAAGCGATCCGGCTCGTGCGGCTCCTGGCGGAGGACCCGGCGACCGCGCAGCCGCCCACCTTCGCGCTGCTCGCCCTCATGTGCCTGCACGCGGCGCGCCTGCCGGGCCGGCTCGATGCGCGGGGCGCGCTGGTGCCCCTCGAGGAGCAGGACCGCTCGGCATGGGACCGCGCGCTCGCGGCCGAAGGCGCGCGGTGGCTCTCGCGCGCCGTGTCCGAGCCGCCCACGGCGCTGCTGCTCGAGGCCGCCATCGCAGCGGAGCACTGCTTCGCGCCGACCTTCGCGGCGACGGATTGGCGCGCCATCGTGACGCTCTACGACGCCCTGTACGCACAGCATCCCACGCCGGTGGTCGCCCTCAACCGCGCCATCGCGCTGGCGCAGGTGGACGGCCCGGAGCGCGGGCTCGAGGAGCTGCAGGCGCTGCCCGGCCGCGATCGACTGGGCCGCTATCCCTTCTACTTCGCGGCGCTCGGCGAGCTGCACCTCCGCGCCGGTCACGCGCGCGAGGCGGCGGAGGAGTTCCGCCGGGCCCTGCGGCTGGCCCGCAGCCCCGCCGAGCGCCAGCATTTCCAGCGCAAGCTCGCCTCCGCGACGGAGCGCACCCGGATGCGCGGTCCGGGAGCAGTGAGGACCTTGCGTCGATGACCGAAGGTGGTCACCAGGAGCAGGCGACCGAGCGCCTCACCGAGGAGGAGGCGCAGGCCTACAAAGATGCGCTGCTCCACTTCATCGAGACGCACGACGACCTGAAGGAGGTCGGCCGGGCGACCGACATCCTCCGCAAGCTGGATCGAGGCCAGCGCGAGCTGAACGAGTGGGAGCTGGAGCTGGCCCGGCACGCGCGGGTCGAGGTCGAAGCCGAATAGGCTGCGCCGCTCACCGGCCCGCGAGAAACCGAGCGTAGGCGTCGAGGGCGTCACGGCCAAAGACCGCCTGGGTCAGCGCGTCGGTCAAGCCAGCGCTCGTCGCGCCGGTGTTGAGCACGACGACGGTCGCGCCGAAATCGAAATGCCGTCGCAAGTATTCGTACGCGGGCACCGCGCCGCTCCCATCGAACGGGGCCGACTCGGTACCGCCCCAGTGTGTGCTGCCATGGGCCGCCAGCTCCTGGTAGATGGGGTCGAAGCCGTCCCGGAGCCGTTCCCATGGATAGGTCGTGAAGCCCGGCCGGGAGAGCTCGTTGAAGGCAACCCAGAGCGGCGCGTTGGTGAAGTCCAGCGCCGGGGCTCCCTCGTACGCGGCGCTCGCGGCCACGTGCGTGTAGAGACGGTCCGGCGACCGCCCGTTGCCGGCGACGCCGATCTTTGCCGTCAAGTCGCGGACTGAAGAGTCGATGAGCAAGTGGATCTGCTCTGGGTCACCGCCACCGGGACCGGTCAGCTCGAACAGCCCATTCACCGGGAGGCCGAAGCTCAGATACTGAGTCTCGTCCGTGGTGCGAATCGGCGGCCCTGCGTCCGTGCTCGTGCTGGCAGACCCGGCCCCGCGCGCGCAGCCTCCACTCATCGCCAGGAGCAGGAGGAGCATGTAGACGCCGCTGCGTCGCCGCCGCGTGCGAGAAAGCAGTAC
>DASWGI010000317.1:0-3656 GCA_036393835.1 Myxococcales bacterium | reverse complement strand
ATTGGTCGGGGAGACAGGATTTGAACCTGCGACCCCCTGGTCCCGAACCAGGTGCTCTACCAGGCTGAGCCACTCCCCGACACGAATGGACGCGCGGAAGTAACGTAAAGCCGGGCGGGGGTCAAGCGAACTCCCCATGCCGCTTGCCGGGCGGAGGGCCGGGCGGGCATCCTGGGAAGCGATGGCCCTGGTCGCGATGTCCCGGCACCTCTCGTTCCACGCCCGCGGGGACGCGGTGTTCGTCTGGCACGGGCTCACCGGGGACGTCGCGGAGATGAGCCGGGACGTGCTGGCGCTCCTGCTCGCGTTCGATCCGCGCGCGGACGAAGCGGAGGTGAAAGAGGCTCCCCCGGCGGGACTGGCCAGGGAGCTGGTCGAGGAGTTCGTGCCCGTCCTGCGGTCGCGGCGCTTCCTCGTGGCGAGCGCGCCGCGCGGGCAGTCGATCGACGAGTACTCGCCGCTGCTCGCCGGGTACCCGCGCGTTCCGCGCAACGCCGTCTTCCACCGGCGTGGGAACCAAGTCACGGTCTACGGTCGCGGCACGCCGATGGAGCTGGACGCGCGCACCGCCTCGCTGTTCCTGCGCTGCGACGGGGAGCGCACGCTGGGGCAGGTGCTGGGCGATGCGGGGCCGGCCGCGCTGCCGCCGCTCTTGCGACTGGCGCGCGCCGACGTGGCGGCGCTCAAGATCCTCGCCAAGTCGGTCTCCCACGGGGGCGTCGCCCTCAACCCCGCGGCCGAATCGACGATGCCGTACCCGGAGCTCGCCGATGCCCGCGCCTACGCCGCGGGCGATCCACCACGGGCGGGCGGCTCCGATCGCGCCGCCGCGGAACCCGAAGAGCACGAGACCACGCTGGCTCACCTGTTCCGCGCTCCGCATCCGGCGCTCAAGGGTCGCACCTTCGGCGCGGCGCTCGCCGAGGGGCTTCTGCGGCGCGGCGCGCTCCAGCACGTGAAAGGCAGGCCGGCGCGCGTGCTCGTCGACGGCGGCGGTCCCGGCGAGCTCGCCGCCGCGCTGTGCGATGCGCTCTCGCGCTCGGTGCCGGTCGCGCGCGGGGATGCGCCGCTGCCGGCGCCGGACGAGTCGCTGGACCTCGTCGTGTCGAACGAGACGGCCGGCGGCCTGGACACTGCAGCCGAGGGAGACCGCATCGTCAACCGGGGCGCGCTGCAGCTGGTGCGGGACGCGGCCGCGGCGCTCGCCCCAGGCGGGACGCTGGTGCTCTCCGAGCTGGGCGACCCCAAGGCCGATCCCGTCCGCTCCGATCACGGCGACTGGTCGGTCCGGTTCGCGGATCTGCAGTCCGAGGCCACGCGGCTGGGCATGCGTGCCCAGGTGCTGTCTCTGAGCGAGCTGCTGTCGCTCGACGGCGCCCCGCAGGCCCTGAGCACCACCCGCGCCTCGTTCGGCGCGCTTCGGGCCCTCTTCGCCGCGCAGGGCCTGCAGCTCACCCGGCGCGCCTGGCTGCGCAGCGAGATCGAGGAGCTGTGCGCCGGCAAGCTCGACCTGTCCGAGGTGTACGGACTGCAGTGGGCGCCTCTCGGGGAGCGCACCCTGGGCCTCTCCCCGCGGCAATTCTGGGTCCTGCTCGCGCACAAGCCGGAGCGCGTGCTGCACTGACGCAACTCGGGGGCTACCGCCGGCGCCCGTTCTCCGCGGCCGTGCGCAATGCCGCGATCGCGTCGCCGTAGCTCGGCTTGCCGAACACGGCGGTGCCCGCGACGAGCACCGTGGCGCCCGCCGAGGCGACGCGCGGCGCGGTGTCCGGAGTGATGCCGCCGTCCACCTCGATGCGGGTCGTTAGCCCGCGGCGCTGGACCGCCTCGGCGATGCGCTCGATCTTCGGCAGGCAGGCCTCGATGAAGCTCTGCCCGCCGAAGCCGGGATTGACGGTCATGACCAGCACCAGGTCGGCCAGCTCGAGCACGTAATCGAGCACGTCCGGCGGAGTGTGCGGGTTCAGGCTGACCCCGGCGGTGGCCCCCGTCGAGCGGATGTGCTGCAGGGTCCGGTGCAGGTGCGGCGACGCCTCTTCGTGCACCGTGATGTTCGCCGCCCCGGCGCGGGCGAAGGCGTCCACGTACTTCTCCGGCTCGACGATCATCAGGTGGCAGTCGAGCGGCCGCGTGGCGGCGCGCTTCATCGCGGCGACGACCGGCGGACCCCAGGTGAGGTTGGGCACGAAGCGGCCGTCCATCACGTCGACGTGGATCAAGTCCGCGCCGGCCGCCTCGACCGCGCGGATCTCGTCGCCGATGCGCGACAGGTCGCAGGAGAGGAGCGAGGGGGCGATCTGGATGGGGCTCATGCGGTCTCCTTCCGCAATCGTACCGCGAAGAAGCCGTCGGTCCCGGTGCGGTGGGGGAAGATGCGCAGGCGTCCCTGCGCGTCGAGGCAATCGGCGTCGGCCGCAGGCAGCGCCCAGCCGGGTGGCGGGCGCTCCGGATGGAACCCGGGATGCGCCGAGAGGAAGCGGTCCACCTGCTCGTCGCACTCCTCGGCCGTGAGGGTGCACAGCGCGTAGACCAGGAGCCCGCCGGGCTTCACGGAAAGTGAAACCTGCGCGAGCAGCCGCGCCTGCAGCACGGCGAGGCGGTCCACGTCCTCGGGCGTGCGGCGCAGCTTCACCTCGGGGTGGCGGCGCAGCGTCCCCAGGCCGGAGCAGGGCGCATCGACGAGCGCCAGGTCGAAAGGCCCTTCGCCCGGCAGCGGGAGCGTCGCGTCGGCGGCGAGCGCGCGGACCTTGGTCAGCCCGAGCCGGCGGGCGGCTTCCTCGACGTCGCGGGACTTGCGGGCGTGGAGATCCACTGCGAGCACGCTCCCCGCTCCGAGCTCGGCCAGGTGGCACGCCTTTCCCCCGGGCGCGGCGCAGGCGTCGAGCACGTTCGCCCCCGGCGGAGGCGCCGTGTACAGGGAGACGAGCTGCGCCGCCTCGTCCTGCGCCTGGAACAAGCCCTGGTCGTGGCCTTCGATGTCCAGCGCAGGCGGAGCGCCCGGCGCCAGCACCAGCGCGTCCGGCGAGTACCGGCCCGGCGTGGATTCGATCCCGCTCTTGCGGAGCGCCTCCTGCACCTCTTCGCGGGTGGCGCGGCGGCGGGCGACCCGGACCACGGCGGGCGCCTGCTGCTGGTTGGCGCCGGCCAGCTTCTCCGTCTCGTCCAGCCCGAGCCACTTCGCCCAGCGCTCGACCAGCCAGCGCGGGTGCGCCGTCGTGGCGGCGACGTGCCCGACGGGGTCCGCGTCGCGCGAGGGAGGCGGCGGCGCGGAGCGCGTCTCCGACAGGCGCCGCAGCACCGCGTTCGCGTATCCGGCGGCCCGCGCCAGCCCCAGCGCGCGGACCAGTTCCACCCCCTGGTCGACCGCCGCGCGCGCCGGCACGCGCGGATGGTGCAGCAGCTCGAACGCCGACACGCGCAGCGCCGCCCGGAGGGGCGCATCCAGCTCGGCGGGAGGCCGGGCGCTGTGCGCGCCGAGCGCGCGGTCCAGCTCGAGCTGCCAGCGCAGCGCGCCGTACGTCAGCTCGGTGCAGAGCGCCACCTCGCGCGGCTCCAGCGCGCCGGCCGAGCGCAGCGCCCCGTCCAGGGCCAGGTTGGCGAACGCGCCGCCCTGCTCGACGCGCAGGAGCACCTCCGCCGCCAGCCTGCGCGCAGGG
>DASWGI010000316.1:0-4194 GCA_036393835.1 Myxococcales bacterium | reverse complement strand
CCCCGCCGGGGATGGGCGACTCCTTGCCAGTCGAGCTGCAGCCGCGAGAGCGCCGCCTGCTCGACGGGCTCCACCTGCTTGCGCAGCTTCGCCAGCGACCTGCGCCGCAGGCCGCGCAGCACCTCCGCGTCGCACCACTCCCGCCCGTGCGCTCCGTCCGGATAGCGCGCCGCCGCGAGCGCGGCGGGCAGGAACTCGCCCTGCAGGACGCGGTCCTGTCCCTCCAGCCGCTCCAGCGCGAGCACCACCGGCGCGGCGCCCAGCCCGAGCCGACGCGCGACGTCTTCTGGGCGGAACGGGCCATGCGTGCGCGCGTAGCGCGAGACGAGGTCCCCCAGCGCGTCCTGCACCGGCTCGAGCAGCTCGCGGGGGATGCCCTGAGGCGGCCGGATCCCGAGCGCGTCGCGCAGGCGGGCTGCGTCCTCCGCAGCGGCCCAGCGCTGCTCGCCGGCGACGGTGACCGGGACGGCTCGGTGCTCCCGCTGCAGCGCCTCGAGCCATTCGCGCACCGGGGCTTCCGGCACGCTGCGCGCGGCCAGCTCGCCGGCGGTCAGGTCGCCCAGCCCGAGCAGCAGGTCGTGCGCCGCGTCGGCGTGCTTCGCCGGGTAGCGGGCGTCGAGCCTCTGCAGCGCGCGCTCGAGCTGCTCCACGGCGCCGGGATCGAGCAGCTCGCGCAGCTCCGCCTCGCCGAGCAGCTCGCGGAGCTGGGCCTGGTCCACGCTGAGCGCCTGCGCGCGCCGCTCGGCCTGGGGCGCATCGCCGTCGTAGATGAAGTTCGCAACGTAGGCGAAGAGCAGCGAAGAGGCGAACGGCGAGGGCGTGCGCGTGTCGGCCGTCACCACCCGCACGCGCCGGTCCTGCACCCGCCGGAGCAGCTCGGTGAGCCCGGGCAGATCGAACACGTCGCGCAGGCACTCGCGGTATGTCTCGAGCAGGATGGGGAAGCTGCCGTACCGCTGCGCCACCGCGAGCAGGTCCGCCGCGCGCTTGCGCTGCGCCCACAGCGGGCTACGCTTGCCGGGATACCGCCTGGGCAGGAACAGCGCGCGCGCCGCGTTCTCGCGGAAGCGCGCGGCGAAGAGCGAGGTGCCGCCCAGGCTGCGGGTCACGATGTCCTCGACCTCGTCCGGCGCGGGGAAGAACAGCTCGGGCTGGGGCGGCTCGTCGGACTCCGGCAGGCGGAACACCATGCCGTCGTCCGAGTACATGCTCTCGATTTCCGTCTCGCGGTCGGCCTTGAGCAGCGCCACCACCGCCGTCGCCCAGGGCGCGTGCACGCGCGCCCCGAACGGGGTCAGCACGCACACGCGCCAGTCGCCCACTTCGTCGACGTAGCGCTCGACCACCACAGTGCGGTCGGAGGGCACCTCGCCGGTCGCCTCGACCTGCTCGCGCAGGTACTGCACGAGGTTCCTCGCCGCGCGCTCGTCGAGCCGGTGCTGCTCGCGCAGCCGCTGCTCCGCCTCGGCCGGCTTCGCCGCGGAAAGCTCGCGCGCCAGCCTTCCCACCACCTGGCCGAACTCGAGCGGCCGCCCGGGCCGGTCGCCGTGCCAGAAGGGCATCTTGCCCGGCTCGCCGGGCGCGGGGCTCACCAGCACCTTGTCGTGCGTGACCTCTTCCACCCGCCAGCTCGAGGCGCCCAGCACGAACACCTCGCCCGGGTGCGTCTCGAACACCATCTCTTCATCCAGCTCTCCCACTCGCCGGGAGGTCTTCCCCGTAGGCTCGCCGAGCAGGAATACGCCGTAAAGCCCGCGGTCGGGGATGGTCCCGCCGTTCACCACCGCGACGCGCGCGGCTCCCTCGCGGGCGCGCACCGTGCCGGCGACGCGGTCCCAGGAGAGCCGCGCCTTCAACTCGGCGAACTCGTCCGACGGATAGCGTCCGCTGAGCATGTCCAGCACGCCGTCGAAGCTCGACCGCGGCAGCTCGGCGAACGGCGCCGCCCGCCGGACCAGCGCGTACAGCTCGTCCACCTTCCACGGCCGCTCGGCGCAGGCCGCGACGATTTGCTGGGCGAGCACGTCCAGCGGATTGCGCGGATAGAACGTCTCCTCCACCTGCCCCGCCGCCATCCCCTCGGCGGCAGCCGCGCTTCCGAGCAGGTCCCCGCGGTGCTTGGGGAAGACGATTCCCCGCGGCACTCCGCCCACCTGGTGCCCGGCGCGCCCGATGCGCTGGAGGCCCGAGGCGATGGACGGCGGCGCCTCGATCTGCACCACCAGGTCGACGCTGCCCATGTCGATCCCCAGCTCGAGCGAGCTGGTCGCGACGATGCAGGGCAGCTCGCCCTTCTTCAGCCGCTCCTCGATCTCGGCCCGCTTCTCCCGCGCCACGCTGCCGTGGTGCGCGAGCGCGATTTCGCTCCCCGCCAGCTCGTTGAGCGCGCCCGCCAGCCGCTCCGCGAGGCGGCGCGAGTTGACGAAGATCATCGTGGAGCGGTGCGCGCGGATCAGCTCCACCAGCCGCGGGTGGATGGAAGGCCAGATCGACCGCCGCTGCGGCCCGCCTCCCACCGGGCCCGAGGGCAGCTCCTCGAGCTGGCCGATCTGCCGCATGTCCTCGACCGGCACCTCGACGCGGAGGTCGAACTGCTTCTTGCTCCCGGCGTCGACGACCTCCACGGGCCGGGCGCGCCATTTCTTCCCCGAGGGCTCGCCCCCGCCGAGCAGGCGCGCCACCTCGTCCAGCGGGCGCTGCGTGGCCGAGAGGCCGATGCGCTGCATGGGCTCGCGCCCGCCGCGAAGCGCCTCCAGCCGCTCGAGCGAGAGGAACAGGTGCGCGCCGCGCTTGCCGGCGACCAGGGCGTGGATCTCGTCCACGATCACGGTCTCGACCGAGCGCAGGGTCTCGCGCGCCTGCGAGGTGAGCAGCAGGTACAGGGACTCCGGGGTGGTGATGAGCACGTCGGGCGGTGCGCGGAGCATCTGCGCCCGCTCGCTCGCCGGCGTGTCGCCGCTGCGGATGCCCACCCGTGGAAGGTGGAAGGAGGCGCCCGTCCGCTCGGCCTCCGCCGCGATGCCGGCGAGGGGCGCGCGCAGGTTGCGCTCCACGTCGACCGCCAGCGCCTTGAGGGGCGACACGTAGAGGACCCGGCACCGCGCGCCCTTTTCCGGGGCGGGTGTGAACATCAGCTTGTCGATCGCAGTCAGAAAGGCTGCGAGGGTCTTCCCGGACCCCGTCGGCGCGAGGAGCAAGGTGCTCCTTCCCGACAGGATGGGAGGCCAGCCGAGCACCTGCGCGCGGGTGGGAGAGGCAAAGGAGGCCTCGAACCAGCCCCTTACGGGCTGCCTGAGCTCGCTGGGTGGGGAAGTCCGTAACGTTTCCGCGCCGTTGCGCACCATGTGGCCGGCGTCCGAGAGTGAACCGTGCGTCATAACGCCGCGAAAAGAAATCAGCAACAGAACCGTGCGTTGTGCATCCAAGAAGCGTCGATGAACCAGAGGCGGCTCGGGGGTCTTCCAGGGGTCGGGGATCGTTGGGAGGGCTCGGGCGTTGTAGGCAGCACAGGGGGAAAGGGAGGAACGGAGAGAAATGCGCGACCGCAGTGAATTCGATGACCTTGCGCCACTGATCAAGCTGATCAGGGCCCATCCCCCGTTTGACCGGGAGACGGAGCTCAAGGTCACTCGTCGCGCCCGCAAGGGCGACAAGCGCGCGCAGGAGCAGCTGGTGGTCCACAACCTGAGCCTGGTCATCTCGGTGGCGCGCAAGTTCATGGGGCGCGGCGTCCGGCTGGAGGACCTGGTCCAGGAAGGGAACTACGGGCTGCTCAAGGCCATCGAGCACTTCGACCCGGAGAAGGGGAACCGCTTCTCGACCTACGCGGTGTGGTGGATCCGCGCGTACATCACGCGCTGCCTGAAGGACGGGCCTAGCGCGGTGCGCCGGACCATGCCCAACGGCGGCCTGCCGCCGCGGGACATCTCGCTGGAGGAGTCGCTGGATCCCGAGGGCGAATCGACCCACCTCGACCGGCTGAGCGACGACGGCCCGACGCCGGACGAGCAGATCATCCGCGCCGAGCGCCAGGAGAACGTGCGCAACGCCCTCGGGCGGGTGCGCAAGCGGATGGGCGAGCTGGCGTGGGACATCTTGAGCGACCGCCTGACGCAGGACGATCCGCGGACGCTGGAGGACCTCGGCAAGCAGTGGGGCCTCTCGCGCGAGCGCGTCCGGCAGGTGGAGAAGAGC
>DASWGI010000315.1:0-3388 GCA_036393835.1 Myxococcales bacterium | reverse complement strand
GCGCCGCCCGAGACGAAGATCATGCGCTGGGCCACCTCGGGATGGGTCCGGAGCAGCTCGGCGTGCAGGTCCATGCCGGTCATCTCGGGCATCATGAGGTCCGAGATCACCAGGTCGAACTTCTCCCGCGCGAGCTCCTGCAACGCCGCGCGCCCGCTCTCCACGAACACGACCTCGTGATCGCGCGCGAGCGTGCGCTGGACCGCGCGCGCGACCAGCGGATCGTCCTCCACCAGCAGGATCCGGCCGCGCGGCGCCTCGGCGGACTCGGCGCGCGGCGGCGGAGGCGCCGCCACGCCCTGGGAGGCAGGGAGCGTGACGCGGAACGCGCTGCCGCGTCCCGGCGTGCTCTCCGCCTCGATCCGGCCGCCCAGCGAGGCCACGATCCCGTGGCAGATGGACAGCCCGAGCCCCGAGCCCGACCCCACCGGGCGCGTGGTGAAGAACGGATCGAAGACGCGCGCCAGCACCTCGGGGGACATGCCCGCCCCGGAGTCGCGGACCTCGAGGACCACCTCGCCGCCCGGAGCCGTCCGCACCGAGACGCGCACCTCGTTGCGGTCGGCCTCGCCCTCCGGGATCGACTGGGCCGCGTTGAGGATCAGGTTCACCAGCACCTGCCCGAGGTGCGCCTCGCTCGCCTCGACCTGCGGCGCGGGCTCGAAGTCGCGCACCACCCGCGCCCGGTGGCGCAGCTCGTGGGAGAGCAGGTGCAGGACCTGCTCCGCCACCCGCGCCACGTCGAGCGGCTGGCGGCGCTCGTCCAGCCCGCGCGAGAAGACCTTCAGGCCGCGGACGATCTGGGCCACGCGATCGGCCCCGCGGTGCGCCTCGGCGACCGCCTCGAGCAGGTCGCGCGTGTGGTCAGTGTCGGGGAGCACCTTGGCCAGCTCCTGCTCGAGCAGCGCGAGGTTCGCCAGCACCGAGGCGAGCGGGTTGTTGATCTCGTGCGCCAACCCGCCCGAGAGAGTGCCCATCGAGGCCATCCGCTCGGAGAAGACGAGCTGCGCCTGCAGCCGGACCCGCTCCTCCTCCGCGGCGCGCTCCGGCCCGGTGTCGCGCAGCACGAGCAGCGCCCCCGCGACCGCTCCCGAGGCGTCGCGGACCGGGACGGCGGCGTCGAGGATGGCGCGCTCCAACCCTCCCTTGGTCACCAGCAGCGCGTGGGCGCCGGGGTTCCGGGCCACGGCCTCGCCGCGGAGCGCGCGGGCGACCAGGTCGTCGAGCGTCCCGCGATCCTCCGCTCCGACGATGTGCACCACCTCCGAGAGGCGCTTTCCCCGGGCCTCGTCCGCCGACATGCCCGTCAGCGCCTCGCCGCGGCGGCTCAGCCGGGTCACGCACCCTTTGCGATCGACGGCGACCAGGGCGTCGCCGATGCTGTCGACGAGTCCCTCCAGCGCCTCCTGCGGGTCAGTCATCGGGCTGGCAGACCTGTAGGTGTTGAGCCCACCCGTGAATACCCAGGGGACACCGGTGCGTGGAGAGGCTCGCAGGCGTCGCAGACGGCAGCCCGCTGCCGGGTTGCCGCGCTGCAGCGGGGGCAGCGCATCGGTTGCGCAGCCTACAAGGCGGCCGCCCGCTTCGGCAAGTATCGGACACTTCATCGGACGTCTGTCCGGGTGTCCATAGATTGGTCAGTGCCCTTTTCGGGCTGTACGGCTCGTCGAACGTCGGGCTATAAGCGGGCCAGCGAGCGGTGTGGGACGTTCGCGTACGGAGGTTGGACGCTTGGCGACGCAGGTCGTGCTGATGGGGCTCGGCGCCATCGGGCGACTCATCGCCCGGGCCGTCCTCACCCGGTCGGACCTGGAGATCGTCGCCGCGGTGGACCTCGATCCGAAGCGCGTCGGGCGCAAGCTGTCCGACGTGCTCGACGCGCCCGCTCCCGACGTGACGATCACGCCGGACGCCGGGGCGGCGCTGAGGAAGGCGCAGCGCGGAGTCCTGCTGCACGCGACCGGCAGCCGCCTGGACCGCGTCGAGGGCGAGCTGGCGCAGGCGCTCTCCGCCGGGCTCGCGGTGGTCTCCACCTGTGAGGAGCTCGCGTACCCCTGGCTCCGCCATCCCGAGATCGCGGAGCGACTCGATCGGATCGCCGAGCGGCGGAAGGTGGCGCTGCTCGGGACCGGCGTGAACCCCGGCTTCGTGCTCGACCGGCTGCCCGCCACGCTCGGGAACGTGGTGGGCCGGGTCGATCGCGTCCAGGCCAGGCGGGTGGTGGACGCGCGCACCCGGCGGCTGCAGCTCCAGCGGAAGGTCGGGGCGGGGATGAACGAGGAGGAGTTCGACCGCGGCGTCGACGACGGCACCGTCGGGCACGTCGGGCTGATGGAGTCGGCGGCGCTGGCCGCCCTCGGCGTGGGCCTCGAGGTGGACGAGGTGGACGAGGACATCGACCCCGTCGAGGGCGACGACGACGTGCAGGGCGAGGGATTCACCGTCCCGCGCGGAGGCATCGTGGGCGTGCACCAGGTGGCGCGGGCGTTCCACGACGGCAAGGAAGTCGCGCACCTGGAGCTGACCATCGCGCTCGGCGCGCCCGACCCGCGCGACGAGATCGAGCTCGTCGGCGACCCGCCGCTCAAGTGCGTCATCCCCGGCGGAGTGCCCGGGGACAAGGCCACCGCGTGGTCCGTCGTGCACGCGGCGCCGCTGGTGGCGGGCGCCGAGCCCGGACTCATCACCGTCTTGGACCTGCCCGCGGGCAGGTGAGGAGCTACCGTCGTGGATCGCAACGCCATCGGTCGCGAGTCGAAGGCGGCCATCAACGAGGTGGAGAAGGGGGCCATCCGCCGCTTCGCCGAGGCCCTCGGCGAGACGAACCCCATCTACTTCGAGGAAGCCGCCGCCCGCGCCGCCGGGTACCGCAGCGTGGTCGCTCCTCCGACGTTCCCCACCACGCTCCGCGCGGGCAGCGACCTGCGCGAGGGCCTGCTCCTCTCGCCCGGCAAGCACCTCCTGCAAGCCGAGCAGAGCTTCGAGTACGCGCGGCCCATCGTGGCGGGCGACAAGCTGACCGTCCGCAGCAAGGTGGTCGAGATGTCGCAGCGCAACACTCCCAGCGGCCTCACCGACGTGGTGGTGATCGAGGACGAGGGGAAGGACGAGACGAGCGCGGTCGTCTACCGGTCGCGCCAGCTCTGGGTGGTGCGCACCGCGCCCAAGCATGCGCCGGGGGAACTCCATGAGTAGCCGAAGCGCCGCGAAGAAGATGCGGCCGCCGCCCAAGACCGCCGCCAAGGTCGCCAAGGCGCCGGCGAAGCCGAAGGCGCGCAAGCTGGCCAAGGTGACCAAGTTCCCCAAGGTGGGGAAGCACGCGGACAAGAAGCCCGCGCGGAAGCCGCCGCCCGCCCGATCCTCGGCAAAGGCCCCGCCGCCCAGGCCG
>DASWGI010000314.1:0-5144 GCA_036393835.1 Myxococcales bacterium | reverse complement strand
AGCCTTCGCCGGATCGGATTCGTCGTCGACCGCCACCCACTCGATCTCGCGGCCGGCGAGCTTGTTGTCGTGCTCGCGCGCGGCGAGCTTCATCGCGTCGGTGATGTTGTTGCCCAGCGCCGCGTAGGTGCCGGAGTAGGGCAGGAGCAAGCCGATGCGGATCTTCGCCTTGCTCGCCGGGAAAGCGCGGCGGGGAAGAAGGGCGGACGCCGCGGCTGCGCCGGTCGCGGTGAGGAGCGCGCGGCGCGAGAACCACTTGCTCTTCTGCCTGGACATCGCGAAACCCCCCTTGAGCTGACGCTGGATACCGCCAGTACGACAGAATTACCCCTCGTCCGTCAACGTTGGGCGTCGAGCACGCCCGGAGAAAACGGTTGACGTTTCAGCGACCGATCCCAGACTGAGGTAGACATCTGGCATGCGCACGCAGGTCGGCATCGTCGGGGCCGGCCCGGCAGGGCTGCTGCTCTCCCACCTCCTGCACTTGCAGGGGATCGAGTCCATCGTGCTCGAGCTGCGCAGCCGGGCGGAGATCGAGTCGACCATCCGGGCCGGCGTGCTCGAGCAGGGCACGGTCGATCTGCTGACCGAGGTGGGCCTCGGCGAACGGATGAAGCGCGAGGGGGCCGTGCACCGGGGAATCAACCTGCGCTTCGCCGGAGAGACGCACCGGATCGATCTGCACGAGCTGACCGGCGGCAAGGCCATCACGCTCTACGCCCAGCACGAGGTCATCAAGGACCTGGTCGCCGCCCGCATCCAGGCTGCAGGAGAGCTGCTCTTCGAGGTCTCGGACGTGCGCGTGGACGGCGTCGAGACGCGCGCGCCGCGGATCCGCTTCCGCCACGCGGACGAGGAGCGCGAGATCTCCTGCGACTTCATCGCGGGGTGCGACGGCTTCCACGGCGTCTGCCGCTCCGCCATCCCGCAGGGGCGGCGCACCGACTACCAGCACGTCTACCCGTTCGGCTGGTTCGGCATCCTCGCCGAGGCGTCTCGCGCGACCGAGGAGCTGATCTATACGCGGCACGAGCGGGGGTTCGCGCTGGTCAGCACGCGTTCCCCGGAGCTGCAGCGGCTCTACTTCCAGTGCGACCCGCGCGACGACGAGGATCGCTGGTCCGATGAGCGCATCTGGGAGGAGTTACGCGCCCGCCTGGCCGGCAAGGACGGCTTCCGGCTTGCCGAGGGGCCCATCGTGCAGAAGGGCATCGTCGCGATGCGGAGCTTCGTCATCGATCCGATGCAGCACGGCAGGCTGTTCTTGGCCGGCGACGCGGCGCACATCGTCCCGCCAACGGGAGCCAAGGGCATGAACCTCGCCGTGGCCGACGTGCGCGTCCTCTCGCGCGCCCTGGCCGGGTTCTTCGCCTCGGGACGGCACGACCTCCTCGACCGGTACTCGGCGATCTGCCTGCGGCGCGTGTGGCTCGCGGAGCGCTTCTCCCGCTGGATGACCGCGGTCACCCACCGCGACGAGGCGAGCGATGCATTCAGCAACCGGCTGCAGCTCGCCGAGCTGGAGTACGTGACGAGCTCGCGCGCGGCAGCCATTTCGCTGGCCGAGAACTACGTCGGACTGTCCCTGGCGGTGGGCCTTTGACGGCAAACTTCCGATCCGATTACGGTCCGATCCGAGTCGGGGAGAGTGGATGGCGCGGATAGCGTCCCTACGGGAAGCGGTCGGCGAGCTGATCCGGGACGGCGACGTCGTCGCGCTGGAAGGGTTCACCCACCTCATCCCTCACGCCGCCGGCCACGAGCTGATCCGCCAGGGCAGGAAGGACCTGACCCTGGTCCGCATGACGCCGGATCTGATCTACGACCAGCTCATCGGCATGGGGTGCGCGCGCAAGCTGATCTTCTCGTGGGCGGGGAACCCCGGGGTGGGCTCGCTGCACCGCTTCCGCGACGCGGTCGAGCACCAGTGGCCCCGCCCGCTCGAGATCGAGGAGCACAGCCACGCCGACATGGCGAACGCCTACGTGGCCGGCGCTTCGAACCTGCCCTTCGCCATCCTGCGCGGCTACGTCGGATCGGACCTCCCGCAGCACAACGATCGCATCCGCTTCATCCGCTGCCCCTTCACCGGCGAGGAGCTGGCCGCCGTGCCCGCGCTCCGGCCCGACGTGGCCATCGTGCACGCGCAGAAGGCCGACCGGCAGGGCAACGTGCTGCTCTGGGGCATCCTCGGCGTGCAGAAGGAGGCGGTGCTCGCGGCCAGGCGCGCCATCGTCACCGTCGAGGAGATCGTGGACGATCTGCGGCCCTGGCCCAACGCCTGCGTGCTCCCGCGGTGGGTGATCTCGGCCGTGTGCCACGTTCCGGGCGGCGCGCATCCCTCGTACGCCCAGGGCTATACCGAGCGGGACAACCGCTTCTATGGCGAGTGGGACGGGATCTCGCGCTCCCGCGAGACCTTCACCGCCTGGATGAAGCGGCACGTCCTCGACACCGCGAACTTCGAGCAGTTCAAGCGGGTGTTCGCCGCCAGCACGGGCCGGGAGGCCGCTTGAGCGCGGAACGCGGCTTCAGCCAGACTGAGGTGATGACCGTGGCCGCGGCGCGCCTCCTCCGGAACGGAGCAGTCTGCTTCGTCGGGATCGGGCTCCCCTCGACCGCCGCGAACCTCGCCCGGCTCACCCATGCCCCCGAGGTGGTGCTGATCTACGAGTCGGGACCGATCGGCGCGCGGCCCTCCGTCCTGCCGCTCTCCATCGGAGACGGCGAGCTGTCGACCAGCGCCGACTCGGTGGTGAGCACGCCCGAGATCTTCCGCTACTGGCTCCAGGGCGGCAGGATCGACGTGGGTTTCCTCGGAGCGGCGCAGATCGACCGCTTCGCGAACATCAACACGACGACCATCGGGCCGTACGCGAAGCCGAAGGTCCGCCTGCCGGGCGCGGGCGGCGCGCCCGAGATCGCGGGGATGGCGGGCGAGGTCTTCATCGTCCTGAAGCAGACGCCGCGCGCATTCGTGAAGCGGCTCGAGTTCATCACCTCGGTCGGGTTCCTCGGCGGCGGTGACGCGCGGCTGCGCGCCGGCTTGCCGGGAAAGGGTCCCACCGCGGTGATCACGGACCTGGGCATCCTGACGCCCGACCCGGTCACGAAGGAGCTCACGTTGACGAGCGTCCATCCCGGCGTCTCCGTCGACCAGGTCAGGGCCACCACGAGCTGGGAGCTGAAGGTCTCGGATGCGCTCCAGACCACGCGCGCCCCGGAGGCGAGCGAGCTGGCGGCGCTCCGCGACCTGCTGCGCCGGACGGCCGAGAAGCACGGGCGAAGCGAGGCGGCCGATGCCTGAGTTCCTGGCCCGCCTCTTCGGGACCCCGGAAGCGTCGGCCGCGTTCGGCGATCGCGCGCGCCTGCAGGGCATGCTCGATTTCGAGGCGGCGCTCGCGCGGGCGGAGGCGCGGATCGGGGTCATCCCCGCTGCCGCCGCCGAGTCGATCGCGCGCCGGTGCCGCGCCGAGCTGTTCGACGTGGACCGGCTGGCGGAGGCGACCGCCGCGGCGGGCAATCCGGCCATCCCCATGGTCGCCGCGCTGACCGCGCTGGTGGCGGCGGACGACGCCGAGGCCGCCCGGTACGTGCACTGGGGCGCGACCAGCCAGGACGCGATGGACACCGGACTGATCTTGCAGCTCCGGCAGCTCGCCGCCGTGCTGGAAGACGACCTCGATCGCCTCTCGGCTTCGCTCGCAGGCCGCGCCGAGGAGCACAAGACCACGCTGCTCGCCGGCCGCACCTGGTTGCAGCACGCCGCGCCCGTCACGCTCGGCCTGAAGATCGCGGGATGGCTCGACGCGATCGAACGGCACTCGGCGCGGTTCGAGGAGGTCCAGTCCCGCGCGCTGGTCCTGCAGCTCGGAGGCGCGGCCGGAACGCTCGCCGCACTCGGCGGTCGCGGGATGGAGGTGGCGCAGGCGCTCGCGGACGAGCTGGGGCTAGCGGTGCCGGCCATGCCCTGGCACGCCCACCGGGACCGCATCGCCGAAGTGGCGGCGTTCCTCGCGCTCCTCATCGGCACGCTCGGCAAGATGGCCCGCGACCTGTCGCTCCTGATGCAGACCGAAGTGGGGGAGGCGTTCGAGCCGGACGTCGAAGGGCGGGGCGGCTCGTCGACCATGCCGCAGAAGCGGAACCCGGTGAGCGCGGCGGTGGCCCTGGCGGCAGCGGCGCGCGCTCCCGGACTGGTCGCGACCGTCTTGTCCTCGATGGTGCAGGAGCACGAGCGCGGGCTGGGCGGCTGGCACGCCGAATGGGAGACGCTGCCCGAGCTGTCCTCGCTCGCCGCCGGCGCTCTGCGCCAGATGGTCGAGACAATCGAAGGGCTGGAGGTCGATCCGGAACGGATGCGCGCGAACCTCGACGCGACGAAAGGCGGGATCCTCGCCGAGGCCGTCGCGATGGCTCTCGCTGCGCGCATCGGGAAGGCGCAGGCGCACCAGATCGTCGAGCGCGCCAGCCGGCGCGCCCGCGAGACGGGCAGGCGCCTGCAGGACGTGCTCGGCGAGGACCCCGCGGTCTCCACCCACCTGACCGCCCGGGACCTCACTGCCCTGTTCGAGCCGCGAAACTACCTCGGCGAATCGGTCAGGTTCGTCGATCGCGTGCTGGCCGGCCACCGGCGGCGGCGGGAGGCACCCTAGATGGCCTTCGTCGACGTGGGCGGCGTGCGCCTCTTCCACCGGTTCGACGGCAAGCCGGGGAATCCGGTGCTGGTGCTGTCCAACTCGCTGGGCAGCGACGTGACCATGTGGGATCCACAGGTAGCGGCGTTCGCGGAGCAGTTTCGCGTGCTGCGGTACGACAGCCGCGGCCATGGTCAGTCGGCGGTGCCGCCCGGGCCCTACCGGATCGAGGACCTGGGCCGCGACCTGGTCGGCCTGCTCGATGCGCTCGGGCTCGAGCGCGTCCGCTTCTGCGGCCTGTCGAAGGGCGGCATGGTCGGGATGTGGCTCGCCACCAACGCGCCGGCGCGGGTCGAGCGGCTGGCCCTGTGCAACACCTCCGCGTACTTCGGCCAGCCGGAGACCTGGAACGCTCGCATCGAGGCGGTCCGCGCCTCGGGCATGGGGGCCGTGGTGCCGCAGGTGATCGAGCGGTGGCTGACGAGCGGCTTTCGCGCCCGTGCGCCG
>DASWGI010000313.1:0-2089 GCA_036393835.1 Myxococcales bacterium | reverse complement strand
GCGCCGCCCGGCACGCCCCCGTCCACCAGCAGGCCGAAATGCCTGCCGCCGTACAGCGAGTACCAGCTGGAGGAGGCGGGCTGCTCCGCCGTGACGACCGGCGTACGATCCGGAATCACGCCCGACTCGCCCTCCTGATCGTCCGCACCGACGGCCACCACGCGGACTGCGGTCAAGCTGCGAGTCGAGGCGGGCTGGGCCTGCGGCGGCTGCGCCACGTCTCCTCCGAGCCCGGGTGTCGCGGCGAGGAGTGCGGCAATCACGAGCAGCATCGTCTCTCCCGAAGAGGTGGCAAGGCCACCATATCGGCGATCCGACGGCCGTCTAAAGAAACAGCCCTGTGTGCGGGAGTGGTCTGCTCTGCGCGTACCGCGCTACGACTTGCGGGATCGCCAGGCGGCGAGCACTTCCTGCTCGCGCTCGGGCGAGATGCCGGCTCGCAACTTCTTGCGGCGCTCCTCCGGCAGCGTGTTCCAAAAGGCCAGGGTGTCGCGCGCGGTCTCGTCGGCGGAGCGGAACCGCAGGCCGCTTCGCACCGCCTTTCTGCAGTCGATGCGCGAGAACCCGCCCGACGATCCCGTCCAGACCGGCATGTCGTCCCAGGCCGAGACCTTGTGCTCTTCGAGGAACTTCTCAGGGACCCAGGTGAGCGGCGCGGGCTTTTCGGCCGCCTTGGCGCAGGAGGCGAGCATCGCGCCCATCCCCAGCGCGCGCTCGGGTCCGGTGGCGTTGAACACACCCACCGTGCCGCGCTCGATCGCGTGCACGATCCAGGCGGCGAGGTCGCGCGCATCCACGTACTGCACCGGATCGTCCGGCGACCCCGGCGCGAGCGCCTCGCCCCCGCGGTCGATACGCACCGGCCAGTAGGTGTAGCGGTCGGTGGGATCGCCGGGCCCCACGATCAGGCCGGGACGGACGTTGGTAGTGCGCCCCGGCATGGCCGCTTCGGCCGCCTGCTCGCACAACGCCTTGAGCGCGCCGTAGTGCTTGCGCACCTCCTCGCTGCCGGGCTCGGTGAGCTGCTGCACCGGCGAGCTCTCGTCCGCCCCCGGCTTCACGTCGTCGGGGAACACGGAGATCGAGGAGATGAACACGTACTGCTTCACGGAGGGCACGAGCAGCTCGGCGGACATCTTCACGATCCGGGGCACGTAGCCGCTGGTGTCGATGACCGCGTCCCACGCGCGGCCCTTCAGCGCGTCCAGTCGGCCGTTCCGGTCGCCGCGCAGCGTCACCAGATCTGGGAACAGCTCGGGATGCGTCTTGCCGCGGTTGAAGAGCGTGAGCGTGTGGCCGCGCGCCCGCGCGCTCTCGACCAGGTGCGGGCCGAGGAACCCCGTCCCGCCGAGGATGAGGATCCGCAGCGGCTTCGCCGCGCGCGGCGCCTTGGCGGCCTTCGCCGAGGCGAGGTCGTCGTCCTGTGCCTGCGGCTCCTTGCCGGCAGCGCGCACGACGGTCGCGGCGGCGGCTCCGCCCAGGACAGTCCAGAGGAAGTCTCGGCGAGTGGTCATCGGGACGCTCCTGTCGATTCGGCGACGATGCGCCGGCGCAGGGGTTCGTCGGGGAGGCGGCCGTACCCGGCGCGGATGTCGTCCGCCATGTGCTCCGGTTTCGAGGTGGCCGGGATCGGGCAGGTCACGGCCGGATGGCCGAGGATGAACTTGAGGAACACCTGCGCCCAGCTCGTGCAGTCGATCTCGGCCGCCCAGGCGGGCAACGGCCGCTTCAGCGCATCGCGGAAGAGCGAGCCTGCCTCGAACGGGCGCTCCACCAGCACCGCCACGCCATGCTCGGCGCAGGCGGGCAAGAGTCGCTTCTCCGCCTCGCGCGCGCCCACCGAGTACGGCAGCTGGACGAAGTCGGGCTTCTCGGTCCGCACGATGGCTTCCATCTCGCCGAACGCCGACTCGGTGTAGTGCGTGATCCCCCAGTAGCGGATGGTTCCCGCTTCCTTCCAGGCGCGCAAAGTCGGGAGGTGAGTGCGCCAGTCGACCAGGTTGTGGATCTGCATCAGGTCGAACGGGCGGTCCGCGCGCGGCGCCATGAGCTTCATCGACCGGCGCATCTGCGCGATCCCCTCCTCGCG
>DASWGI010000312.1:0-9311 GCA_036393835.1 Myxococcales bacterium | reverse complement strand
GCGCGCACACGCCCGACCTGGTCCCGATGCTCGGTGGCCCGGCGTCGACCACCGAGCAGGTCGGGAACGAGCTGCTCGGCCGGATCGAGAGGGCCGCTACGCAGCCGGCTGGGGCATCGGCATCGGCTCGCCGGTCTCCAGCAGCGTCTTGAGGCCGGAGAGCACCGTGGCCCAGCCGTCCTGGGCGACCTCCTTCGCGGTCTTCGGCGCCTCGGCCAGCTCGTGCGTGACTTCGAGCTTGCAGACCTCGCCCCGCTTCTCGATCAGGTAGGTGACGCGCGACTGCTCGTTGCTCAGCTCGGGGTTGTACAGGACGTGCCAGGTGACGACCAGGCGCCGCGGCGGATCGGATTCGATCACAGTGCCTTCCACGTCGCGCGCGCCGTTCGGCCCGGTGGAGTACCACGCCGACCCGCGCTTCCAGTCGGAGTGGATCGTCTCGCCGAAGAAGTACTTCTTGGTGACCTCGCCGTCGGTGAGCGCCTGCCACAGCTTCTCGGGCGTGGTGCGGATGAAGACCTGGTAGATCTGGACCTTGCTCTCCATGGTGGTGCCCTCCAGGTGGGACTTGAGCTGCGACAGCGCAGCCGCGAACGGCGCCGCGTACTTGCTCACCCAGCGGTCGTGGACCAGCCGGATCGGCACCGGGTTCAGGTAGTGCAGCTTCTCGCGCCCCGCGCGGCGCGTGACGATGAGGCCCGCTTCCTCCAGCACGCGGAGGTGCTTCATCACGCCGAAGCGGGTCATGGAGACGCGCTCGCACAGCTCGCCCAGGGTCTGGCCATCGCGCTTGAACAGCCGGTCGAGCAGCTTGCGCCGGCTGGGGTCCGCGAGCGCCTTGAACACGTCATCCATGCCCCGATGTATATGTGACTAAATGGTCACATGTCAAGGACCACCAGATCAACGCGGAGACGCGGAGGCGCGGAGGTTCTCGGGTTGAGAAGGAAAAACTCCGCGTCTCAGCGCCTCCGCGTTGTGCTTTTCGTCACGCCTGCGGCTGGAGCGGTGCGCGAAGCTGGGCCAGGCCCTAGAATCGGGTCTACCGACCGGAGCCGGACATGAAGCCCATCCCGACCGAGATCGTCTTCCTCGCAGCGAAACGTACGCCGTTCGGCACCTATGGCGGCGCGCTGAAGGACGTGTCCGCCACCGACCTGGCGGTGCACGCCGCGAAGGCGGCCCTGGCGCAGGCCGGGGTGAAGCCCGAGGACGTCGACAACGTGGTGTTCGGAAACGTGATGCAGACCAGCCCGGACGCGATCTACCTGGCGCGCCACGTGGGCCTCAAGGCTGGCCTGCCGCATCACGTCCCGGCACTGACGGTGAACCGGCTGTGCGGGTCGGGCTTCCAGGCGGTGGTGGACGCCGCGCTGGAGATGCTCGCCGGCCACTCCCAGTGCGCGCTGGTCGGCGGCACGGAGTCGATGTCGCAGGCGCCGCACGTCGCCCGCGGCCTGCGCTTCGGCGTGGGACTGGGCAAGTCGCCCAAGCTCGAGGACGCCCTCTGGGAGGCGCTGACCGACAGCTACAACGGCCTCCCCATGGCGATGACCGCGGAGAACCTGGCCACCAAGTACGGCATCTCGCAGCGCGAGGTGGACGAGTACAGCGTGCTCTCCCAGAAGCGGTTCGCGGCGGCGCAGGAGGGCGGCCGGTTCGCCGACGAGATCGCTCCGATGGATCTGCCGGGCAAGAAGGGGGCGGTGGTGCAGTTCGCGCGCGACGAGCACAACCGCCCGGAGACCACGGTCGAGGGGCTCGCCAAGCTCCCCAAGGTGTTCAAGAAGGACGGCGTCATCCACGCCGGCGCGGCGAGCGGCATCTGCGACGGGGCCGGAGCGCTGGTGCTGGCGACCCGGCAGTTCGCCGACAAGCGGGGTCTGAAGCCGATCGGCCGGCTCCTCGGCTGGGGCATCAGCGGATGCGATCCGTCGATCATGGGCATCGGGCCGGCGCCGGCGATCCGCCGCGCTTTCGAGCGGCACGACGCGAAGCTCTCCGACTTCGATCTGTTCGAGGTCAACGAGGCCTTCGCCCCGCAGTACCTGGCGGTGG
Source organism: Myxococcales bacterium (assembly GCA_036393835.1). Classification (GTDB taxonomy): domain Bacteria; phylum Myxococcota; class Myxococcia; order Myxococcales; family 40CM-4-68-19; genus VBKO01. The sequence continues at coordinate 7,253 of DASWGI010000312.1, read as the reverse complement.
AAAAGGAGCTGGGCCTGCCGCGCGACCGCACCAACGTGGACGGCGGGGCGATCGCGGTCGGCCACCCGCTGGCCGCCTCGGGCGCGCGCATCACCGCGCACCTCTTGTACGAGCTGAAGCGGCGGGGCGCCCGGCGCGGAGTCGGATCCGCCTGCATCGGCGGCGGGCAAGGGATCGCGCTGCTCCTGGAGTCGGCGTAGGATCCGGGCCCATGGGCGCGGAGCAGGACCTCTTCTTCGACTGGAACGCCGCGCACGCGGCGCCGGACCGGCTCGGAGAGGCGCTGGTCCTCGACGAGACGCTGCGCGACGGGATCCAGAGCCCGAGCGCCGTCGATCCGCGCATCGAGGAGAAGATCGAGATCCTGCACCTCCTCGACGAGCTGGGAGTGGTGCAGCTCGACCTCGGCCTGCCGGGCGCGGGTCCGCACCAGCGCGCGGCGGTGAAGCGGCTGGTGGAGGAGATCCGCGACGCGCGGCTGAAGATCCGCGCCAACGTCGCCTGCCGCACGGTGGTCAGCGACATCGCGCCCGCCGCCGAGGTCCAGCAGGAGACCGGCTTCCCCCTGGAGGTCTACGCGTTCATCGGCTCCTCGCCGATCCGGCAGTACGCCGAGGAGTGGGATCTCGCCTTCATCGAGAAGCAGTCGGTGGAGGCCATCCGCTTCGCCGTCCGGCAGAACCTCGCGGTCACCTACGTGACGGAGGACACCACGCGGAGCAAGCCGGACGACCTGCGCCGGCTGTTCCTCTCCGCGATCGAGGTGGGCGCGCGCCGCCTCTGCCTGTGCGACACGGTGGGCCACGCCACGCCGGAGGGCGCGGCGGCGCTGGTGAAGTTCGCGCTGGAGGTGGTGCGCGAGTCGGGCGTGGAGGTGGGGCTCGACTGGCACGGCCACAACGACCGAGGGCTGGCGTTGGCGAACACGCTGGCCGCCGGCGCCGCGGGCGCGACGCGCCTGCACGGCTGCGCCGCGGGGATCGGCGAGCGGGTGGGGAACACGGCCGTCGACCAGCTGCTGGTCAATCTGAAGCTGCTCGGGCACCCGGTCTACGGCGCGCGCGACATGAGCAAGCTGGTGCGCTTCGTCGAGCTTGCGGCGCGCGTCACCGGCCACTCGCTGCCGGTGAACTATCCCGTGGCCGGCGCCGATGCCTTCCGCACCGCCACCGGGGTGCACGCGGCTGCGATCGTCAAGGCGCAGCGGAAGGGCGACCACTGGCTGGCCGACCGCATCTACTCCGGCGTCCCGGCCGGCGAGTTCGGCAAGGAGCAGCAGATCGACATCGGCCCCATGAGCGGGCTGTCCAACGTGAAGCACTGGCTCGCCCGCCACGAGATCCCCGCCGACGAGCCGCTCGCCAAGGCGATCCTCCAGCGCGCGAAGGCTTCCTCGCGCACCCTCACCGAAGCGGAGCTGCTGCAGCTCGTCCGCGAGCTGCGCCTGGAGGCCAGGTCATGATCCCATTCACCGGCATGAAGATCTTCTCCACCACCCTGGCCCGCGACCGCGAGCAGATGGGCGAGACCATTACCCGCTGGCTCAACGACAACGCCGGCCTCGAGGTGGTCGACAAGATCGTGACCCAGAGCTCGGACAAGGAGTTCCACTGCCTGACGATCACGCTCTTCTATCGCGAGCGCCCGCGGAGCTGAGGACCTAGGTACTCCCCATGTCTCCCCGATCCTCCATGCCGATGGGCAACTTCGCCTTGCCGCCCTTCACCCGCGGCGTGAAGTGGCTGCTCATCGCCACGGTCGCCGTGTCCATCCTGGTCCCCATCACGGGCGCATTCGGGGACAAGCTGAAGCTCCTGCTCGCCTTCATCCCGGCGGCGTTCTGGCACGGATACGTCTGGCAGCCGTTCACGTACACGTTCCTCAACCCGGACCCGCTGGGGCTCGTCTTCGCGGGCTTGGGCCTGTGGCTGATGGGCGGCTCGCTCGAGGCGATGTGGGGAACGCGCCGATTCGTCACCTTCTATTTCGCCACTTCCGTGCTGGCGGCCCTGGCCACCGCCGTGATCGGCATCTTCGCCGGCAGCGTGGCCGGGTTCGCTTACTTCGGGAACTGGGTCGTCATCGAGGCGCTGGCCGCTGCTTTCGCCGTCTCGCTCCCCAGCGCGCGCATCTTCCTCTACTTCTTCCCCATCGAGGCGCGCCTCCTGCTGCCCATCTCCGCGGGCATCACCCTCCTGTTCATGATCTTCTACGGGCCCGTGCCGTACCTGCCGCAGATGTTCGCGCTCGGCGCCGGCGTCCTGTTCGCCGGGGGCGTCCGTACCCCGAAGCAGCTGCTGCTCCGGCTGCGCGTGTGGTGGATCGACCGCCGGATGCGCAGTCGCCGCCTCCGGGTCGTGCGCCGCGAGGACGACGTCCCCGGCCGGGGGCGCAGCGGGTCGGACAAGTACCTGCACTGACCTTTACAGGTCGGTCAGGTGCGCGACCGCGGCCCTTGCCACGTAGATGCGCTTGGTGTTGGTCTTCTCCGCGTCCACAGGCACGAGGAAGAACCCCTGCGGACCCTCGCCGCCGTCGCGGCGCCCTTCGATGCTGCGGCCGTCGGAGAAGGTGACGCGGAGCTTGCCGCCGTCCGGCGCGACCGGCGGCTCGCCGGGCGCGAGCATGAAGAAGATCGCTTTCACCTCGGCGTGCGGCACCATCTCGGTCGAGCCGCCGCCCTGCGGCTGCAGCGCGAACTCGCGCCTGCCCAGGTCCAGATCGGTGACGCTCCCGCGCCGCGTCCGCCCGCCGCGGGTGTGGATCGCGACGCGATGCTCGCCGGCCACGACGGTCGTCGCGCGCGCGGGCCCGCCCGACGCCATCGGCGGCGCGTCCTCGTCCACCGGCACGAGCAGGTCGGGGTGGTCGTGAGGATTGAGCATCACCACCGACTCGCCGTCGGTCATGGGCTGGAGCGTCGGATCCATGATCGGCTGCAGCGCGGGATCGAGATCGCCAGGCGGATGCAGCAAGGAGACGGGCTCGCCGACGGGCGCGTCGTTCGCGGCCTTCTCCGCGGGCCGCAGGAAGCTGGCCGCCTCGCCGTCCTCGACCGGCTGGAGCAGCGTCGCCGCCTCGTCGTCGGCGAGCGCGCTCGGACCGTCCTCCGGCGCGACCGGCCATTCCTGGGTGGCCGGCGCGTCGGCCGGGGCTGACCACTGCTCCTCGGCGGGGGCGGTCGCGTCCCAGTCTCCGGTCGGTTCCGCGGGCGCCGCCCAGGGAGAAGGTTCCTTCGCTTCCTGCCACCCTTCCGGTTCGCCTCCCTGCGCGGTCGAGGCTTCCGCCGCCTGAACGGTCACCGGCGCGAAGCCGGCGTCGTGCGCGTGGGCGGTCCAGGCCGGTTCGGCCGGTGGCTCGGTCGCCGGAGGCGCCATCGCCCAGCCCGCCTCGCGCAGCTCGCCGATGCGCGCCGGCAGCGGCAGCCCGTGCGCGCGGATCGGACCGGGCAGCCCCTCCGACCAGTCGCCTGCCAACGGGTCCGGCCTGGAAGAGGCGCCAGGCGAGTCGGGCGAGGGCGACGGTTGCTCGGGCAGCGACCCTGCTCGGACATCGGACATGCGTGTACGCGCTCCCGGTGGCGGTCCAGCATAGCAGAGAGCCCCGGGGCTCCCGCAGAAACCGCCCGCAGTCCAGCCGACGCCGTATTCGGCGGCGCTGCGCTTTTCACAGCGCGGACGTCATGGAATGGGTCTGGCTACGGGATTTACACACATCCACACAGGCGTTAGACCCTCCGTGATGCCCTCGCTCGTCCAGATCGGCGGAAAGCGCTCCGGCGCGCGGTCCGGCGCGGACGCGTTCCTTCCCACCACGCTGGCCGAGGCGCGCGCCCGCGGATGGGACGAGCTCGACGTGGTGCTGGTGAACGGCGACGCCTACGTCGACCACCCCACTTTCGGCGTGCCGCTCATCGGCCGGGTGCTGGCGGCGCGCGGATTCAAGGTGGCGATCGTCTCGCAGCCGCGGTGGGACGAGGCGAGCTTCGCCCAGGACTTCGCCGCCTGCGGCCGGCCGCGCCTCTTCTTCGGCGTGTCGAGCGGCAACATGGACTCGATGGTCAACCACTACACCGCCGCGAAGAAGCGGCGCGCCAGCGATGCGTACACGCCCGGCGCGGCGCCCGGCCAGCGTCCCGACTACGCCACGGCCGTCTACGCGCGCCGCCTGAAGAAGCTGTTCCCCGACGTGCCGGTGGTGATCGGCGGCGTCGAGGCCTCGCTCCGGCGGCTGGCGCACTACGACTACTGGAGCGACCGCGTCCGGCGCTCGATCCTGGCCGACTGCCCGGCCGATCTCCTCGTCTACGGTATGGGCGAGGTCCCGCTGCTGGAGATCGCCCGCCGCCTGGCCTCGGGCGAGGACATCTGCGGGCTGACCGACGTGCGCGGCACCGCGGTGCGCTTCCGCGACGACCCGGAGCAGTCCTGGCGCGCGCTCGCCGGAGAGCGGGACCGCGAGGAGGTGTGGCTGCCCTCCTACGAGGATATCTGCGCCGACAAGAAGGTGTACGCGGAGTTCTCGCGGCTCTACCACCTCGAGCACAACCCGGACAACGCGCGCATCCTGGTGCAGAAGCACGGCGGGCAGCTCGTCTACGTCAACCCGCCCGCGCAGCCGCCCACCACCGAGCTGGTCGACTGGGAGTACGAGCTGCCCTTCACGCGCCTGCCCCATCCGATCTACGGCCAGGCGAAGATCCCCGCCTGGGAGCAGATCCGCTTCAGTGTGACCATCATGCGCGGCTGCGCCGCGGGGTGCGCGTTCTGCTGCATCACCGAGCACCAGGGCCGCGACGTGGTCTCGCGCAGCGAGGCCAGCGTGCTGCGCGAGATCGAGTCCTTGAAGGAGGTGCCGGGCTGGACGGGCGTGGTCTCGGACATCGGCGGCGCCACGGCCAACATGTGGCACATGGTCTGCACTGACGAGGAGTGGCACCGCCAGTGCCGCCGCGCCTCGTGCGTGTACCCCAGCGTGTGCCCCAAGTTCGGCACCGACCACGGCCCGCTGATCGAGCTGATGCGCAAGGCGCGCGCGCTGCCCGGCGTGAAGCGCGCGTTCGTGGCGAGCGGCGTGCGCTACGACCTGGCCTTCGCCGACGAGCGGCGGGGCGACGAGTACATCCGCGAGCTGGTGGCGAACCACGTGGGCGGCCACCTCAAGATCGCGCCGGAGCACATCTCGCCGGGCGTGGTGCGGGTGATGAAGAAGCCCGGCAAGGAGCAGTTCGTCCGCTTCAGGGAGCTGTTCGAGAAGTACTCCAGCGAAGCGGGCAAGGAGCAATACCTGGTGCCCTACTTCATCTCCGGTCATCCGGGCTGCGAGGTGAAGGACATGGTGGAGCTGTCCGACTACCTCGAGGAGAACGGCTGGCGGCCGCAGCAGGTGCAGGACTTCACGCCCACGCCGATGACGCTCGCGACGGACATGTACTACTCCGGGTACCACCCGAACACCGGCAAGCCGGTGCACGTGCCGGCAGGGGCGGACGAGAAGGCGATGCAGCGCGCGCTCCTGCAACCCCACCTGCCGCAATACCGCGCGGCGGCCGCGAAGGCGCGACGCATGGCCGGCGCCGGCCCGCGCCCGAGGCGCATCCGGCGCGAGGGGCCGAGCGTGAAGCCGAGCGACTCGTTCGAGTCTTAAGCCACCGCCGGCTGCGCGCGTTCGACCAACGCAGGCAAGTCCACGCCGCGGGGGAGCGTCCCCAGCGTGCGGCCCCAGTCGCCCGCGAGCCGCGAGGCGCAGAACGCGTCGGCCACCTCCGGCGGTCCGTGGAGCACGAGCAGCGTTCCTTGCAGGGCAAGTGCCAGGGCTTCGACCAGGCGGCGCGCCTGTCCTTCCTCGGCGCGCGCGAGCAAGGCCTCGGTCGCGTCGACGTGCGCGTCCAGCCGCCGGTCGGCGCCGCGCGCCTCCCGCAGCTCCGCGAACAGCGCCTCCACCGCGGGCGGCTCCTTGGCCAGCGCGCGCAGGACGTCCAGGCAGATGACGTTCCCCGAACCTTCCCAGATGGAGTTGAGCGGCGCCTCCCGGTACAGCCGGGGCAGGCCGCTCTCCTCGACGTATCCGTTGCCGCCCAGGCATTCGAGCGCCTCGCCCACACCCGCCGGCGCGCGCTTGCAAACCCAGTACTTGCTCACCGCCGTGGCGATCCGGCGGAACGCCGACTCCTCGGACCGATCGTACGCGCGGGCGAGGCGCACCATCAGGAGCAGCGCGGCTTCGGACTCGACGCACAGGTCCGCGAGCACGTTGCGCATGAGCGGCTGCTCGATCAGGCGCTTCCCGAACGCGCTGCGGTGCGCGCAGTGGTGCGCTGCCTGCCACTGCGCCTGGCGCAGGACCGCCGCCGCCCCGATCACGCAGTCGAGGCGCGTGTGGTTCACCATCTCTAGAATCGCCGGCACGCCGCGGCCCTCCTCGCCGACGAGCTGCGCCCACGCCCCGTCGAGCTCCACTTCGCTGGAGGCGTTGGAGCGGTTGCCCAGCTTGTCCTTGAGGCGCTGCAGGAAGAAGCGGTTGCGCTCGCCGTCGGGCGTCCAGCGAGGCAGCAGGAAGCAGGAGAGGCCACCGGGCGCCTGCGCCAGCACCAGGAACGCGTCGCTCATCGGCGCCGAGCAGAACCATTTGTGTCCGGTAAGGCGCCAGGCCTCGCCGTCGCGCACCGCGCGAGTCGTGTTGGCGCGCACGTCGGAGCCGCCCTGCTTCTCGGTCATCGCCATGCCGATCAGCGCGCCGGACTTCTGCGCCGCGGGCAGGGAGCGCGGATCGTACGACCGGGTGGCGACGCGCGGCTCCCACTCGCGCGCCAGCTCCGGCTGCCGCCGCAGCGCCGGGACGGCCGAGTAGGTCATCGAGATGGGGCAGCCGTGGCCCTGCTCGCACTCTGCGTCGAGGAACATCAGCGCGGCCCGGGCCACGTGAGCGCCCTCGCGGTCCTCCTCCCAGGGCAGGGAGTGGATGCCGTGCGCCACCGCCACGCGCATCAGCTCGTGCCAGGCGGGATGGAACTCCACCTCGTCGGCGCGGTTCCCGTACCGGTCGTGCGTGCGCAGGCGCGGCGGGTTCTCGTTCGCCTGCGCCGCCCACGCCTGCGCGGCGCGCGACCCGGCGAGCTGCCCCAGCTCGAGGAGCTGCGCTCGCGCCCAGCGCGCGCCCTCGCGTTCCACCGCGTCGCGCAGCGCGCGGTCGGCGGCGAAGAGGTTCACCTCCAGCGGAGGAGGCTGGTTCAGCACCTCGTGTGTGGCCATGCG
>DASWGI010000311.1:0-5169 GCA_036393835.1 Myxococcales bacterium | reverse complement strand
GCGGGCCTGCAGCCCAGGGAAGATCCGGAACACGTCCGTCATGCCCCACCGGCCGCTCTCGCTGCGCCCCTTCATCCCGAGCATCAGGTTCTGGCGCACGGTCAGATCCGGAAAGATCGCGCGGTCCTCGGGCACGTACCCGACGCCCCGCCGCGCCACTTCATGGGCCTGCAGGCCGAGGATGTCCTGCCCCTTGAAGCGGACCTTCCCGTGCGCGATGACGAGGCCCATGATCGCCTTCACGGTGGTCGAGCGTCCCGCGCCGTTGCGCCCGAGCAGGCTGACGATCTCGCCACGCCCGACGGAGAACCCGACCCCTTGCAGCACGTGGCTCTTGCCGTAGAAGGCGTGCAGGTCGCTCACTTCAAGCATGGGCGCGGCTCGTCCCGAGATAGGCTTCCTGTACGGCGGAATTGGCGCGGATCTCGTCGGGCGTTCCAGTGGCGATGATGCGCCCGTACACCAGCACCGAGATCCGATCGGCCAGGCCGAAGACCACGCCCATGTCGTGCTCGACCATCACGAGGGTCTTGCCCTCCGTGACCCGGCGGATGAGCGCGACCGCCTCCTCGGTCTCCGACCGGCTCATGCCCGCCGTCGGCTCGTCGAGCAGCACCACCTCCGCCCCGCCCGCCAGGGTGATGCCGATCTCCAGCGCGCGCTGCTCGGCATACGTGAGGGTGGAGGCGAGCGTATCGCGCCGGCGCCGCAGCCCGATGCGCTGGATGACCTCGTCCGCGCGCTCGCTTGCGTCGGCCAGGGCCGAGAGGCGCTGCCAGAACGAGTATCGATAACCGAGCGACCACAGCACCGCGCAGCGGACGTTGTCGAACACCGTCAGATTGTGGAAGATGTTAGTGATCTGGAAGCTGCGGCTGAGCCCCCTCCGGTTGATCTCGAACGCGCGCAGCGAGGTGATGTCGTCGCCGTTCAGCTCGATGCGGCCCGAGCTGACCGGAAAGCGCGCGCTGATGAGGTTGAAGAGCGTCGATTTCCCCGCCCCGTTGGGGCCGATGATCGCGTGGCGCTCGCCGCGCGGCACCGACAGCTCGACGTCCCGGACGATCTCCGTGCGCCCGAAGCTCTTGCACACGCCGAGGAGGCGCAGCGCCGGAGCCGTCATGTCCGCTCCTGGCGCAGAGTGGCGTAAGCCCGGTGCCGCTCGTCGGACACCGTCCGCGCCACCTTGCGCAGGAGCAGGATGCCGACGGCGATCGCGGCGGCGACCGCGATCCAGAAGAGCCCGCGGGTCGCGTCGAGCGTCAAGCCGAAGACGCGCAGGTGCGCGGATGCGGCGTCCTCCTTCATCAGCCGGTAGACCATCTCCACCATTGCGACCAACCCGGCCCCGACGAGCAGCACCGGAACGGCGGCGAGCAGGTACGCCGGCGCGAGCCTCCCGAGGACGCCGGCGTGCCACAGACGGCGGTGCTCGACGACCACGCTGGCCACTCCTCCCGGCGCGTAGAGGACCACCACCAGGAAGAGCAGGCCGAAGTAGAAGAGCCAGGCGGCGGTGATGCTGGACACGGCCATCTGCAGCACGGTGATCAGCAGCGCGCCGAGGATCGGTCCGAAGAAGTACCCGACGCCCCCCACGAAGGCCATCATGATCACCAGCCCGGAGGTGTACGCTTGCAGCGACTCCGAGGTGACGATCTCGTAGTTGAGCGCGGTGAGCCCGCCCGCGACGCCCGCGAAGAATCCTGCCAGCACGACCATCAGGAACCGCACCACCTGCGGGTCGTAGCCGATGAACTCGGCGCGCTCGGGATTGTCGCGCACGGCGTTGGCGATGCGGCCCAGCGGCGTCTGGGCGAGCGCGTACATGGCGGCCACGCAGGCGAAGCCCCAGAGCGCGATGAGGTAATAGACCTGGATCTGCGGCCCGTAGGTGATCCCCAGCCAGCCCTTCCCGGTGACGCGGTTGCCGGAGAGGCCGCCCTCGCCGCCCGAGAAGGCGGGGAACATGAGCGAGCTCGCCGCCACCATCTCGCCGATGCCCAGCGAGATCATCGCGAAGGTGGTCCCCGCCCGCCGCGTCGTGACGTATCCGAGCAGCACGCCGAAGAAGAGACCCCCGAGGCCGCCGACCAGCGGGAGCAGCGTGACCGGGATGGGCAGCAGGTGGCGGTTCACGGCGATGAGCGCGTGCATGGTGATCATCGCGCCGAGCCCGTAGTAGACGGCGTGGCCGAAGGAGAGAAGCCCCGTCTGGCCGAGCAGCATGTTGAAGGAGAGCGCGAAGACCGTCATGATCGCGATCTGCGAGAGCAGCGAGAGCCAGTAGCCCGACCGCGACAACAGCGGCGCGACCAGGATCAACGCCAGATACGCGGCCCACGACAGCAGCCGGCTCGCGGTCAGGAGCGGCGGAGGCTTCATGTCTCGCGCGCCCCCATGAGGCCGCGCGGGCGGAAGATCAGGATCGCGACCATCAGCACGTACGGCATGATCGCCGCCAGCTGGGTCAGGGAGAGCCGCGCGAGGGCCGGGGCCGAGTGAATCCGGATCCCGAGCGATCGCGCGAAGTCCACCAGCGAATAGTCGGTGCCGACCATGAACGTCTGCAGGATTCCGATCAGCAGCGAGGCGATGAACGCGCCGGCGAGCGAGCCGAGCCCGCCCACCACCACCACCACGAAGACGATCGGCCCGAGCGCGTCGGCCATGCCGGGCTCGGTGACGAAGGCGTTCCCGCCGATCACTCCAGCGATGGCGGCCAGCGCCGATCCGCCTCCGAAGACGAGAGTGAAGATGCGGGGCACGTCGTGGCCGAGCGCCTGCACCATGTCGGGTCGCGACAGCGCGGCCTGCACGATCAGGCCGATGCGCGTGAAGGTCAGGAGCGCGTAGAGCGTCAGCAGCATCCCGACCGACACCGCCATCATGAAGCCCTTGTAGACGGGGAACGACGAGGAGAAGAGCGTGAACCAGGTGCCGGAGAGCGAGGCCGGGACGCGATAGTCGACCGCGGCCTTTCCCCAGACGAGCTGCACCACCTCGATGGCGAGGAAGGCGAGACCGAAGGTGAAGAGCAGCTCGGCGACGTGTCCGTACCGGTGCGCCTTGCGGATGCCGTACCGCTCGATCAGCGCGCCCACGATCCCCACCAGGACCGGCGCGATCAGCAGAGCGGGCCAGAATCCGATCTTCGTGCTGATCTGGTACGCGAAGTACGCGCCCAGCATGTAGAAGCTGGCATGGGCGAAGTTGAGGATGCCCATCATGCTGAAGATCAGGGTCAGGCCGCTGGACAGCATGAATAGCAGCAGCCCATAGGTGACCCCGTTGAGCAGCGAGATCAGCGCGAATTCCACTTGCACCTCCGGCCGGAGGGCGAGGCGGTCGAGTCATGTACCATCGGCCATCGGTCGCGGACAACCTGAGGGCGGGCGCCCTGGCCCACGACCTTCAGCCCGGATTGCCGATCGCTCCGGCCTCGCGGAGCCGCGCGATCTCGGCGTCCGCGAGCCCGAGATCCTCGCGCAACACCTCGCCGGTGTGCTGGCCGAGCAGGGGCGCGGGAGACCGCACTCCGCCGGGCGTCTCCGACATCCGGAAGTAGGGCGAGACGGATCGCATCCGGCCGGCGGCCGGGTGCTCGTACTCGGCGAGGACGCCACGCGCCTTTACTTGGGGGTGCTCGACGACGCGGTCGACAGAGTTGATGGCGCCAAGCGGGATGCCCGCGGGCAGGAGGAGCGCCTCCCATTCCTCGTAGGTCCGGGTGAGGAACACCTCCTGCAGCCGGGCGATGAGCGACTCGCGGTTCTCGCTGCGCGCGCGGTTGGTGGCGTAGCGCGGGTCGTCCCGCATGTCGTCGATCCCCAGCAGCGGGCAGAACGTGCGCCACAGTCCGTCGCTGCCGACCGCGATGGCGATGTCCTGCGTCCTGGTGCGGAACGTCTGATAGGGGAGCAGCGCCTTGTAGGCGGTTCCCATCGGCCGGGGCACCACGCCGTCCGCCAGGTAAGTGGCGATCACCGAGTCGAGCAGGCCGAGCTGCCCTTCGAGCATCGAGACGTCGACGAACTGGCCCTGCCCGGTGCGCTTTCTGGCGTGGAGAGCGGCCAGGATCCCGAACGCCGCGTGCATGCCCGCCGTCATGTCGGCGATGGACACGCCACACCGTACGCCGTGGCTGCCAGGCTCGCCGGTGAGGCTGATCATCCCGCTCTCCGCCTGGACGATGAGGTCCATCGCGGCGCGGTCGCGGTACGGGCCCGTCTGACCGAAGCCGGAGATGGAGCAGTAGACGATCCCCGGGTTCCGCGCGCGCACGGCCTCGTAGTCGATGCCCAGCTTCCGCACGGTGCCGACGCGGTAGTTCTCGACCAGCACGTCCGCGCGCTCGGCGAGGCGCAAGAGCAGCTGCTTGCCCTCCGGGTGCTTCAGGTCGATCTCGACGCTCTTCTTGTTCCGGTTCAGGTTCACGAAGTACGTCGAGTCGCGCCCGTGGAACGGCGGACCCCAGGCGCGCGAGATGTCCCCGGCGCCGGGCGGCTCGACCTTGATCACGCGGGCGCCGAAATCGCCGAGCAGCGTGGTCGCGAGCGGCCCGGCCAGCGCGTGGGACAGGTCCAGCACGGTCAAGTCGTCGAGGGCGAGCGCCATGGTGCGGAAGGTAGCCGATCCGTATACTGCCCGCGCAGCAGGAGGTACGGACATGGCCGAGCTGAACCTGGTTGCCCCTCCCCGCCCCGACTTCCAGACGGCCGCGCAGGAACGCCTCCACCGCAAGCAGCGGCTGGCGGCCGCGTTCCGCCTGTTCGCGCGCTACGGCTTCGACGAAGGAGTCGCCGGGCACATTACCGCGCGCGACCCGGAGAAGCCCGACCACTTCTGGGTGAATCCGTTTGGGATGTACTTCGGGCACATCCGCGCCTCGGACCTCCTCCTCGTGAACCACGAAGGCGACGTGGTCGAGGGCAAGCACCCCGTCAACGCGGCGGCCTTCGCCATCCATTCGCAGGTGCACGCCGCGCGCCCCGACGTCGTGGCCGCGGCCCACGCGCACTCGATGTATGGCAAGTCCTGGGCGTCGCTCGGGCGTTTGCTCGACCCGCTGACGCAGGACTCGTGCGCCTTCTTCGAGGACCACGCGCTGTTCGACGACTACACGGGCGTGGTGCTCGACACCTCCGAGGGGCGCCGCATCGCGAAGAC
>DASWGI010000310.1:0-7678 GCA_036393835.1 Myxococcales bacterium | reverse complement strand
CCCGGGCAAGCCCGCCGAGGATCGCAACCCCAAGCCCGAGCAGCGCCAGCAGCAGGCCCGCGACCGCCAGGGCGAGCGCAAGGGTGGCAACGGCCACGCGCACGGAAAGCGCGCGCAGATCCAGGACCTGCTCAAGGAGGGCGACGAGGTCATCGTGCAGGTGGTGAAGGACCCCATCGGCTCGAAGGGCGCCCGCATCACCTGCCACATCTCGCTGCCCGGCCGGCACCTCGTCTTCATGCCCACCGTCGACCACGTGGGCATCTCCCGCCGCATCGAGAACGAGAAGGAGCGCCGCAGGCTGCGCGAGCTGGTGGACCGGTTCCGCCCGCCGGGCACCGGGTTCATCGTGCGCACCGTCGCCGAGAGCGAGCCCGAGGAGAAGCTCACCGCCGACATCAAGTTCCTGCTCGGGCTGTGGAACGAGGTGGGCAAGAAGCGCGAGACCCACAAGGCGCCCGCGGTCATGCACCCCGACCTGGACCTCATCCTCCGCTCGGTCCGCGACCTCTTCTCCGACGACGTGAACAAGCTGGTGATCGACGACCGTGCCGAGTTCGAGCGCGTGCGCGCCTTCGTCGAGCAGGTCGCGCCGGAGCTGAAGGACCAGGTGGAGCTCTACACGGGCGACGAGCCCATCTTCGACGAGTACGGCATCGAGCAGGAGCTGCAGAAGGCGCAGAACCGCAAGGTGTGGCTCAAGTCGGGCGGCTACATCATCATCGACCAGACCGAGGCGCTGGTCGCCATCGACGTCAACAGCGGCCGCTACACGGGGAAGAAGGGCGCCGGCGCGTCGCTGGAAGACACCATCACCAAGATCAACTGCGAGGCCGCCAAGGAGATCGTCTACCAGCTCCGGCTGCGCAACATCGGCGGCATCATCATCATCGACTTCATCGACATGGACAAAGGGTCCAACCGGGAGAAGGTCTTCAAGACCCTCCAGGAGGCCCTGGGCGCCGACCGCGCCAAGACCAACGTGCTCAAGATCAGCGACATCGGCCTGGTGGAGATGACGCGCAAGCGCGTCCGGGAGAGCGTCACCCGCCTCACCACCGAGAGCTGCCCGACCTGCGACGGCCGGGGCCACGTGCGCAGCAAGACCACCATCGCCTACGAGATCATGCGCGAGGTGCAGCGCGCCGCCCGCAAGCAGCGCGAAGACCAGATCATCGTCTCCTGCCACCCGGAGGTCGCCAAGCTCCTGCAGGGCCCCGAGCGCGAGGCGATGCGGCTCCTGATGATGAAGCTCAACAAGAGCATCACCGTCCGGCCGCAGCCGCAGTACCACATGGAGCAGTACGACCTGCACGGGAAGTGGTCGCGGCCCGATCTGCAGCAGGCGCAGCGGGCGCTCTCGTCGCGCGGCGCCGGGGGCGGCCAGCGCGGGAACGGCAACGATCGCAACGACCGGCGCCGCGAGGACCGCCGGCAGGAGGGCGAGGGCCGTCCGGGCGAATCGGCAGGCCAGGCCAAGCCCGAGCCGCAGCCCGCCGCCGAGAAGGTGGGCGACTGACCGGGCCCGACAAGGTCCGGCTCGCCGACTCGTGGGAGCGGGTCCGCCGCGTGCCGTCGGTGCGGCGGTTCCTGCGCGCGCTGACGCTGATCGGCCACGGGTTCCGCGGAGAGGCGATCACCCTGCGCGCCTCGGCGCTCACCTACCTGACGCTGCTCTCGCTGGTGCCGCTGCTCGCGGTGGCCTACAGCGTGGTCGACCTGGTCAGCGGACAGGCGCCGTTCCGCGACACCGTGCAGAAGTACGTGAACGAGCAGCTCGGCATCGGCGCCGGCGCGGCCATCGCCGGCGCGCTCACCGACTTCACCAACAAGGCCACCGTCAAGACGCTGGGCGCGATCGGCTTCGCGCTGCTGCTCATCGCCTCCCTGTCGCTCTTGTGGAACATCGAGAGCGCCTTCAACCACATCTACGGGGTCAAGCGGCCGCGCGCGCCGGTGCAGCGGCTGCTCACGTATTGGGCGTTCCTCACCTTGGGCCCGGTGCTGCTCTCGGCGTCGCTGGCCGTGACCTGGAAGATCGGGCAGATGCAGGACGCGCACGGACGCCACGGGGTCGTCGGGCACAGCGAGGTGCTGCACGTGCTCGCCGCCCTCTCCTCGGTGACCATCACGTACGCGGGCCTCGCCTTCCTCTACAAGGTGCTGCCCAACGCCCGCGTCCGGCTGCGATCGGCGCTGATCGCCGCCTTCGCCGCGGCCACCGCGTGGGAGCTGGCCAAGTTCGTCTTCGCCGACCTCTCGGCGCGCATGGTGCAGGTGCACAAGATCTACGGGTCTGTCGCGGTGCTGCCCATCGTCCTGACCTGGCTCTACATCTCCTGGTTCATTGTCCTCACCGGCTGCCGGCTCTGCTACGCGATGGACGCCTCGCGGACGCCCGAGGCCAGCCCGCTGCTTCTCGCCGCGCAGGCGCGCGAGACGTTCATCGCCCGCGTGATGCTGGCGCTCGCCCAGCTCCACGCGCGCAGGGCCGCGCCCGTCGGAGTGGCTCCGCTCGCCGACGAGATGCGCATGCCCAAGCGGCTCATCCGGGAATCGCTGCGCGCGCTCGAGCAATCCGGCCTGGCGGTCGAGGCGCGCCGGGGCGGGTGGCTGCCCGCCCGCGACCCCTCGCGCATCACCATGGCCGAGGTGCGCGCGGCCGCCCGCAGCTCGCTGGGCTTCCCCCGGCACGAGGCCGACGAGACCGGTCAGGCCATCACGCAGGCCTGGGCCCGCGCCGAGGGCGCCGCCGCGCAGGCGCTGGAGGAGTCCGTCGCGGAGTTCCTGGCGCGCGTCCGCCAGCCGACCGGGCTGCCGGGATACGCGCCCACGCCGGAACCAGCCCGCGCCACTCCGCCCACCCCCGCGGCCTCTTTGAAGCCGGGCCGCTCATGACGGCCTCGGAAAGAGGCAGGGCCGCCCTATGGGCGGCCACTGATGTAGTCAATTGTCGCCTGCTGAACGGCCTTTGCGGCGCTTGCCCGGCCCCCACGACCTCGGGTAACGTTCCCATTCGTCGTTGGTTTTTGGCGCACCAGCCCTCCCGGAGTCCGAGAAACGCCCATGCTGAAGAGCGACCTCATCGCCATCCTCGTGGCCAAGCGACAGCTCACCCAGAAGCAGGCTGAGCTGACCATCGAGACGATCTTCGACTCGATGAAGAAGGCGCTCTGCAAGAGCGACAACATCGAGATCCGCGGACTCGGTGCCTTCCACGTGAAGAACTACCAGGGCTACAACGGGCGCAACCCCAAGACCGGAGAGGTGATCCCGGTCAAGCCCAAGCGCGGGATCCTCTTCCGCACCGGCAAGGAGCTGCGCGACCGCGTGAACCGCGCCGGCAAGTCCGCCGAGCCGGTCGCCGTCCCGGCGAAGTCGGAGACGGGCACCGCGTAGTTTCCGCTGGCTTTTCCCGCGCCAACGTGAGCTGCCGGCAGGCATGCCGGCTCCTTCCCGAGTCGAATTGACACTCCTCGGACCGCGCGTATACTCGCGCGCTCTCAAAAGCAGGGGCACCCGTGTGCCTCGCGAAGGGTGGTGATTCCGAGAATGCCGGGCGTGCGTGTCAAGGAAGGCGAGTCGTTCGAAAACGCCATGAAGCGCTTCAAGAAGCAGTGCGAGAAGGCTGGCATCCTGAGCGAGATCAGGAAGCGCGAGCACTATGAGAAGCCGTCGGTCAAGCGCAAGAAGAAGGCGCTGGCGGCGAAGAAGCGCGCCCTGAAGAAGGCACGGAAGGGGATGATGTAGCCTTTTTCCGAGGCTCGGAGTTCACCGGCCCTTCGCGCCGAAAGAGGCGCGCGGGGCCGCGTCCCAAGGTGGAGATGCTCAGCGAGCGGATCGACGCGGAGATGAAGGAGGCGGCGCGCGCGCAGGACAAGCGCCGCCTGGGCACGCTGCGGATGCTGAAGAGCGCGCTCAAGTACCGCGAGATCGAAACCGGCAAGGCGCTGGAGGACGCGGAAGTGGTCGCCGTGACCCAGACGCTCATCAAGCAGCGCCGCGACGCCGCCGCCCAGTACAAGGCCGGCGGCCGTCCGGAGCTGGCCGACAACGAGAACGCGGAGATCGCCATCCTGGAGGCGTTCCTCCCCCGCCAGCTGTCCGATGCGGAGCTGCAATCGCTCGTGCAAGAGGCCGTTTCGGCGTCCGGGGCCAAGGGCCCCAAGGACATGGGCGCGGTGATGAAGGCGCTCATGCCCAAGGTGCAGGGCAAGGCGGAAGGCAAGCGGGTCAGCGAGGCGGTGAAGGCGGCGCTCGCCGCCAAAGGCTCGTGATGGGTTCGGCGTCAGCACGGCCGCTTCACGGGAGCAGAGTGGCGGGCATCAGCGACGAGAAGCTGCAGGAGCTGCGGGACCGCGTCGACGTGGTCGCGGTGGTGCAGCGCCGGGTCGGCCTCAAGAAGTCGGGCCGCGACTGGAAGGGGCTGTGCCCGTTCCACGGCGAGAAGACGCCCAGCTTCTACGTGGTGCCGGACAAGCGGATCTTCCACTGCTTCGGCTGCGGCGCGACCGGGGACGCGATCAAGTTCGTCATGCAGCTCGACGGCAAGAGCTTCCGCGAGGCCGCCGAGCAGCTCGCCGGCGAGGCGGGCGTCGACCTCAAGCCGGAGGACCCGGAGGAGGCGCGCCGCAGCGCCCGCCGGGCGGCGCTGGCCGAGGTGAACGAAAAGGCCTGCGTCTTCTACGAGCGGGTCCTGTGGGAGCACCCGCGCGGGGGGGTGGCCCGCGACCATCTGGACAAGCGCGGCGTCACGGTGGACACCGCCAAGGCGTGGCGGCTGGGATACGCGCCGGACCAGTGGGACCAGCTGTGCAAATCGATGGCGCGCAGCAAGGTGGACGCGAAGCTCGTAGAGGAAGCGGGGCTCGGCGTCCCGCGCAAGAAGCAGCAGGGCCTCTACGATCGCTTCCGGGGCCGGCTGACGATCCCCATTCGCGAGGCGGGGCGGACGGTCGGGTTCGGCGGGCGGCTGCTCGAGGGCAAGAGCGAGGCGAAGTACCTCAACTCTCCGGATACCCCGCTGTACACCAAGGGCGGCGTGCTCTTCGCGCTCGACAAGGCGCGGGACCCGATCCGGCGCGAGGGCGTGGCGCTGTTCGTGGAAGGCTATTTCGACGCCATCGGGCTCCACCAGGCAGGCGTGCAGACCGCGGTCGCGACCTGCGGGACCGCCCTGACCGAGAAGCACCTCGATCTGGTGCAGCGTGCCGGCGCGCGCGAGTTGGTCTTCGTTTTCGACGGCGACGCGGCCGGCTTGCGCGCCGCGCAACGCGCCTCCGAGATCGCGGCCGCGGCGGCGGTGCCGGCGCGGGTGCTGGTGCCGCCCGGCGGCGAGGACCCGGACGAGACGGTGCTGCGCGTCGGCGTGAAGGCGTTCCGCGAGCTGATCTCGTCGGCGCAGCCCGCTCTGGAGTTCCTGCTCGACCGCGCCCTGGAGAAGGCGGGTGGGTCGCAGGCTCCGGTCGAAGAGAGGGTGAAGTTGGTGGAGGCGGTGGCGGGCATCGTGCGGGCCGCACCCACCCCTCTGGCGCGGGACCTCTACCTGGAGAAGGTCGCCCAGCGCATCGATGCCCCCGTCGACGCGGTGCGCGCGGCGGTGGATGGACGGCGTGCTCCCCCCGGGAAGAAGCCGGCGCAGCCCGCCCGGGGGCAGTCTTCCGCCCGGCCGGCCCCGCCCGAGAACCTGGCCCTCGTCCGCGAGGAGCTGGCCATCCTCGCCTACGCGCTGCATTCGACCGAGTTCGCCAAAGTCGTGGAGGATTCCGGCGCGCTGGCGCGTTTCACGGTGGCGGCCGTCCGGGAGGTCGCCGAGAGGGCCCTCGCCGGGGCCCGGGAGGGGAGTCTCGCGGCCGATGCGCTCGTCTCATCCATCGATTCGGACCGCCTGCGCGAGGCCCTGCTGCGCGAACGCGCCGAGCAGGACCGCGCCGGACGGTCCCGCCGCGACCTGGAATTGAAGCTGTCCCACCACCGCCGCATTGCCGAGCAGGAAGCCGCCCTGCGGAAGGTGCTGAAAAATCCGCGCGTTGAGAGGATCCACCCTCGGTAGGAAAACGGGCGCGACGACGGTTTTCCCATTACTCTTTCCGATTCGCACGAGATCTGGAGCTGACCACGATGGCCCACAAGAAGTCCGCCGCAGCTGAACGCCTCGACCGGGAGCGCAAGCGCAAGCCCTCGCCGGCCAAGAAAGGCGGAAAGGCCGACGGCCCCGCCGCGCCCGGGCACGAGAAGGCGAAGAAGGGCAAGGCCGCCCGCCCCGCGACGAGGGAGGCTCCCCCGGCCAGGACCGCGCGGGCCAAGGACCACGCCGCCGACCCCGCCAAGGCGAAGGGCAAGGAGAAGCCCCCCCGCAACGTGAAGAAGCCGGGCGAAGAGGAGGAAGGCGACGAGCCGGAGATCGAAGCCGAGGTCGTCGCCGAGGTCGACGAGGACGAGGAGGGCGCCGCCGCCGCCAGCGACGACGACGAGGACGAAGACGAGGACGAGCCCTCGGGGAAGAAGTCGGGAGGGAAGGCGACCGATCGCAAAGAGGTGCGCGATCTGCTCGCCATGGGCCGCGACAAAGGGTTCCTCACCTACGACGAGGTGAACGACGCGCTGCCCGCGGACATCGTCTCCTCCGACCAGATCGACGACGTGATGTCGATGTTCGGCGACAACGACATCGCCATCGTCGACGAGGCCAACAAGGTCAAGCTGCCCGAGACCAAGCCGCCCGAGCCGGAGCCGGTGCACGCCAAGGCGGCCGAGGAGGAGGCGGAGGAGAAGAAGGAGCAGGAGGAGGAGGACAACTACTCCAAGTCCAACGACCCGGTGCGCATGTACCTGCGCAAGATGGGGTCGGTCTCCCTGCTCACGCGCGAGGGCGAGGTGGAGATCGCCAAGCGCATCGAGGACGGCGAGAAGGAAGTGCTGGAGGCGGTGCTGCACTCGTCGATCGCCATCAAGGAGATCATCCAGATCGGCGACCGGCTGCGGAAGGGCAAGATGCGCGTGCGCGAGGTGATCCGCGACGCGCCCGACGAGGACGACGAGACCTTCGACGAGCAGGGCCGCGCCGATCAGGTGGTGAAGCTGATCGACAAGATCCGCCGGCTCGACCGCGACAACGAGAAGCTGCACGAGCAGCTCGACAGCAAGACCCGCAAGCTCTCCGCCAACAAGCACAAGGAAGTGCGCGAGGAGATCGAGCGCAACGAGCAGCAGCTCGCCGAGACGCTGGCGGAGATCAAGCTCAACAAGCGCCAGATCGAGCGCATCATCGAGAACTTGAAGAAGCTGATCGAGCGCGTCGACGACGTCGAGCGCGAGATCAAGCACATCGAGCGCCGCGCCGCCATGCCGCTGCGGGAGCTGAAGGTGCTCCTGCGCTCGGGCGAGGAGGACAACAAGGTCGGGCTGGCCGCGCGCAAGCAGCTGAAGAAGATGGGCTTCGCCGACGAGGAGGTGGCCGAGATCGGCCGCATCATCGCCGCCGCCCCGCGCAAGGTGAAGCGCGTCGAGGAAGAGGCGATGCTCCCGATGGACGAGCTGAAGAAGAGCTTCAACGCCATCATCGCCGGCGAGCGCAAGGCGGAGAAGGCCAAGGCCGAGCTGGTGGAGGCGAACCTCCGCCTGGTGGTGTCGATCGCCAAGAAGTACACCAACCGCGGACTGCAGTTCCTCGACCTCA
>DASWGI010000309.1:0-22827 GCA_036393835.1 Myxococcales bacterium | reverse complement strand
GTAGCTGGGGTCGAATTCCCACCAGAAGAAGCCCTGGTTCGCCGAGCTCATGTAGTGGTGGTGGTTGTTGTGCCAGCCCTCGCCCATGGTGAGGAGCGCGAGCACGGCGTTGTTGCGGCTGGTGTCGGTGGTCGCGTAGCGGCGCGAGCCCCAGACGTGGTTGAGCGAGTTCACCACGAAGGTGCCGTGCCAGAGCAGCACGGTGGGGACGAAGAAGCCCCACACCAGCCACGGCCAGCCGCCCAGGAGGAACAGCCCCGTCCCGAGCAGCACCGGGGGGACCAGGTGGAACCGGTTCAGGAACCGCAGCTCGGGATACGAGGACAGGTCCTGGATCCTACCGGTCGCCGCGTAGCGCTGGCAGAGGATCCAACCCACGTGGCTCCACCAGAAGCCGCGCTGCGGGCTGTGCACGTCCTCCGGCTGGTCCGAGTACTTGTGGTGGTTCCGGTGGTGCGCGGCCCACCAGAGCATGCCCTTCTGCGCGCTGGTCTGGGCCCAGAAGGCGAGCACGAACTGGAAGACGCGGCTGGTCTTGAACCCGCGGTGCGAGGCGTAGCGGTGATAGCCGATGGTCGTCCCCGCCATGCGCGCGTAGTAGAGCAGCACCGCGAGCCCGACCAGCTTCCAGGAGAACGGGAGGAAGAAGGGCGCGACGATCGCCACCGCGTGGACGGCGAAGAAGGGGATCGAGTTCCACAGGTCCAGCTTCTCGTCCTCGCCTCTCGCGAGGGCGCTCGCTTCCGTCATCTCGGGGATCTCCGGGGTGGGCCGCAAGGCGGCGGCGTCCCGGAGAGGAATAAGCAGGGCGTGTCACCATGCGGTCATGATCTTCAATTTTCTCAGCCGCCGCCTCCAGGGCGGCGCTGCGCTCTTGGAGAGCGGCTCTCGGATGTTCGACCACTACCAAGGACGCCCCGATCGGCGACAATTCCGCGCATGACGCCCCTGCGCGCGGTCTTCCCCACCCTGCTCTTCGCAGCGGCCTGTTCGACCACTGCGCCGCGGCTCGAGCAGCCGGGCCGCGCCCACGAGAAGCGCGCCGGGCTGCGGCGCCTCGCGATCGTCGGGATCAACGACGTGCACGGCGCGCTCCTCGCCGCGCCGGGTCCGCGCTCGCTGGCCGCCTGGACGAGCGATCCTCTGGGGGGCGCCGAGTGGCTGGGCGGCTGGATGGACGCCATCCGCCGGGACGCGCGCGACCGCGGGGGCGAGGCGCTGCTCATCGACGCGGGCGACGAGCTCCAGGGCACGCTCATCTCCAACCAGTTCCAGGGCCGGTCGGTGGTGGACGCGTTCAACGCGCTGGGAGTCGCGGCCGCCGCCGTCGGGAACCACGAGTTCGACTTCGGCCTGCCGGTGCTGCTCGAGCGCATGCAGCAGGCGCGCTACCCCATGCTCGCCGCGAACGTTTTCGAGAAGGGGACGCGAAATCGGCCCGCCTGGGCGAAGCCCTCGGCGCTCCTGGACGTGCGCGGCCTCAAGGTGGGCGTGGTGGGCCTCACCACGGTCGACACGCCCACGGTCACCAACCCGCTGAACGTCGCCGCCCTGGATTTCGCGCCGGGCGGCCCGGTGGCGGCGCAAGAGGCCGACGCGCTGCGCGCCCGGGGCGCCACCGTGGTGATCGTGACCGCGCACGCGGGGCCCTTCCCGCCCGCAGGCGAGATCCAGCGCATCGCCGAGTCGGTCGCCGGGAAGGTGGACGCGATCGTCAGCGGGCACCACCACACCACGATCGGCCCGCCGCCGCTGGTGGTGGCCGGCATCCCCATCGTCCAGGCCGGGACCAAGCTGCAGTACTTCTCGGTCATCGAGCTGATCCTGGACGAAGCGGGCCGGGTGAGCGGGTTCGCCGTGAACGACGGCACGTTCCCCAGGCCGGGAGGGCCGCAGCCGATCTTCCACACGGTCCAGGGACGGCCGCCCGAATGGCGCGGCAAGGAGGTGGTTCCAGACGCGAAGGTGGCGGCGCTCCTTTCGCGATACGACGAGCAGGTGCGGAGGCTGCGCGAGACCCGCATCGGGTCGAGCGAGGTGGACCTGCGCAAGGGGAGGGACGGCTCTCTGGGGAACCTGGTGGCCGACGCGCTGCGCTCGGGCGCGGGCGGCGGGCTCCGGGCCGAGTTCGCCCTGCAGAACTCCGGCGGGCTGCGGGTCCCGGAAGTGCCCGCAGGACCCATCACCTTTGGCCAGATCTTCGACCTGTACCCCTTCGACAACCTCCAAGTCGTGGTCCAGGTGCCCGCGGAGGCGATCCGGGACGCGCTGGAGACGGTGCTGCGCGCAGGCAAGCTGCCCCTGCAAGTGTCGGGGCTGCGTTACACGATCGACTGGGACCGCTTCGCGCAGCTCGGCGCCGACCGCCGCGCGTGGCCTTCGGGGGCGCTCGTGACCGAGGTGACCGACGACGCGGGCAAGACGCTGTGCCGGACGCGGAGCTGCTCGCCTTCGGCCTGCGATGCTTCCTGCGCGCAGGGGAACTTCGCGGTCTCGGTATCCGACTTCCTCGCCAACGGCGGCGACGGGCTCTCCATGCTGAAGGACGCGCCCCGGCAGACGGGCTCGGTGCTCACGCGCGACGTGGTGATGAGCTACGTCAAGCTGCACGACCCGATCACCGCCGCGCTCGTCGACAGCGGGCGCCCGCGCGTCCGGGTGAACGGCACGCCGCTGCGCGCGCAGGCCGAGTGAATGGTCGCGGGCGCGCTCACCGACGCGCTGCGGGACCTGTGGGGGCCTGGGCTCGTGTTCCTGGCGCTCTGCGGGTGGCTCGTCCGGCGGGCGTTTCGCGCGGCGCGCAACGAGAGCATCCTCGAGGAGCAGCGCCTGCGGGACGCGTTCGGCAAGGTCGGCATGGGCGACGACACGACGTCGACCTCGACCTCGACCTCGACCTCGGCCCCGACCCCGACCCCAGCCCCGCCCTCTCCCGTGCGCGTCCCTCCGCAGCTGTTCCGGGCCGACGTGCGCGGCGCCCTGCAAGAGCACCTCGACGTCGTCGCGCGCCTCCAGGCGGAACGGGAGGCGGCGACGGGCGGAACGCGCCCCGACGTGCTGTGGGTGCGGTCCAACCCCACGCACGTGGCGTGGGCGGAACTGCGTCCCGGCAACCGCGAGGTGATCTGCGTGGCGCAGATCGACGATGGCGCCGTCGTGGCGCGGTGGCAATTCGGGTAGCGGAACGGGGCCGCCGGCGGGGGGGGAAGGTCCGGTCCCGCGGCTCTGTACAGCTGGTACATGTCAGTTCTGGGGGTATCCCCTCCCCCGGGCGTGCCGTGTCGGAAGGGCCGTGTCGGAAGGGCCGTGTCGCCTCAGCAGCCCGGCAGACGGTACTCCCGGTACTTCTCCCGGAGCGCCGACTTGAGGAACTTGCCCGTCGAGGTGCGCGGGATTGCGTCGATGAACTCGAACGCGTCCGGCACCCAGTACGAGTGCACGCGGCCGGCGAGGAACCCGCGCAGCTCGTCGGCGCTCGCGCGCGCGCCGTCGCGCAACACCACCACGGCGAGAGGCCGTTCGACCCACTTCGGATGCGGCACCGCGACGACCGCCGCCTCCTTCACCGCGGGGTGGCCCATCAGGGCGTTCTCCACCGCGACCGAGCTGATCCACTCGCCGCCCGACTTGATCAGGTCCTTGGTGCGGTCGGTCAGGTTCAGGTACCCGTGCGGGTCGATGGTGACCACGTCGCCGGTCTTGAACCAGCCGTCCTTCGTCCAGCGGTCCTCCGACCCCTCCATGTCCGTATACGACGAGGCGACCCAGGGACCCCGCACCTGGAGCTCGCCCTGGGTCTGGCCGTCCCACGGCACCTCGCGGCCGCTCTCGTCCACGCCGCGCACCTGCACCAGCCCGGCAGGGAGGCCCTGCTTGGCGCGCACGCGGACCTGCTCGTCATAGGGCAGGTCGAGCATGCCCGCCTTGAGCCACGAGCAGGAGCCCAGGGGAGACATCTCCGTCATGCCCCAGGCGTGGACGAGCCGCAGCCCGTGCTTGTCGAACCCGCGGATGAGGGCCTCGGGCGCGGCGGAGCCGCCCACGATCATCCGCAGCCCCGGCTGCAGCTTCCAGCGGCCCGGCTCCTTCTCCAGCGCGTCGAGGATGCCCATCCAGATGGTGGGGACGCCGGCCGCCACGGTGACGCGCTCGCGCTCGAGCAGGTCGAGCAGGCTCTGCGCGTCGAGGTGCGGGCCGGGGAAGACCAGCTTCGCGCCGGTCAGCGCGCAGCCGTAAGGCAGGCCCCAGGCGTTGACGTGGAACATGGGGACGACCGGCAGCAGCGTGTCCGAGTTGCGCAGCGAGAGCCCATCCGTGAAGGGCACGAACATCGTGTGCAGCACGGTGGACCTGTGCGTGTACACGACGCCCTTCGGCTTGCCGGTGGTGCCCGAGGTGTAGCAGAGGCCGCACGGATCCTGCTCGGAGAGCTCGGGCGGATCGAACCGGCCGCCGGCCGAGCTGACGAACGTCTCGTAGTCGATGCACCCGGCGGGCGCCTCGCGCGGCGTGTGGCGGACCACGATGATCTTCTCGAACGGCGCCCGGGCGCGGAACTTGTCGAGCAGCGGGAGGAGCACGTCGTCCACGACGAGGAAGCGGTCTTCCGCATGCGTCGCGATGTACGACAGGTCGTCGGGGGAGAGCCGCAGGTTGAGCGTGTGCACCACGCCTCCCGCGAGCGGCGCGCCGAAGTACGTCTCCAGGTGCGGCGCGTGGTTCCACATCAGCGTCGCGACGCGATCGCCCTTCCGCATCCCCGCGTTCAGGAGCGCGCCGGCCAGGGCGCGCGCGCGCCCGATGACGGAGCCCCAGGTGGTCCGGTGCAGCGCGCGGTCCGGCTGGCGCGAAACCACCTCGACGTCCGGGAAGTAGCGGGCTGCCCGGTCCGCGAGGAGCGAAACGGTCAAGGGAACGTCCATCATTGTGC
This sequence comes from Myxococcales bacterium, assembly GCA_036393835.1. Classification (GTDB taxonomy): domain Bacteria; phylum Myxococcota; class Myxococcia; order Myxococcales; family 40CM-4-68-19; genus VBKO01. The sequence goes on along the minus strand of DASWGI010000309.1, from coordinate 17,897 downwards.
CGCGCATCCGCACCCCCGGTCGAAGGCCGGACCAGTGTACTTCCAGGTGCGTGCGCGATCGAGCCGCCTTCAGGCCGGGTCGGGCGGAAGGACCGGCGCGGGCGTCCCCACCAGGGGCCGCAGCAGGAAGGTGCGCCCGAAGTACCGCGGCCACGAGCGCTCGAGGAGCGACGGGTGGATGCGGGCCGCGTATTGCGCATGGAGCTGGGGCAGCTCCGACCAGTGCACGCCGGGCTTCAGGTGGTGGACCGTGTGGTAGCCGTTGTTGAAGAGCAGCCCGTTGAGCACCGGGCCGACGAAATTGCGCGAGTGGTTCCACTCGCTGTCCGCGTCGGTCTCGACGTGCTGCTGGTAGTTCACGCACTGGATGGCGAACAGGGCGACCTGCTGCGGGATGACGAAGAAGAGCAGCGCCTTGCGCCAGTCGAGGGCGAAGAGCAGCGCCATGGTCCCGAAGAAAACCACGTACTCGGACGCAGCCGCGCGGAAGGCCGGCCGGTCGCGCTTCCACAGGTCCTTCAGGAAAGCGTTGATGTCCCGCGTCTGCGCCAGGTTGGTGAGCGTCGGATAGACGAGCAGCGCCGCCAGGTGGTTGCCGGAGAACCACTTGGGTGAGCGCGAGCTGTCGCCGGGCCCGTTGTTCAGCTTGTGGTGGACCTGGTTGTGGGTCGGCACCCAGGCGACGGCGGGATGGCCGTAGAACAAGGCGATGACGTAGCTTGTCAGCAAATTCAGCCACTTGGACCGCCAGACGCCCAGGTGGTTGTGGTTGTGGCTGATCACCGCCGTGGTGAAGAACATGAACAGCGTCACGGGGTAGAGGACGGGGTGCACGCGCCCGAGCTGCCAGTTCGCAACGGACAAGAGCGCCGTCACCGCGAGGTACCCCAGCGTCCGCCAGTCGGCGGCATAGCGAAGCATCGGCACCTCCAGTCCTGGTGAGGAAACGGAGGCACCCTAGTTCAGGGCGTGTCACGGAATTGTCAGCGATCCGACCCGGCCGTCCGGCGGACGGGTCGGGGCCGGTTTGGCTTGGACTTCCGGCCCCGTCTGGGTTACACGACCCCTGCCGCTGCAGCGACAGCGGTCTCGCGGCAGCCGCCGCGAGCACATGAAAGAAGTGCATCGAATGGCAACCGGTACCGTGAAGTGGTTCAACGACGCGAAGGGATTCGGGTTCATCGTGCAGGACAACGGCGGACCCGACGTCTTCTGCCATCACACTGCCATCGTGGCGGACGGCTTCCGCAGCCTGGCCGAAGGACAGAAGGTGGAGTTCGAGACCAAGAAGGGGCCCAAGGGCCTGCAAGCGGCCAACGTCAAGCCAATCGCCTGACCGCCGCGCAGTGGCAGTAGGATGGAGCCCGGCCTGACCTAGAGGCCGGGCTTCGTTCGTCCGGGAGGCGAGGACTCGTGCAGACGCGCTCGAACAAGCGACAGAAAGAGCTGGCGCGCAAGGAGAAGCAACGCGCCAAGCAGGAGCGCCGCGAGGAGCGCAAGCGCGAGCGGGAGACCCGCGCGCCGCGCCCCGAAGGCGAGGAAGACCCTGACCTCGCGGGAATCGTCCCGGGCCCGCAACCGCGGCCGGAGGACGAGGAACCTCAGGAGGCTTAGCCGCCGGACTCGGCGGCCAGGGCCGCTTCCGTCGCCCGCAGCAGGGGCTCCGCCGCGACCGGCACGCCCGTCGCGTGCTGCATCCAGAGATCCGGAGTGACCCGCCCGTAGGAGGCCGCGCGCTCGAACTCCGCGCCGAAGCGGGGCCCGTGCAGCTTTTCCTCCAGCTGGAACGCGATCAGATGACCCATCGGATAATCCGGCAGGTAGAGGAACGCGCTGACCATGTGCGAGTAGATGGCGAGGAGCGGCGAGCCCTTCCCCCCCAGCACGGGCGCGTAGTAGCGGTCCCAAAGGTCGCGCGCGATCCCGAGGGTCGCCTCGCGAAGCTGCTCGGGCCCGGCGTCCGGGTGCGCGTACATCCAGCGCCACACCGCCATGTCGACCAGCGCCACGCCGCTGATCTCCCACGTCGCCCAGAAATCGTTGAGCACGCGCAGCCGCTCGCTCCGCTCATCGGGCTTCGAGAGTCCCAAGAGCTCCAGGTCGCGGTTCTGGAAGGTGAACGCCAGCGCCTCGGTGAAGGCGGTGTTGGGGACTCCCGAGAGGAGCGTGTGGTCCACCTCGTACAGCGAGCAGACCTGCTCGACGTTGTGCCCCATCTCGTGGACCGCGATGTTGTAGCCCTTGTAGTCCATCCCGTCCGGGTTCACCCGGGTGCGCAGGTGCGGGTCGTCCCCGCGCCGCGCCGAGGGCATGGCGTGGCCCGCGCCGCGCGCCGGGTCGACCACGATGTGCGAATCGAAGAACCGCGCCCGCTCGGGAGAGAAGTTCAGCGCCTCGAGCAGCCGCGGGATGTCCTTCTTGTAGGCGGCGGCGGTCGGGTACTTCGCGCGGGTGAGCCGCGACAGCTCGGCCTCGGGGTACTTCGCGCGAGGGAGGAAGCCGCTGTACCAGACGTCGTGCGGCTCGAGCGGGCGGCCCAACCGCTTGCGGATCAGCGCGGCCACCCGCGGCGCCAGCGGCGAGCCGGCGATGCTCTCCAGCAGCTGCTTCACCCGAGCTTCCGGGATCTCCCGATCGAACTGGAACCGGCGGTCGATCTCGGTGGGCGCGAGCGGCGAGTCCGCGTCGGTTCGCCGCGCGGCGCGGAAGTCCTCGAGGATGACCGCGTAGCGCTTGTCCTCCTCGCGATCCGGGGCCGCCACTGCCTGCGCGGGCCGCTTTCCCTGCCGGCTCATCTGCTCCGTCTCGATCTCCTCCGCCGGCGCGGCCGTCACCCGGCCCGTGTCCGGGTACCAGTCGAGACGCGGATCGTCGATCACCGAGCGCGGGATGGTCTGCACGACGATCTGCTCCATCACCGTGCGGATGAGCCGCTGGCGCTCGAGCGCCAGCGCCTTGTCCGGCTCGCCATACTCCGCCTTGATCTGGTCGCGCAGGTTCCAGTGGCTGATCAGCCGCACTCCCTTGGGGAACAGCCGCGTGCCGCCGCGCGTGAGCACGTGGTGCATCCACAGGTTGTACCCGGCGATGTACGCCTCGGCGGCGGCCGACGCCCTGGCGCGCGCCTGCAGCGCCTCGCCGCTGGGACGCAGCGCGAAGCGCCGCGTGAGGCGCACCGCGGCCCACTCCTCGCGCGACCACTTCCCGGCCTGCGCGAGCATCTCGTCCAGCGTGGGCAAGGGGAAGTTCAGCAGGGCGACGAAGGCCAGCTTGGACTGGAAGAGGTCCTCGGAGGAGTGGGCCGACAGATCGAGCCCCGCGAACTGCTCGTCGATGGGCAGCTCGGATCCCAGCTCCAGCTCGCTCCAGCGGCGCAGCTCGCGCCCGATGTCGAGGAAGTAGCCGTCGACCTGTTCCAGCGCGTACTCGAACCTGCCGAGCAGCGCGGACAGCTTGCGCGGATCGGACTCGAACCACTGCTCCACGAACGCGCGGCGCGCGCGGTCGTCGCCGTCCTGCGGCCGCCACATCGCCGCGACTTGCTTCAGCCCCCGCTCGATCCGCGTGCGCTGCGCCTCCCCGTGCTTCGCGACCAGGAGGTCCCGGAGCTCGCCGTCGCTCGCGCTCTGCGGCCAGCCGGGCAACGTGCGCGACCCGAGCTGGCGGTCGCTGGGCGTCACCGCGCCTTCGCGCGCGTCGAGAGGCTCGGTGGCATTGGGCGGTTTCATCGAGGCACAGGCGGCCAGCAGCACGGCGGGCAGTGTTCTTCGCATGGGGGCGGGTTTGTAGCACGCAATCGCCGCGCCCCAACCAGGCTCGACCTCGCCCGCCGGATGGTTACGCTACGCGCCATGAAGCGCCTCGCCCTCCTCTGCGCCGTGGCGGGCAAGCAGCTGGTCGCCGGCAAGCCGGCCACCCACCTTTTCCTCGGAGCTCCGATCGATGCATGACACCACTCCTCCTTCCTTCTTCCCGCGCCTGTGGCTCGCGGTCGTCTGCTTCTTCCGCGCGATCTTCGACCCCCGCTTCGCGGCTCGCGTCGCGGCCGTGCGCCAGGAGCTCGACGCCGCTCGGCAGCGGCCCGCGCTCGCCGGCGCCCGCCCGGACGGCACGCTGCACCTGATCGCCCTGCTGCAGCGCGAAGGCCGGCTGCTCGACTTCTGCGAGGAGGACGTCGCGACGTACAGCGACGCCGAGGTGGGCGCCGCCGCCCGGACCGTGCACGCCGGCTGCCGGAAGGTGCTGCGGAGCGCGCTCGCCCTGGAGCCGGTCCGCGCCGAGGCCGAGGGCGCGCAGGTGCAGGTGCCGCCGGGCTTCGATCCCGGCGCGGTCCGCCTCACCGGGAACGTGGTCGGCAACCCGCCGTTCACCGGCACGCTGCGCCACCACGGCTGGAAGGCGCGCGAGGTGCGCCTGCCGCCCGCGCCCGCCGGGCAGGATGCGACGATGCTCGCGCCCGCCGAGGTGGAGCTGCCGTGACGCCGCGGTACTCGGTGGGCATCGACCTGGGGACCACCAACAGCGCGCTGGCCGAGGTGGACCTCGCCATCGAGCCGGCCGGCCCCGGAGAGCCGCTCCCCGGCGCGCTCGCGCTGGAGGTGCCGCAGATCGCCGCCCCGGGCGAGGTCGTGCCGCGCCCGCTCCTGCCCTCCTTCGTCTACCTGCCCTCTCCGGTCGAAGCGCCGAAAGGCGCGTTCGACGTCCCGTGGGGCGATTCGGCCGATTCCGTGGTCGGCCAGTTCGCGCGCGACCGCGGCGCCCTGGTCCCGGGACGGCTGATCTCCTCGGCGAAGAGCTGGCTGTCGCACCCGGGCGTCGATCGGCGCGGGCAGCTCCTTCCCCCCGGCGCCGACCCGGAGGTGCCGCGGCTCTCTCCGGTCGAGGCGAGCGCGCGCATCCTGCGGCACCTGCGCGCCGCCTGGGACGCGCTGCACGAGCCCGAAGGGCTGAGGCTGGCCGACCAGGCCGTGACGCTCACCGTGCCCGCCTCGTTCGACGCGGTCGCGCGCGAGCTGACGGTGCAGGCCGCCGCCCAGGCCGGGCTGCCGCAGCTCACGCTGCTCGAGGAGCCGCAGGCCGCGCTGTACGCGTGGGTGCAGGCCGCGGGCGACTCCTGGCGCAAGTTCGTGCGCCCGGGCGACGTGATCCTGGTGGTGGACGTGGGCGGCGGCACCAGCGACTTCAGCCTCATCGCGGTGGGCGAGGAGGACGGCCGGCTGGCCCTCTCGCGGCTGGCGGTGGGCGACCACATCCTGCTCGGCGGCGACAACGTGGACCTCGCGCTCGCGCACCTCGTCCAGGAGAGGCTGCGCGGCGAGGGGCGCAAGCTGGACGCGTGGCAGTTCGCCGCGCTCACCCACGCCTGCCGGCAGGCGAAAGAGCACCCCGAGCTGCAGAGCAAGGGCGTGGTGCCGCTCGCCATCCCGGGTCGCGGCAGCGGGCTGGTGGGCGGAACCATCCGCACCGAGCTGTCGTGGCGCGAGCTGCGCAACGTGGTGGAAGGGTTCTTCCCCGAGACGCAGGTCGACGCGGCCCCCGCCGCCCAGCGCCGCATCGGGCTCACCAGCCTCGGGCTTCCCTACGCGCAGGACCCCGCGGTGACGCGCCACCTGGCCGCCTTCCTGCGGCGCGCCGGCGGCGCTCCCAAGCGGCCCGGCGCCACGTTCGTCCACCCGACCGCCATCCTCTTCAACGGCGGCGTGTTCAAGGACGAGGGGCTCCGGGAGCGCGTCGCCTCCCAGGTCGATCGATGGGTGACGGCCGAGGGCGGCGCGAAACTCAAGCGGCTCGCCTCCGGGAGCCTCGACCTGGCCGTTGCGGAAGGCGCCGCGTACAGCGGCCTGGCGCGGCGCGGCCGCGGCATCCGCATCCGGGGCGGCACCGCGCGCGCGTACTACGTCGGCGTCGAGTCCGCCGCTCCCGCGGTCCCCGGCTACGCGCCGCCGCTCCGCGCGGTGTGCCTGGCGCCCTTCGGGATGGAGGAAGGCAGCGCCGTGGAGGTCCCGGCGCTGGAAGTCGGGGCGGTGGTGGGAGAGCGCACCTCGTTCCGTTTCTTCGCCTCCTCCTCGCGGCGCGACGACCAGCCCGGCACGGTGGTCGACGATCTGGACGAGCTCGTGGAGCTGCCCGCGATCGAAGCGGAGCTGCCGGCCCGCGAGGGATCGGCCGGCGAGGTGCTGCCGGTCGGGCTGCGGGCCTCCGCGACCGAGGTGGGCACCCTGGAGCTGACGCTCCTGGCGCGCGACCCCGCCCACGCGGGCGGCGCCTGGAAGCTGGAGTTCTCGGTGCGCGGCGAGGACGAGCCGGGCGCCGCGGCGGGCGGCTGATGGCGCTGCGCTACTGCGTCGGCATCGACCTGGGCACCTCCAACTCGGCGCTCGGGTACGCGGACCTCGAGGCGCGGGATCCGGGCGCGTCGGTGAGCGTCTTCGAGGTCCCCCAGTTGGTCGGCCCTGGAGACGTGGCCCCGCGCCCGCTCTTGCCGTCGCACCTGTACGTGCCCGGGCCGCACGAGCTGCCCGACGGAGCGCTCGCGCTCCCCTGGGACCCGGCGCATCCGGGCCCGGCGGTGGGCGGGTTCGCCCGGGACCAGGGCGCGCGCGTGCCCGGCCGTCACGTGGCCTCGGCGAAGAGCTGGCTCTGCCATCCGGCCGTGGACCGGACGGCCGCGATCCTTCCCTGGGGCGCGCCTCCCGAGGTCCCGCGCCTCTCGCCGGTCGCGGCCAGCGCCCGGATCCTCCAGCACCTGAAGGGCGCGTGGGACGCGGCGCATCCGCGCAACCCGCTGGCGGAGCAGGACGTGGTGGTCACCGTGCCCGCCTCGTTCGACGAAGGCGCGCGCGCCCTCACCCTGCGGGCCGCGGCGGAGGCCGGTCTGCCGCGGCTCGCCCTGCTCGAGGAGCCGCAAGCCGCCTTCTACGACTTCACGCGCGTGCACCGGGGGACGCTGGCGCAGGAGCTGTCCGGGGTCCGGCTGGTCCTGGTCTGCGACATCGGGGGCGGCACCACCGACTTCACGCTCATCGCGGTGGACGCGCCGGGGGAGGAGCCCGTCCTGCGCCGGCTCGCGGTCGGCGACCACCTGCTCCTGGGCGGCGACAACATGGACATCGCGCTCGCCCGGCGCGCCGAGGCGGAGCTGGGCGTGAAGCTCGCGGCCGGACAGTGGGGCGCGCTGGTGCAGGCCTGCCGCGCGGCCAAGGAGCGGCTGCTCGCGCCCGAGGCGCCGCCGCAGGTGGCCGTGACGGTCCCCGGGCAGGGCTCCCGGCTGGTCGGCGGGGCGCTCACCGCGCAGCTCTCGCGCGAGGCCGCCCGGGAGCAGGTCCTGGAGGGCTTCTTCCCGCGCGTCCCTCGGGCCGGGCTGCCGTCGCGCGGCGCCCGGGCGGCGGGACTCGCGGAGCTGGGTCTGCCGTACGCGTCGGATCCGGCCATCACCCGCCACGCCGCCGGGTTCCTGCACCGGCACCAGCGCACCGTCTCCGAGGCGCTCGGTCCCGGGGCCTGCATCGACGCGGTGCTCTACAACGGGGGCGCGCTGCGGTCCGAGCTGCTCGCGCGACGCCTCGACGAGGTGCTGCAGGGCTGGCAGGGAACGGAGCTGCGGCGCCTGCGCAACGAAGCGCCCGATCTCGCCGTGGCGCGCGGCGCCGCCACCTACGCCCTGGTGCGGCGTGGGCTCGGCCTGCGCATCGGCGGGGGCAGCCCGCGCACGTACTACGTCGGCGTCGCCTCGGGCGATCGCACGGATGCGCTCTGCGTCGTCCCCCGCGGCGCGCCCGAGGGAATCGAGCAGGAGGTGCAAGGCCGCAGCTTCGGCCTGGCCCTGGGGCGGCCGGTGCGCTTCCGGCTCTTCGCCGCCAGCGGCTACCGCCCGGAAAAGCCGGGCGACCTGGTGCCGCTCGACGACGAGCTGGCCGAGCTGCCGCCGCTGCAGTCCGTCGTGCAGGGCGAAGGCGTGGCGCAGGTCCGGCTGCGCTCGGCGCTGACCGAGATCGGCACGCTCGAGCTGTCCTGCGTCGCCGAGGCAGGAGCGCGCTGGAAGCTCGAGTTCCAGCTGCGGCAGGCCCCCGACGACGAGAGCTCTGGCGCCGTCTCCGCGCTGCCTCGCGGCATCGAGCCAGCCCGGGAAGCCGTGCAGCTCGTCTACGGCAAGAAGCCGCAGCCCGTGGCCGGGCGCGAGGTGAAGGACCTCTGGCGAAATCTCGAACGATCACTGGGCGACCGAACGGGATGGACGCTGGCGGTGAACCGCGACCTGTGGGGCGTCCTGTGGGCCGGCGCGCAGAAGCGCCGGCGCAGCCCCGATCACGAGCGGCTCTTCCTGCAGCTGTGCGGGTTCGCTTTGCGGCCCGGGTTCGGCGCGCCGCTCGACGCGTGGCGGTGCGAGCAGACCTTCACGCTCTTCTCGCAGGGAGTCACGCACCACAAGGAAGCGGCGGTGTGGGCGGCGTGGTGGATCCTCTGGCGCCGCATCGCCGCGGGCTTGAGCGAGGCGGAGCACGCGGCGATCTTCGCCGCCATCGAGCCCCACCTGCGCCCCGCGCCGAAGGGCCGAGTCGCCAATCCCGGCAAGAAGGCGCCGGGGCTGGCCGTGGACGAGATGGTCCGCCTGCTCGGCGCGCTGGAGCGGCTGGCGCCGGCGGCGAAGGTGGAAGCGGGGTCGTGGCTGGTCGAGCGGCTGCGCGCCGGGGCCGCCCCGGGAGTCGCCTGGGCGCTCGGCCGCCTCGGCGCGCGCGTGCCACTCGCGGGGGCAGCGCACCAGGCGGTGCCGCCCGAAGTAGCGACGGAGTGGCTGGAGCTCTTGCTCGGGCTCGACCTGCGGGTGAACGCCGAGGCGCCCTTCGCCATCGCCCAGCTCGCGCGCCTTTCCGGAGACCGGGCCCGCGATGTCGACGACGAGCCGCGGGCCCGGGCCGCGGCGGCGCTGGAGGAAGCACGGGCGCCCGCCGAGTGGGCGCGCGGCATCCGCGAAGTCCGCGCGCTGGGAGAGAAGGACGAGCAACGCGTCTTCGGGGAGGCGCTGCCGCTGGGGCTGCACTTGGCCTGACGACCACGACCACGACCACGACCTCGACCTCGGGCACGCGCACGGCGAGCAGCGGGTTCCTCTGCCCGTTCGTACACACGCGCGCTTGCCTCGCGACGGATCTTGAAAGGGGACTAGCCCGCGTTCGCTTCCAGCACCCGGAGGCGTCGGTCGAGCTCGGCGGCCCAGGGTGGCATCGGATCCCCGTCGCGGTGCTGCTGCGCCCCGGCATTCGTCTGCCTGAGCTCAGTGATCTCCTCGTTCAGGCCGGAGATCGTCTCCTTCTGGTCGACCACCATGTTGAACAGCCGGATGAGCAACGTGGCAACGTCTTCGCTGTTCCGGATCTCGGACATGAGCCAAGGCTTGTGGTCGCCGTGCATGGCGACCGCAGCGGAGAGGCCGCGAACAATCCCCTCCACCCCGACGGGAACCCGCGACTCGCCTGAAAACCAGCGCAGCACGTTCCTTTCGTGTGTCCCGAAGAACCTCGCAGCCGTCGTGGGCGTGTGCTGCAGCTTCTTCATCAAGTCGACGAGCGCCTTGGTGCTGATCTGCTTGAAGTTGACCATGACCATTCTTGTGCCAACTTGGCGCCAAATTGTCAAAGCATCGCCACGGTGATGTCGGCGCCGTGTGCTACGAACGCCGGCATGGACGAGCTTCCGCCCATACCGCCCGGCGGTCGCTGCCGCTCGGCTGCTGGCTCTGGTGCCTGCGGCTGCGCGGCGAGTACCACATGCGCGAGGTCCACTCCTAGATGATGTCGCCCCGACCGCTGGTCTACATGGACCACTGGGCCCTCAGCGACATCTCCGGCGACGCCAAGCTGCACGGCCGCATGCTTCGGATCTTGCAGCGGGGAACGCTCCTCTTCTCGTCGATGAACCTCATGGAGACTGCCAGGGCGAAGGGGGCCACCCTTGAGAACATCGCCAGCTTCCTTGATGACGTAGGTGATCGCTGGGCGCCGATCTCGCTCAACTCGACGGAGGTCGGCCTGCGGGAACGCGCGGGGATCCTGGAGCCATGGCGTGATGAGCAGATTCCGCTGTGGGTGCGTCATGCTCCGCGCGTTGATGGCAAGCTGTCCAAACTAGTCCGCCGCGGTCAGGAGCCGTGGGCGGCGGAAGCCCTCAAGCGGTGGGAGCAGGAGGAGGGAGCCGCGATCAGCGCCATGACCTCCGTCGCCCGTGAGCGCGTGCGGAAGGGCACGCTCAAGCTGGACGGCTGGTCCGACGTTCCCGACGTGCTCGACGCGCATGGCGTGTTCGCCACGGTCCTCCAGCGGTACGCGCGAGGCACCCTCAAAGTAGAGCGGCACCAAATTGACGACCTGCTGCACCTGGTCGTCCCGGTGGCTCACGCAGACGTGGTCTTCCTCGACCGGAAGACGAAGTCCCTGCTGGAACGGATGAACACGCGAGCCAAGGTGTTCTCGAAGAGGGAGATCGAAGCTGCCTTCCAGCAGCTTGAAGCCCTCCTCGATGTCGCCTGAAGCAGCCGCGTCATCGTCGGGATGACGGGCGGCGTGGCTTCACCGCCGGCGGCACCGGCCGCGCCGCACCTGGCACCGGCCGTTGCCGGGCATGGGGGGACGGGTCCACGCCGGGCGTAGCAGCACTGGCGACGATCGACAGTTTCGGCGTGAGCCGATAGCTTGCCGAGTGGGGGAACGCTCGGATGGTCGGTGAGGACGACTTCTCTGCAGACGGAGAGCGCCCTCGGGATCCGAAAACGGATCTGGCCAAAGAAGACGTGATCAAGCTCGTGAGGGCGGCTGCCCCTGCCGTCTTCTACTCGCGCCAGCTTGAAGTACGGCTGGAGAAGACGTTCTTCCACTGGGTAACGAACAGAGCGGTGCGGGAGCTGGTGGGGGAGGGCTTTTTTTCGGTGAAGCAAGTCCAGGTGTCGCCGAGCGCGCGCGTGAGATTCCTGATCCCGAGGGGGATCCGCTACCACACGAGACTGATCACGAGCTCAGGTGAGATCGTCCGCCGTTACTCGGACTACGCCTTTGCGTCCGCGTGCGGAGAGCAGGCGGACATGTTGTTCCTAAACGCCTTCGCCTCGAACGGGTTCCGATGCTTGGCCCAGGACGCGAACGAGTTCAGAGGAAAGAAGTGGGTGGAAACAGATCACAACCTCGACCAGATCATCGAGAGGGATGGCATCGTGTACGGAGTCGAGGTCAAGAACACGCTGGATTACATCTCGAAGGATGAACTGCAGACGAAGGTCAAAATCTGCGACTACTTGGAGATCGTGCCGCTGATGGTGCTAAGGGCCGCGCCGAAGACGTACATCTGGGAGGACGTGGTGCGCGGCGAAGGAGGAGAGCACCGCGGCTACGTACTGCTGTACGGAACAATGATCTATCCGTTCGGATACGAGGCGTTCGCCAAACAGGTCAGGTCCACACTGGGGCTTCCTGCTGAGTGTCCGAAGGCGATTCCGAGTGGCCACATTCAACGGCTGCTAGGCTGGCACGCGACGCGCTGGGGAGTGTGAATTGCAGAGAAATTCACAGGAGGTGCTCAGTAACCCCCTCGGAAGGACAGACCTTTTCGCGTACCCCTATGAATACGTATTGGCTGGTGCGAGCGGCGTGGAGCGTGTCAGGCGGACCGGCGGGACGCGCGGCGGCGCTGCTTCTTCGGCGCCAGGTCGATCACCACGGCGAAGGGCAGCCGCCCTGCAACAAACTGATCGGTTGGTCGAATCCAACAACTCGCGCCACGAGACAATGGCCGCGGTGGACCTCGCCGCCGGAATCGGGGCGCTGGACGCGTCAGCTGCGGACCGCATCCAGCACCTGGGGCTCCGTTTCAAGCGGATGCTCTGGAAGCTCCGCGCCGGATGAGGGCCGTCAGCATGGCGACCAGCCGGTGGGCCAGCTGGCCCACCCGCCGGACGTCTTCTGAGGAAGCGTTACCGCAGACGGGTCGTACACACCTGCGCGCTTGCCTCGCGACGGATCTTGAAAGGGGACTAATCCGTTGCAGTCGCGGTCGGGGTCGGGGTCGACCCACGACCTCGACCTGCGCCTCGACTCGACCTAGAAAGACCAGACATGCCCCGCTACATCCACGGCGAGACCGACCCGGCCGAGGTGGCGCGCCTCGAGACGCAGGCGCGCTTCCTCTCCCGCTGGATCCTCGACGGGGTCGAGGTCGGCCCTTCCGCGCGCCTGCTCGATCTCGCCTGCGGCACCGGCGCGATGTCCCGGCGGCTCCGCGCGCGCTTCCCGGATGCCAAGCTGGTCGGCTCGGACCTCTCCCTCGACCAGCTGCGCGCCGCGCGCGACGAGCAGATCCGCCTGCGCGACCCCATCCCCCTCGTGCAGAGCACCGCCGCCGTCCTGCCCTTCGCGGACCGCACCTTCGACGCGGTGCACGCATCGTGGTTCCTGGAGCACGTCGCGGGCCGCGACGTGGTGCCGATCCTGCGCGAGGCCCGCCGCGTGCTGCGGCGGAACGGCACGCTCTACCTGTGCGAGGTCGAGAACGACAGCCTCTTCCTCTGGCCGCGGCAGCCGCTCGCCGAGGACGCCTTCCGCGCACTCTGGGAGGCCCAGGCCGCCGGCGGTGGCGACCCGATGATCGGGCGCAAGCTCCAGGGCCTGTGTACCGCGGCCGGCTTCTCGCACGTGGAGGTGCTGCCGACCACGCTGCACATGCACGCGGGCTCGCCGGCAGGATACCTGCACAGCGCGTTGCACGAGTTCGGTGAGATCCTGCGGAGCGCGCAGGACTCGCTGCCCGAGCGGCTGCGCGGCAGGGTCGACGAGGCGATCGCGCAGCTGATCTCGATCGAGCGCGCCCCGGAAGGCTCGTTCACGTACACCATGTTCCGCGTCCGCGCCCGCCCCTGAGCAAGCCCCCCGGGAGCGCTCCGCCTCCACGGCGGCGGCTGGTTTGACCCACCGATGCGACTTTTGATACCGGATCCGGGCCGGCCGCGCGGGCCGGCAAAAACACCGGGCGGGGGGACCGCCCGCTAGCAAAGAAGGTCTTCGACATGGCGCAGGGTACCGTGAAATGGTTCAACGACAGCAAGGGCTACGGCTTCATCTCCCAGGAGGGGGGAGAGGACGTGTTCGTCCACCACACCGCCATCCAGATGGACGGTTTCCGATCGCTCTCGGAGGGAGACAAGGTCGAGTTCGAGGTGGCCAAGGGCCCGAAGGGGCTCCAGGCCCAGAACGTCCGCAAGCAGTAGCCCGCATTCCACAGCGGCCCTGTGCCGCGGGGGAAGGAAGGCCGTCCGCTCCGGCGGGCGGCCTTCCCGCTTCGAGGCGTCCTCCGACCCTCGACCACGACCTCGACCCCGACCTCGACCCCGACCCGCTAATTCGTTCCGTTCCTGCGCCGCAGCTTGGCGCCCAGGTCGAGGTGCTGCTCCGCCAGGTCGATGTCCTCCAGCCGCTGCCGGTGCGCGGAGAGCAGATCGCTGCGCGTCAGCATCCCGACCACCTTGCGAGGCTCGTCCCGCGCGACGACCGGCAGCCTCCCCACTCCCTCGCGCACCATGTGGTCCGCCGCCTCGCGCAACGTGCTGTCCTCGTAGGCCACCGCCGCGGGCCGGCGTAAGAGCTCGCCCACGCGCCGCGAGCCCGGCTGCTCCGGGTCGAGCAGATCGCGCCGGGTAACCACCCCTTCGAGCTGGCCGCGCCCGTCGACCACCGGGAAGCCCTGGTGCGCGTAGCCCGGCGCCCGCGCCAGGATGCGGGAACGGACCGTCTCGAGCAGCTCGCCGGCGGGCAGCGAGACCACCGGGCGCGAGGCAGCCGCCCCCGCCTGGATCTGGTCGAGGAAGTCGGCCGCGTACTCGCCGGGCACGCGCACGCCCCGGCGCGCGATCTTCTCGGTCATGATCGTGTTGCGCATGAACAGGCAGGAGATGAGGAACGCCGCGCTGCAGCCTCCGAGGAGCGGCAGCAGGCCCAGCGGCTGGCGGGTGGTCTCGAAGGCGAAGATCACCGAGGCGAGCAGCGCGCGCGAGGCGCCCGCGAACATGGCCGCCATGCCCACCAGCGCGCCGATGCGCACGTCGATGCCGAGGTGCGGAGCCGCCGCCGCTGCTCCCGCCGCCAGCGCGCCTCCCAGCCCGCCGCCGATGGTGAACAGAGGCGCGAGCGTGCCGCCGGAGGTGCCGCTGCCCAGCGAGATGCACCAGGAGAGGAACTTGAGCGAGCAGAGGACCAGCATCGCCTGCAGGGTGAAGTCCCCGGAGAGGATGTGGTCGATGTTGTCGTAGCCGACGCCCAGCGTGCGGGGCGCGAAATACCCGACCACGCCCACGGCGATCGAGCCGATCGCCGGCCACCACATCCAGTGCACCGGCAGGTGCTCGAAGGCGTCCTCCACCGCGTAGACCGCGCGCGTGACCAGCACCGACACGACGCCGATGAGGGCGCCCAGCATCACGTAGGTGGCCAGCGCCGCCCCGTGCGGCTGGAGCAGGTTGGGCATGGAGAACGCCGGCGAAGGCCCCGCGAACGCGCTGCGTACTCCGGTCGCCGTGGCCGAGGCGAATGCGACCGGGATCACCGAGCGCGGCCGCAGCTCGAAGAGGAGCAGCTCCACCGCGAGCAGCACCGCCGACACCGGGCTGCCGAAGGTCGCCGCCATCCCCGCTGCCGCGCCCGCCGCGAGCAGCGTCTTCCGCTCGGCCGCGGTGGTGCGCAGCACCTGCCCGAGCAGCGATCCGAGCGCCCCGCCGGTGGCGATGATGGGGCCTTCCGCCCCGAACGGTCCGCCCGTGCCGATGGCCACGGCGGCGGACAGAGGCTTGAGCAGCGTGATCCGCGCCGGGATGCGGCTGCGGTTGAGCAGGACCTGCTCCATCGCCTCGGGGATGCCGTGGCCGCGGATGGCCGCCGATCCGTAGCGCGCCATGACGCCCACCACGATCCCGCCCAGCACCGGCACCACCACCACCCAGCCGCCCAGGTGGTTCCCGGCGGGGGTGGCGTACGCAGTGCTGAAGCGGCCGTAGAAGGCGATGTTGGTGACCAGCCAGATGAGCCGGGTGAGGACCTGCGCGACGACGCCCGCGGCCAGCGCGATCAGCACCGCGAGCGCGCTGACGAACACGACCCGCCGGTCGACCAGCGCGCGCTCCGGCGGCACCCGCGCAGCCTCCAGCGCGGGTGCCATCGAGGGCGCCACCGGGATTCCTTCCGTGGTGGCGCCGGTCACCACGTCATCGACGGGCATGCGGGCTCCTGCGAGGCGAGATGCTTCCGCCCCGCGACCGGCCGGCGCGCCGGCGATCCTCGAAGAACATCGGCGCTGCTCCGCCGGGGAGCTGCATCCGGTCGACCACCTCGAGCAGCCCGGAGGCGAGCCGCTGCCGCCTGCCCGGCGGGAGCTGCCGCACGGCTTCGATCAGCCTCTCCTGCAGGAGCGGCGGCGCGGTGGACAGCAAGGCCCGCCCGCGCGCGGTGAGACGCAGGTCGCTGCGCCTGCGGTCCTTGGGCGACCGGCTGCGCGCGATCAGGCCCGCCGCGGCCAGGCGCTGCACCACCGCCGAGACGGAGCTCTGGTGGGTGAGCGTCCGCTCCGCCAGCTCGGAGACCGACCGCGCCTGCCCCGCCGCGATCTGCTGCAGGACGAACAGCTGCGCGCCGGAGATGCCTACTTTCCGTTCGGCCTCGCGGGAGGACTCGCGCAGCGCGCGCACGATGCGCCGGACGCAGTCCAGCACCGCCCGGACGGCCTCGGCAGATGCATGGGATCCCATGGATTGCGCTGTTTAGTGGAGGGTGAACGCGCGCGCAAGCTTCCGCATCCGCGGGGTGCGTCGTGCGCGCGGGTCAATCTAGCTACCGCGGCGGAGGCGCAAGGGGCGCAACCGGCGGCGCCCTGCGGCATCTCAATGATTCCGCGAGCCTGAAGGCGCGTACCGCCTGAACGGGCGTAGCGCCGCCTGCTTGCCTTTCACCCCTTTTCGGGGTAGGGAGCGCGGCCCCTTCCGGGGGGCGCGCGCGGAAATTCGCGCTCCCGCGGCGCTTGTTCCAGACTGAACTCCAGAAGGGCAGACACAGACGTGGCGAACATCGACATCATCCGCAACATCGGCATCTCGGCGCACATCGACTCGGGCAAGACGACCCTGTCCGAGCGCATCCTCTATTACACCGGGCGGATCCACCAGATCCACGAGGTGAAGGGGAAGGACCAGGTCGGCGCCAAGATGGACTCGATGGAGCTGGAGCGCGAGAAGGGCATCACCATCCAGTCCGCCGCGACGTACTGCGAGTGGGATCCGACCGACGCCTCCCGCCCCACCCACAACATCAACATCATCGACACTCCGGGACACGTCGACTTCACCATCGAGGTGGAGCGCGCGCTGCGCGTGCTCGACGGCGCCATCCTGGTGCTTTGCTCGGTCTCCGGCGTGCAGTCGCAGTCGATCACCGTCGACCGGCAGATGCGGCGCTACAAGGTCCCGCGCCTGGCCTTCATCAACAAGATGGACCGCGCCGGCGCCAACGCCTTCCGCGTCACCCAGCAGTTGCGCGAGAAGCTGAACCACAACGCGGTGTTGATGGAGCTGCCCATCGGCGCCGAGGACAAGTTCCAGGGCGTGGTGGACCTCGTCACCATGAAGGCCCACTACTACGACGGCGAGAACGGCGAG
Organism: Myxococcales bacterium; assembly: GCA_036393835.1. Lineage (GTDB taxonomy): Bacteria > Myxococcota > Myxococcia > Myxococcales > 40CM-4-68-19 > VBKO01. Next base: position 1,222 of record DASWGI010000309.1, on the reverse strand, counting down.
AAGGTCCGGACCGAGGAGATCCCCGCCGACCTGCTCGAGCAGGCGAAGACCCTACGGCACGATTTGATTGCCGCGGTCGCCGACTTTGACGAGAAGCTCACCGAGCTTTACCTTACGGACAAGGAGCCCTCCGTCGAGGACATCCGCCGCGCGGTCCGCGCCGGGACGCTCCAGCTCAAGCTCACCCCGGTGTTCGTCGGCTCCGCGTACAAGAACAAGGGCGTGCAGCACCTCCTGGACGGCGTCGTCTACTACCTGCCGAACCCCAAGGAAGTGACCAACGAGGCGCACGACCAGAGCAAGGACGAGGAGAAGGTCATCCTCGAGTCCCGCCCCGACAAGCCGTTCGTCGGCCTGGCCTTCAAGCTGGAGGACGGCCGCTACGGGCAGCTCACCTACCTGCGCGTCTACCAGGGCAAGCTGGCCAAGGGCGACTTCATCATCAACAACCGCGACGGCAAGAAGGTGAAGGTGCCGCGCCTCGTCCGCATGCACGCCGACGAGATGCACGACATCGACCGCGCCGAGGCGGGCGACATCATCGCGATGTTCGGCGTCGACTGCGCCTCCGGCGACACCTTCACCGACGGCGCGGTGAAGTACACGATGACCTCGATGCACGTGCCGGACGCGGTGATCTCCTTGGCCATCGCTCCCAAGGAGAAGTCGGCCGCCGCCAACTTCTCCAAGGCGCTGAACCGCTTCACCCGCGAGGACCCGACCTTCCGCGTGCACCGCGACGAGGAATCGGGGCAGACCATCGCCTCGGGCATGGGCGAGCTGCACCTCGAGATCTACATGGAGCGCATCAAGCGCGAGTACGCCTGCGAGGTCACGGTCGGCCAGCCGCAGGTCGCCTTCCGCGAGACCATCCAGCAGCGGGGTGAGTTCGCCTACACGCACAAGAAGCAGACCGGCGGCTCGGGCCAGTTCGCCCGGGTGGCCGGCTACCTCGAGCCGCTGCCGCCTGACTCGGTCGAAACGAAGGAGTTCGTCGACGACGTGGTCGGCGGCGCCATCCCGCGCGAGTTCATCCCCGCGGTCGAGAAGGGCTTCCTGGAGGCGGTCAAGAAGGGATCGCTGATCGGCTTCCCGGTGGTGGGCGTCCGCTACGTGGTGAACGACGGCCTGGCGCACGCGGTCGACTCCAGCGAGCAGGCGTTCAAGACCGCCGCGCTGATGGGCTTCCGCGAGGGCTACGAGAAGGCCAAGCCGGTCATCC